>CAMONN010000046.1 GCA_946620645.1 uncultured Clostridia bacterium
CCGGTTTTTACCTTGCGAACGACAAATTTACCCATATTTGGAGCCTCCCGTTTCATTGGTGATGACATAAGAATAAACCAAACGTGCCTGAAAAGCAAGAGGAAACCTTGAAAAGCGGGAACAATTTCTGAACCCGGTCCCCGGTGCGGAGACTCCGGTATGCCGGGGGATTGTTCACAAAATAGTGTTGAAGGGAACAGCGTCGGGGACTATAATCCCCACTGGACGCTGCAGCGGTCCCTCTTTCAGACCGTTGTGCGCGCAGTTTCAGATTGAAAAGGAGAATAACATGAAAAAGAGCCTTTGTCTGCTGCTGGCAATGGTAATCATGCTGGCGGGATGCGCTTTTTCGGGGAAAACTCAGGCGGCTGCCGCTTCAACGGCGGAGCCGGCTGCGAATGCCGAACCGGCGGCTGAGACGGTCCAGCCGGAGGAAAACGCTGAAGCTGCCGCTGCGGATGCGGCGGTGACAGACGAAACGGCGGATTCCGCCGCCATGACCGAGGACGGGTATGTCATTTCCCCCATTGGTCCCGGCGGCATCACCCCCGAGGGGACCGATGCGGAACGGGGTATGACGATCCAGCTGGAGCGCACCACCCGTGAAGCCTTTGACCCCGTTACCGGAGAGGAACGGATTCTGACCTTTACCTGGGATACCGTACAGGTGCAGTCGGATGTGAACCCTGACGCCGCGGCGAAGATCACCGAGACCATGGCCAGCCTGGAAGAGGAGTGGTACAACGGTACCGACGAGGAAGGAGATACCTTCATGTTCGGGTACAGCGCCATGCTGGGCGCGGCGGAGTCCCACTACAACTCGGCCGCAGAGGGCGAGGGGATGCAGGCGGAGTTTTATTCCGCCCGTACCGTTGAAGCCCTGCGGGCCGACAGCGAAATCTGTGTTTTCAACGTTCATTACGAAGTCTATATGGCCGGTGCCCATGGAAGCTATCTGGATGAAGCGGTCTGCTTCGATGCCCGGACGGGCGAGCGCCTGACTCTCGCCTCTGTGGGGCCGGACGAGGAAGCCCTGAAGGCGCAGCTGGTGTCGGAGATGACCGCACTGGTGAATGAAGATGCGGAGGGTTACTATTCTTCCCGCATCGATCCCGAACTGTTTGAAAATGACTATCAGGCGGCCTTTAACGCCATGATGCGGGATGGCGCCTGGTACCCGGGTGAGGACGGCTTCCACGTTGCCTCCGCCATTTACGAACTGGGACCCTATGCCGCGGGGCCGGTGGACTTTGTGATCCCCTATGAAAAGCTCGCAGCTTCCCTGGACGCCCGCTGGATTCCTGCAGCGGCGGCTCAGACGGCGGAGCTGGAATTCATGTCCATGGAGATGGTGCCGGAAGGCAGCATGGATATTGTCGACCGGGTGACGGTGGGAGAGGACGGCGGTACCTGGCTGCTCTTCTGCCAGGGTGAGGCGCTGAATCTGTCCATCTGGACCGGAAGCTTTGGAGAGAGCTTTATCCCCCAGAGCCAGGCTTTCTTCTGCGGCAGCCTCAGGGATGCGGCTCTGCAGGTAACACTGGAGATTCCCGGCGACCTGCCCTCTGCCATGCTGCGCTACACGGATGCCGACGGCCTGCACGAGCTGCTGGTCAGCATGTCCGGGGAAGACGGCAGTCTGATCCTGACGGATCTGGAGGGCAACCCGGTTGCCACGGCCGACGAGGGCCGGTAAAGCATAGACCGGGCAAAACACTTGACTTCACCGGCGTTCTATGGTATAAAAAAACATCAACAGAAACCCGGAGGTTCTGAAAATGGAACGGAAACATATTGTTACCTTGAAGACCCGCAACCTGTGCGAAAGCGCCCGGAAGGGTGGCTGCGGTGAGTGCCAGACTTCCTGCCAGTCCGCCTGCAAGACCAGCTGCGGGATTGCAAACCAGCAGTGTGAGAACGCGGAAGCGAGAAAGTAAGGCCAGATCAGGCAGAACAATGCCGCCGCAAGGCGGCATTTTTCATGTGCGGAGGAGGAAACCGGGATGATTCACCAATATCAGCTCAACGGCTATAACATTGTGCTGGATGTCTGCTCAGGGGCGGTGCACCTGGTGGACGAGCTGGCTTATGAAATGATAGCCCTTTATGAGACAATGCCGCGGGAGGGCGTTCTCACGGCCATGAGGGAGCGCTTCCGGGGCGATGCGTCGGTATCCGAAGAAGAGCTCGCTCTGTGCTATGACGAAATCCGGGCACTGGAAGAGGACGGGCAGCTGTTTACCCCGGATACCTGGGCGGATTCGGCCGGAACCCTGAAGGAGCGCGGCGGAGACGTGATTAAGGCCCTGTGCCTCCACGTGGCCCACACCTGCAACCTGAACTGCTCCTACTGCTTTGCCAGTCAGGGCAGATACCATGGCGAGCGGGCGATAATGAGTGCGGAGGTTGGCCGCCGGGCCCTGGATTTCCTGATTGAGCACTCCGGTACCAGGCACAACCTGGAAGTAGACTTTTTCGGCGGGGAACCGCTTATGAACTTCGATGTGGTGAAGGAGCTGGTCGCCTACGCCCGCACACGGGAAAAGGAGACCGGGAAGCATTTTCGCTTTACGCTCACGACCAACGGCATGCTGATTGATGACGATGTCATCGATTTCTGCAACCGGGAGATGAGCAACGTGGTGCTGAGCCTGGACGGCCGGAAGGAAGTCCACGACCGTTACCGTGTGGACTATGCCGGTAATGGCAGCTGGGAGCGGATCGTACCGAAGTTTCAGCGCCTGGTTCAGGCCAGAGGCGGGAAGAATTACTATATGCGCGGCACTTTCACACACCGGAATCCGGACTTCCTCCAGGATATCCGGCAGATGCTGGATCTGGGCTTTACAGAGCTGAGCATGGAGCCGGTGGTCTGTGCCCCGGAGGATCCGTCCGCTCTCACGGCGGAGGATCTGGAGATCGTCAAGCGCCAGTATGAGGAGCTGGCCCTGCTGATGCTGGAGAGGGAGAAAGAGGGCAGACCCTTTACCTTCTATCATTACATGCTGGATCTGGCAGGGGGCCCCTGTATCTACAAGAGAATTTCCGGCTGCGGCTCCGGAACAGAATACATGGCGGTAACGCCCGGCGGTGACCTCTACCCCTGCCACCAGTTCGTCGGGGAGGAGCGTTTCCGCCTTGGCGACATCTGGCACGGCATTGATAACCCGGAGGTGCGCGGGGAATTTGCCGCCTGCAATGTCTATGCCAAGCCCGAGTGCCGGGACTGCTGGGCGCGGCTGTACTGCTCCGGCGGATGCGCCGCCAACGCCTATCACGCTACCGGGAGCATCACCGGCGTGTATGAAGCCGGCTGTGAGCTCTTCAGAAAACGGATGGAATGCGCCATCATGATGGCGGCGGCGAGGGCAGATGCCGGTGCGGCGGCACAGACAGCGGAGAGCTGATGGACACCCCCGTCTGTGACTTCGTCCGGCGCTATACGGCCGGAAACCCCGGGCGCCTGCATATGCCCGGCCATAAGGGGAAAACGGTTCTGGGCCCGGAAGCGCTGGATATTACGGAGATCCCGGGCGCTGATGTGCTGTATGCTCCGGAGGGTATCCTGCGGGAAAGTGAAGCTCATGCCTCCGAACTCTTCGGCAGCGTCCGGACGGTATACTCGACGGAGGGTTCCTCCCTCTGCATCCGGGCCATGCTGTACCTGGCGCTTCAGCACGCTGCGCTTCTTGGCAGACGGCCCCGCATTGCCGCCGGACGGAACGCCCACCGCGTCTTCCCGGAGGCGGCGGCCCTGCTGGGGCTGGAGCCGGTCTGGCTCTATGGCCGGGATGCCCTCAAACCGGAGGGGAAAGAGGTTGGCCTGCTGACCTGCCGGGTGACGCCGGAGGAACTGGAACCGCTGTTTGAAAACCCTGAGACCGCCCCCACGGCCGTCTATGTGACGAGCCCAGATTATCTGGGCTGTCAGACAGACCTGCGGCCGCTGGCGGAACTCTGCCACCGGAACGCCGCCCTTCTGCTGGTGGATAACGCCCACGGGGCGTACCTCCGTTTCCTCGGGGAAGGCCTGCATCCGCTGGAGCAGGGAGCTGACCTCTGCTGTGATTCGGCCCATAAAACCCTGCCGGTGCTGACCGGCGGTGCCTGGCTGCATATGGGACAGACCTGTCCGGCGGCCCTGCTGCCGATGGCGGACCGGGCGATGGCGCTGTTTGCCAGTACCAGTCCCTCCTACCTGACACTCCAGTCGCTGGACGGGATGAACCGCCTGCTGGCGGAAGGGTACCCGGCACGGCTGCGGGAGACTGCGGACAGAATCCGGGCGCTGAAGAAGGATCTGCAGGGACTGGGCTGGCACTTGGCGGGGGATGAACCCATGAAAATCACCCTGCTTCCGAAGAAACAGGGTTATACCGGAGCTGAGCTTGCGGCGGTGCTCCGGGACCGGGGGATCTTCTGTGAGTTTTATGACCCGGATTACCTGGTCCTGATGCCCTCCCCTGAAACCGGGGAGCAGGAATACCGGAGGCTGGGAGAATGCCTTGCCGGACTGCCGAAGCGGGACCCGGTCCGGACATGCCCTCCGGAACCGGGGAGACCGAACCCGGTGATGAGCCTTCGGGAGGCGGTGCTTTCACCCTTTGAGGAGATCCCTGCGGAGGAGAGCCTCGGGAGAATTCTTTCGGATCCCGGTGTCAGCTGTCCCCCCGCGGTGCCGATTGTCCTCTGCGGGGAGCGTATTGACGAGGCGGCGCTGCGCCTCTTCCGGTATTACGGGATCCGCAGCTGCCGGGTGCTGACGGAGGCCGGAAGGCCGAAGACAGCGGCAGAGCAGGGGACGCCTGTACCGGCGCATGAGCCTGAGCTAAACTGAAATCCGCATATGGAAAAAGACTGTTTCCACCGGAACACCCGACAGAGGGACCGGATTCGAAACAGTCTTTTACTTTCATGTTGTCGACCGCTTTACCGGCCGGGATTGAAGGGCAGGCGAACGGACTTCAGCAGAGCCGGGAAAGCATCCGGCGCCAGCAGGGAAATGCGGCTCAGAGGCCAGACCCGCAGAACCAGGCGCCCCAGCATGTCTCCGCCTTTGATGACGCCCAGCACTTTGAATCGGGAATCCACGGAGCTGCCGCGGTTGTCGCCCATCACGAAGTAACCGTCTTCGGGCAGCGTGACCGGGTAGTCCAGTTCACCGGCGGAATCACTGTTGAGAATGGCCCAGGGTTCCTTCAGACGTTCACCGTTAATGAGGACGCTCCCGTCATCCTGTACCTCAATCTGATCTCCCGGGCAGCCGATCACGCGCTTGATGAGCACGCGTTCACCGCTGCGGAACGCCACCAGGTCACCCCGTGCGGGCGCATCCGTTGCTGCGGCAAGGACCAGATCTCCTTCGTGCAGCGCGGGCACCATGGAGCTGCCGTATACCACAAAAGCGGGAAAGAGCAGAATCACGGCTGCGGCCAGCAGGGCGGCAATCAGCAGCAGAATCAGGAGAAAGCGCAGGAATCCGCGGCCCTTTTTCCGGCTTTTCCCGGAAGGCCCGCCCGGTTCTTTCCGGCTTCCTCCGCCGGAGATGCGGGTGAGCTCGGCCCGAAGCTGTTCAATAGTCGGGCGGTCGGAGCCGGAGGGAGGCATCTGGTCAGGATTCATTTTCAGTCTCCTTTCCTGAAGACACCTGTCTCAGCAGCGCCGTGTTGACGTCCTTCCAGAAGGCGTCACTGTCTTCCTGAGCCTGCCGGATCAGGCGCTCGGCCAGTGCGGCGGCGTCCTGTTCGGTACGCGCGGCCGCCTCCCGGGCTTTCCGGAGGGTTTCAGAGGCCGCCTCCTCAGCGCCGTGGGTTCTGGTGGCGGCATCTGTTTCGGCCTTCCGGCGGATTTCCGCCGCCGCCTGCCGCGCCTCCGCCAGGATGCGTTCCGCCTCGCTGCGGACTTCGTGGCTGCGCTGATTCAGCTGAACCTCCTGCCGGTTCAGGTAGTCTTCCCGTTCCCGGAGACGCATGTCGCGCTCCTGCAGCAGCTGATCCTGGGCGGCGTGCTGCTCCCGCTGGGTTGCCGCGACACTGTCCGCGGTTTCCCGGGCTTCTTTCAGGAGCGCGGCGGCCTGCCAGTCTGCGCCGGCGGAACCCCCTTTTGCCCTGCGCAGCTCATCTTCCTTTTGAGTTAACTTTTCACGCAGCTCGTCTGCCTGACGGGTGAGATTGACACAGTTCAGCCGCAGGGTCTCGTTCTCGGTCTGGACTTCCAGCAGAAGCTCCAGCAGATCCCGCCGGTTCAGTTTGGATACTTCTTTATCGGTCATAATGTCGTCAATCCTCCATGCTCTCCCACCGTCAGGGGGTTAGCCCAGGTGTGAGAGATTCAGCTTCAGATTTTCAATCAGGGCTTCCAGTTTTGCCTTCTTTTCGCGTTCTGTGTTCACAACGGCCTCGGGCGCGCGGGTGACAAAGTTCTGGTTGGAGAGCTTTCCAATCTGAGCCTGCAGCTGCTTTTCGGCGTTTTCAAGTTCCTTGTGGAGACGGGCCCGTTCCTTTTCAAGGTCCACCAGATCCGCCATCGGCATAAACATCCGGGCATTGTCCGTAACGGCGGTTACCATCTCCTCGGCGTCTGCAGGTACGGTATCCAGAACACTGACCTCATTGGCGTAAGCCAGCTTCATGATATAGGCCTGCCCGGCCTCAAAGGCTTCGGCCTCCTGCGTCACGATCATCAGGTGGGCCTTGCGGGAAGGCGGGACGTTCATTTCCGAACGCCGGGCGCGGACCGCCTTGATGGCGTCCATCACGGTTTCAAAGCGGCGGGCGTCCTCGGGGAAGGAGAGCTCCGGACGGAAGACGGGATACTCCGCCACCATCAGGGCCTCGCCCTCGTGGGGCAGCGCCTGCCAGATTTCCTCTGTGATAAAGGGCATGAAGGGATGCAGGAGCTTGAGAATCTCCGTCAGCACATACAGCAGAACCTGCTGTGCTCCGCGGTTGGCGGCCTCATCGCCGCTGTTCAGCCGGGGCTTGGTCAGTTCAATGTACCAGTCGCAGAAGTCATCCCAGATGAAGTCGTAAATCTTGCCTGCGGCAACACCCAGCTCAAAGTGATCCATATTTTCGCAGACTTCCTTCACCACGTCGTTCAGCCGGGAGAGGATCCATTTGTCTTCAAGTTCGGTCACGTCTGGGAGCGCGTTTTCGGTGATGGTCAGGTTCATCATTACAAAACGGGAGGCGTTCCACAGCTTGTTGCAGAAGTTGCGCATGGCTTCGCACTTTTCCACATAGAAGCGCATGTCGTTTCCGGGAGAGTTTCCGGTGATGAGGTTAAAGCGAAGGGCATCGGCGCCGAACTGATCCGCCATCTCCAGAGGGTCAATGCCGTTGCCGAGGGATTTGGACATCTTCCTCCCGAGACTGTCGCGGACCAGACCGTGAATGAACACCGTGTGGAAGGGCTCCTCCTTCATCTGCTCCATGCCGGAGAAAATCATCCTCGCCACCCAGAAGAAAATAATATCGTAGCCTGTGACCATGACGCTGGTGGGATACCAGTAGTCCAGAGTCTCGGTTTTTTCCGGCCAGCCCATGGTTGAGAAAGGCCACAGCGCGGAGGAGAACCAGGTGTCCAGTACGTCCTCTTCCCGGCGGATGTTCCTGCTGCCGCAGTGAGCGCAGCAGGTCGGATCCTCCCGGGAAACTGTCACTTCACCGCAGTCATCGCAGTACCAGGCGGGGATCTGGTGGCCCCACCAGAGCTGACGGGAGATGCACCAGTCGTGCACATTCTCCATCCAGTTCAGATAGGTTTTGGTGAAGCGCTCCGGCACAAATTTAATGCGTCCGTCCTTGACCACGTCGATAGCGGCTTCGGCAAGGGGCTTCATCCTGACAAACCACTGGGGGCTGGTCAGCGGCTCCACCACGCTGCCGCAGCGGTAGCAGCAGCCGACGTTATGGTTGTACGGCTCAACCTTGACCAGATAGCCTTGCTCTTCCAGGTCCTTGACAATAGCTTCACGGGCTTCATAGCGGTCCATGCCGTTGTACTTGCCGCCATTGATGATTTTCGCATCTTCATCAATGCACTGGACCTGCTCGAGATTGTGACGCAGGCCGACTTCGTAGTCATTGGGGTCATGGCAGGGCGTCATCTTGACGGCGCCGGTACCGAAGCCGAGTTCCACATACTCGTCGGCGACAATGGGGAGCTTTCTGCCCACCAGCGGAAGAATGGCGTTTTTACCCACCAGGTGCTTGTAGCGCTCATCATCCGGGTGAACGGCGACGCCGGTATCGCCCAGCATGGTCTCGGGCCGGGTGGTGGCGATGATGAACTCCTCGTCGGAGCCCTCAATCGGGTAGCGGATGTGCCAGAAATGGCCGGGCATATCCTTGTATTCCACTTCGGCATCGGAAAGCGCCGTGCGGCAGTGGGGGCACCAGTTGATGATGCGGCGGCCCTTGTAAATGAGGCCCTTGTCGTAGAGCTCGCAGAAGGTCTCCCGAACGGCCTTGGCGCAGATGTCATCCATGGTGAAGCGGTTGCGCTCCCAGTCGCAGGAGACGCCGAGGCGCTTCTGCTGCTCGATGATGCGGTTGCCGTACTGGTTCTTCCAGGCCCAGACGCGCTCCAGGAACTTGTCGCGGCCCAGGTCATAGCGGGTCAGACCTTCGTTCTTGCGAAGATCCTCTTCCACACGGATCTGGGTTGCGATGCCGGCGTGGTCCTGACCGGGCAGCCACAGGGCGGCATAGCCCTGCATGCGCTTATAGCGGGTCAGAATGTCCTGCAGGGTGGCGTCCAGGGCGTGCCCCATATGCAGCTGACCGGTGACGTTGGGGGGAGGCATGACAATGGAAAAGGGCTTTTTCTTTTCATCCCGCACGCCGCGGAACCAGCCGCCTTTTTCCCAAAAGTCATAAATCCGTGACTCCACGGTATGGGGATCGTACACTTTCGGCAGTTCTTTCATGGGAAACCTCCAAAGAGAATTAGAATTCAACGACTTGCTGTGTGCTGCCGGCACAGACACCGATGGGGACTGCCTGCTTTACCGGAAGCAGCGGTCCAAATAAAACCGCCCCGAAGCTCCAGCTTCAGGGCGATGTAAACCGCGGTACCACCTGAATTCTGCGCAGCATCCGAAACCGGATGCCGTCACAGCACTTTAGCAGCCCTTGACGCGGGCCTAACGCCGGCCTTACACAGAACCCGGAAAACCGGGACCTTCACACCGGACACTCCAAGCCGACCTTCCGCATGTCAGCAGAGGGACTTTCACCATCCGTCCCCTCTCTGGGCTGCTGTAGAATGCGTACTCCTGCTCTTCACAGTGCATATTCCTTGAACTTTTAGTGCATTATACACGCACGGAACGGGCTTGTCAAT
>CAMONN010000047.1 GCA_946620645.1 uncultured Clostridia bacterium
GAAGCTCCCGCCGCCGAAGCTCCCGCCGCTGAGGCACCCGCAGCAGAAGCCCCTGCTCAGGTCGCCAACGCCGACAAGCCCGTGATTTGGTTCAACCGTCAGCCGTCAAACAGCCAGACCGGTGAACTGGATATGGATGCGCTGACCTGGAACAAAGACACCTATTATGTCGGCTTTGATGCCATCCAGGGTGCTGTCCTGCAGGGCGAAATGATCGTTTCCTATCTCCAGTCCCACGGTGCTGAGCTCGACCGCAACGGCGACGGCATCATCGGCTACGTGCTCTGCATCGGTGACGTCGGCCACAACGACTCCATCGCCCGTACTCGCGGCGCACGTCTGGCTCTCGGCACTGCTGTTCCCGACAGCGCTCAGGGCAAGACCGAGGTCGGTGACATCAACGATGTTGATCCTACCCCCATCGGCACCAATACCGACGGTTCCGCTTCGAATGTTCAGGACGGCGCCATCACCATTGACGGCAAGGAATTCGTTGTCCGCGAGCTCGCCTCTCAGGAAATGAAGAACAACTCCGGTGCCACCTGGGATGCCCCCACTGCCGGTAACGCCATCAACACCTGGAGCGCCGCTTTCGGCGATCAGATTGATGTTGTTGTCTCCAACAACGACGGCATGGGCATGGCCGTCTTCAACGCATGGTCCAAGGACCAGGGTGTTCCCACCTTCGGTTATGACGCAAACAGCGACGCTGTCGCCGCCATTGCTGACGGCTACTGCGGCACCATTTCCCAGAACGCCGACGTTCAGGCTTACCTGACTCTCCGCACCCTGCGCAATGCTCTGGACGGCGTGGACATCATGACCGGTATCAGCATTCCGGATGCTGCCGGCAACGTTCTGTCCGACGATCTGTTCTACTATGATGAAGCGACCCGCTGCTTCTACGCCCTGAACGGCGCCGTGACAGCGGAGAACTACGAGAACTTCCTGGATGCCACCGCCCCCAACGCGCTGTTCAACAATCAGCTGTCTGAGACCGACGCGCCCGTGAAGAAAGTCTGGCTGGATATCTTCAACTCCACCGATAACTTCCTGAACTCCACCTATCTCCCGCAGCTGGAGAACTATGACGGTGTCCTGAACCTCGATGTCGAGTACGTCAAGGGCGACGGCCAGACCGAAGGAAACATCATTGACCGTCTGGCGAACCCCGATGCCTATGAAGGCTTCTGCATCAACATGGTTAAGACGGACAACGGTGCGTCTTACATGGCCAAGCTCGCGTGAGTCTGAACTGCGAACAACCCTAATCTTTAAGTAAGAAGACGGGTCATCAGGAGGTCTTCTTCCTGATGACCCGCTTCTTTGTAACCAAAATGATCCGGGAGCCCCATGCGAAGACGGGCTTCCGAAGACTTATCAAACGGGTATTCAGCCTGAGAGCTGTGCTCTCAGTAAAGTATATGTGCTTGCAAAAGGCAGGGATGATATAAAGAATGGCAGAGCAAAATGCGAAAAACATCCTTTCCATCCGGGGTTTGTGCAAATCCTTCGGGCGAAACCGCGTGCTGGATCACATTGATCTGGATGTAAAGGAAGGCAGCATCATGGGCCTGATGGGAGAAAACGGGGCAGGAAAATCCACCATGATGAAATGCCTTTTCGGCACCTACCAGAAGGATGAAGGAACCATCCTGCTTGACGGAAAGGAAGTCAACTTCAGCGGCCCGAAGGACGCGCTTGAAAACGGCGTTGCGATGGTGCATCAGGAATTGAACCAGTGCCTGGAGCGGAATGTTCTCGACAACCTTTACCTCGGCCGTTTTCCGCTCAGCTCCTTCGGCAGAGTCGACGAGAACCGGATGAAGACGGAAGCGACCGAACTGTTTCGGAAGCTGAACATGACCGTGAACCTGTCTGCCCCCATGAAGACGATGTCGGTCTCCACACGCCAAATGGTGGAAATTGCCAAGGCAATTTCCTACAATGCCAAGTTGATCGTTCTGGACGAACCGACGTCATCCCTTACGGTGAGAGAGGTTGCCAAGCTGTTCGAGATGATGCGCAACCTGAAGGAACAGGGAATCTCCCTGATTTACATCTCCCATAAGATGGATGAGATTTTCGAGATCTGCGATGAGGTCTCCGTGCTTCGTGACGGTAAAATGATTGTGACCCAGAAGACAGATGAAACCGACATGAACCAGCTGATCACCTACATGGTCGGCCGTCCACTCGGCAACCGATTCCCGAAAATCGATAACACACCCGGAGACGTTGTGCTCTCGGTCCAGCATCTGTCCACAAAATACGAACCGAATCTGAAGGATATCTCCTTTGATGTCCGCGAGGGCGAGATCTTCGGCCTGTACGGTCTGGTCGGCGCGGGACGCAGTGAACTGCTGGAAACCATGTTCGGCGTTCGGACGAGAGCGGCCGGCCGGGTCTACTATAGAAACAAGCTGATGTCCTTTAACAGTGCCAAGGAAGCGATGATGCACGGGTTCGCGATGATTACCGAAGAGAGAAAGTCAACCGGCCTGTTCCTGGAGGGTGATCTGGTCTTCAATACGACGATTACCAATCTTCCTCATTATATGACCGGCTTCGCCCTTTCCAGAGACAAAATGGTGAAAGCGACCGCGAATGAAATCAACATCATGCATACCAAGTGCATGGGACCGACGGATGCCATTACGGCTCTGTCGGGCGGAAACCAGCAAAAAGTGATTTTTGGCAAGTGGCTGGAAAGAGACCCGGAAGTGTTCCTGATGGATGAGCCTACCCGCGGCATTGACGTCGGCGCGAAGTATGAAATCTACGAGCTGATTTTAAAGATGGCGAAGATGGGCAAGGCGATTATCGTGGTTTCTTCTGAAATGCCGGAAATCCTCGGCATTACCAACCGGATCGGCGTCATGTCCAACGGACGGCTTGCCGGCATTGTCAACACGAAGGAAACAGATCAGGAGGAACTCCTGAGGCTGAGTGCCAAATACCTTTGAGTGGAGGAGAGGGAAACACATGGCCAAAAATGACAGGATCCTCAGTTATGAGGAAGAGCAGGAACTGCTGAAACCGATTGACAGCTATGTCGGCGCAATTCAGGAGCAGATCAACGCCCTGCGCGCGGACGGCACGGACAAAGTAGTTGCCCTGAGCAACCATATCGCGATTATCAAGGAAAATGCCAACCACTCCAAAGAAGAGAAAAAGGCGATCATCGCCGCTGATCAGGAGAAGCTGGCAGAGGCGAAAGCGATAGAAGCGCAGCACAAAGCCAAAATCAATGAACTCATCCGCGACGCCGTCTCATATCTTGACAAAAACTACGACAGCCAGTATTTTGACCCGGTGGCAAAATCTTGCGATGCTCAGAAGGCTGCCGAGGAAAGCCGCTATGCCGCGGAACTGGCGGAGCTGAAGGCCGAGCATGAGAAGGAACTTGCAGGCCTTACGGATCAGGGCGAAATCAAGGACGAAAAGTACGTTTACAAAAACCGCCAGTTTGACGCCAAACTCAAGCATGACTCCACCCTGCAGGAGATCAAGGACCGCAGACACAATGCCTATGCATACCGCTATCACCTGATTGACCTGCTCCGGCTTTCCCATTTCACCCAGAAGGAAAAAAGGAAGCAGAAATGGGAAAACTACAAGTACACCTTTAACACCAGGCAGTTCTTTCTGGCAAACGGACTGTATATCGTCATCATCTGTGTCTTTATCCTGCTCTGCATTCTGGCGCCCGTGGTCAAGAACACAAAGCTGCTGACGGTAAACAACATCCTGAACATCCTGCAGGCGGCATCGCCGCGCATGTTCCTTGCTCTGGGTGTCGGCGGCCTGATCCTGCTGGGCGGAACTGATCTTTCCGTCGGCCGTATGGTCGGTACCAGCATGGTTCTCTCCACGATGATCATGCATAAAGGGATCAACACCGGCGCACTCTTTGGTCACATCTATGATTTCACCATGCTGCCGGTCGGTGTGCGTGTGATTATGGCGCTGGTCGTCTGCTGCATCGTGACAACAACTTTTGCATCCATTGCGGGCTTCTTTACGGCGCGCTTTAAGATTCACCCCTTTATTTCCACCATGGCGAATATGCTGATCATGTTCGGCCTGATGACTTTTGCTACCAAGGGTGTTTCCTTCGGTGCGATTGAAGTTTCAATCCCCAAGATGATCATGCCGAAGATCGGCCGGTTCCCGACCATCATTCTGTGGGCGGTCGCGGCAGTCGCCATCATGTATTTTGTCTGGAACAGGACAACGCTGGGAAAGAATATGTACGCCGTCGGCGGAAATGCGGAAGCGGCTGCCGCATCCGGTATTAATGTGTTCAAGGTGACCATCACGGCCTTTGCAATTGCCGGTATTCTTTACGGTTTCGGCGCCTGGCTTGAATGCATCCGTATGGTGGGCTCCGGTTCGGCCTCTTACGGCCAGGGCTGGGAGACTGACGCCATCGCGGCCTGCGTGGTTGGCGGAATCTCTTTCAGCGGCGGCATCGGTAAGATTTCGGGTATTGTTGTCGGTGTCCTGATCTTTACCGCACTGACCTATTCCCTGACGGTTCTCGGTGTGGATACCAACCTCCAGTTTGTCTTCTCCGGCATGATCATTCTTGCAGCTGTCACCATCGACTGCCTGAAGTATATCCAGAAGAAGTAAGCCGACATGTCTGTGCTGGATGTTCTGCACAGCGGAGAGCTGTATTTGCCGCTGGACCCGGCCATTGCTGAGGAACAGAGCAAATGCATGGAGCTGCTGTATGAATACAACGCCACCCGGCCCTCGGAGATGGAAAAACGCATGGCTTTGCTGCGTCAGATGCTGGCGGAGGTCGGCGAGGAGAGCTATATCGAACCGCCCATGCACGCCAACTGGGGCGGAGCACATCTGCATCTGGGGCGGAACATCTGGGCCAATTTCAATCTGACACTGGTGGATGATACCCATATTTATATTGGGGATTACACCATGATCGGTCCCAATGTAACCATTGCGACAGCCGGTCACCCGGTCCTGCCGGAGCTTCGACAGGAGGGGTATCAGTTTAACCAGCCGGTATTCATAGGGAATAACTGCTGGCTTGGCGCAGGCGTGATCGTTCTCCCCGGCGTGACTGTGGGGGATAACACGGTGATCGGCGCAGGCAGTGTTGTAACAAAGGATATCCCATCCGGCGTGGTGGCAGTGGGAACGCCCTGCCGCGTGCTCCGGCCGGTTGATGACCGGGACCGGCTTTTCTACTACCGGGATAAAAGAATCCCTTCAGAACTGCTGAATAAGGAAGATTGACAACGAGGCGCCCGCTTTGAGCGGGCGCCTCAAATTATCTGGGAGGTAATTTTCAATCTATGCTGCACCACACGTGTCATGCGGGGTGCGTCCTTCAATCCATGGCCGAAGCAAGGACCTCACCGGTAAAGGCATCGACTTTATAGTCATACTCGACGATTCCGGATTCAAAATCCACTTCATACCACGAGGAACCGACGCCACGCTCAAATTCAATGTCAATGTCTTTCACCTGGTCTGCCGTCAATCCGGCGTGATCCAATGCAGCCTGCAGAGCGCTATCTTTCCCAATCTTTTTTTGACCGCCAAAGGCGCAGCCGCAGGCAGCCAGAATCATTGCGAGAATTAAACCAACAAGTACAAGTCGTTTGAATTGTTTCATTTCTTTCCTCCAAGTGTAAATCTGCAATGCCATCAGGCGACGGCGGACAGCGCGTCATCGGCCGGCTCACACAGGCAAAGGTCTTCGCGATAAACCAACGGCTCAGTATTCATCCCCAGCACCTCACTGCTGCCGGCATCGACGTAGAACTCATAATTCATCCAGAATGTGCGTACCCGAAAATGATAAAGGCCATCTTCGTACTGCTTAAAGAGGCAGTCGAATTCTTCCTCTTCGATTCCTGCGCAGATGAGCGCGTTATACAGGGCCTTTCTGCTTTCTCCCTTGATCCATGCCTTGTCGGCGGATCGGATCAGCCATCCGGACCCGAAAGAACGATGTCTTGCCAGCAAGCCCCTTTGCTTTCTTTGCAAAAATGAAACTCTTGATTTCTTCCTCTGCTGACGCGATTGATTTTACTGAAATTCGTCTCCTATGCGGCTCGCTTGAATCCCCCTTCTAGTAGTAAAAATCAAGAGTGCTGTTTTTCAGAAAAGAATATAAAGAAAACGCTGAAATCACTAATGATTTCAGCGTTTTGGTCCGAGTGACTGGATTTGAACCAGCGGCCTCTTGAACCCCATTTTAAGCCGCCCTCAGGGGCGGCTTTTTCATGGACGGAGGGGACTGGGCAGAGCTGGAACACCCGGGTGGGTTGCAAGAATCTTGACAAATTCCTTCCGCTGTGCTATGATCCCCTCAAGATCAGTGCACAGATCGAAATCAAAACACAACAACCTATAAGAGATGCGCGAGGGACAAGCCCGATGACCGCACGGCAACCTCCCGGAGAGAAAGGTGCCAAAGCTTGCACGATAGGTACAATCCAGTCCCGCGACTGGACTTTTTGCGCCTGTTTTTCCGGGAGTAGGGAAAGATGAGGTGCATTTTTATTCTGGATGAATGGTATGAAGTGAGTACCCGCTGGGGCCGGTTCAGGCTGGACCGGGGCGCCTACGAGGACTATATCGCCGGGAAGCTCTGGATCACCTGGGAACCCGGGAAGCGAAACCGGCCCGCCCCGGCCCGGGAGGCGGAGCCGCTCCCGCCGGACGTTTCGGAGCGGGCGGTCCGCCTGCGGGAGCTTTCGGCGCGGCAGGGCCTCTACGCGACGCTGCAGGCCCGCTGCCCCGGGGCCCGGGTTCAGGTGCCGTACAAACAGCGGATGCGGGACTGCAGCATTGACGAGCTGTCCCTCTCCGTCCGCTCCTCCAACGGCCTGATGCGGGCCGGCGCCGGAACCTTCGGGCGGCTGTGGGAGCTGATGAACCGGGAGAACGGCCTCCGGGTGGTCCGGAACCTGGGGGCGAAGAGCGAGGCGGAGATCACCCGCTGCTTTTTCGACGCCTGCTACCAGCTGCTGACGCCGGGGGAGCAGGCAATCTACTGGCAGAGGGTCCTGGACGGGCAGGGCGGCGGAGAGGAGACCTGAGAAGAGACCTGGGAGAAGGGCTGAGAGACGCCGGCAGATAAAAGGGGACGGCTCCGGGTTCCGGAGCCGCCCCTGGCGGTTCTTGTCATTTCAGGTTGTGAGGCTGCCCGGGCGCCCCGGCTCCCCGCCGACGGGGCCCAGAAGCCGGTCGGGGTTCGCCTTCAGCAGCAGGTCCATCTGCTGCCGGGTGACGCCCCGCCGCTCAAGCCGGGGCAGGAACTCCCGGAAGAGGCAGCCGTAGCCGTAGCCGCCGCAGGCCTTCAGGTCCCGCCTGCGGCAGAGGTCCGTGGAGAGCAGCAGCCGGTCCCCGTAGCCCCAGCCGATGACGGTCCGGGCCAGGTCCGCCCGGTACTCGTCCCGGTCCGGGCCGTCTTTGCCGATCATGTCCAGGCCGATGTACACCCCGGTCTCCAGCACCCGGCGGAGGGCCTCGTCGGAGGGGAAGAACTCAATATGCCCGATGACGATCCGGCCGGGGTCCACGCCCCGGGAGATGAGATACTCCGCCTGCAGCAGCTGCTGGGGGCCCAGGGAGGGGTGGGTGAAGACCGGCGCCCCGGTCTCCCGGGCGGCGAGGCACATGGCCTCCCAGGTCTTCCGTTCCCGGGGGCCGGGCTCCGGGGACCAGGCGATCTCCCCGATGACGGCGGCGGTGCCGTCCCGCAGCTCCCGGAGGGCCTCCGCGGCCAGGTCCTGTATGCTGCGCCGGTCCACCGACGCCGGGATGTCCGGCTCCAGGTAGTAGCCGGTGGCGTTCAGGATGCGGATGCCGGTGGCCTGGGAGAGGCGCCGGGTATAGTCCGGGTCCCGGCCCATGGTGGGGTTGGTCAGGTCCACAATGCGCCGCACGCCCCAGCCGTAGAGCTCCCGCAGGTCCCCGCAGAGGGCGTCAAAGGAGTCCGTCCCCAGGTCCCCGGGGCTGAGGGCGATGGTCATATGTTCATGTGTGAGCGTGTAGCCGTCCTGCATGCGCCTTACCCCGCCTTCTGTTCTGTCCTCCACCGGTTCCGTGCCCCGTGATCATACTATAGTTTCCGGGGCGCGTCAAGGAAGCGGGGGGTGCCGGGCGGGGGCGGCCGGGATTCTTAATTTCTGTAAATTCCGGGAGAATACACTTGCGCCCGGGTCGGGAGGAGGCTATAATCACCGGTGCAAAATGATCATGGAGGAAAACATGAAGAAAACAATTCTTGTATTTGTACTGACCCTGGCCCTGGCCCTGTCCTTTGCCGGCTGCGGAAAGAGCGGCACCGCGGATGTCACGGCCCCCGCCGGCACCGCTGACCCCGCCGCCCAGCAGCAGGCCCCGGAGGCCGCCGCCGCGGAGGAAGACGGCCAGAACCCGGTAATGAACGTTGTGGGCGTTTACAGCAACGACTCCTCCGTCGAGGCGCTGGTGGAGGCCGAGGGCATGGAGAACGCGAAGATCACCGTTACCTACGCCGGGAGCCCCTGGTTCCAGAACCGGACCGTCATGAGCGGGCCCTTCGACCCCGAGACGCTGACGGTGACCTTCAATAACGCCACCCTGACGGACTACACCTACGGCAGCGACGGCAGCGTCACCTCCGAGACCGTCTCCTACACCGACGGCACCGGCCATGCGGTCTTTAACCCCGCGGACAACACCCTGACCGTCACCGAGGACTTCCCCTCCGGCAGCATGGATTCCGTGTACAAGTGGGGACCCTCCCCGGACATGAAAACCGTGACCGACCCGGACCACTACGCCCCCGTCACCGCCATGGACAAGTTCCAGCTTGAGACGGTAGTGGCCTTCAACGTGCGCACCTGGTACGTCAGCGAGAACTGGTTCGCCATGGCGGATGTGATCCGCTATCCCATCATGGTGAACGGCGTGGAGCTGGCGGACCCGGAGGCCTTCCTGGGCTACATGGTGAACAAAACCGTCAGCGAGAGCGACAGGGACGCCATGCTGGAAGAGGACCTGCTGGACATGTTTGTCAACGGCGAGGGAATCTGCATGGGCGACGGCGAGGTCTGGATGAATGACCCGAACTACATGACGGACGCCGAGCCCGTCCTGCAGGTGATCGCCCTGAACGGGATTGTGGACCGGCCCGAGACCTGAAAACT
>CAMONN010000048.1 GCA_946620645.1 uncultured Clostridia bacterium
TTCGTAATCATGAGGTCGGGGGTTCGAGCCCCCCATCCAGCTCCAGACAGTTTGCACCGAAACCTCCGGGTTTCGGTGCATTTTTCAAAAAGGTGTTATTGATGAAGAAACCCTTGATTCCTGTTCTCCTGGCGGTACTGGCGGCTGCCTGCGTCCTCGGCTGCGGCCATGCGCCGGCTGCTGAGACTCCCGTGCCCGCCGCCGCTGTGGAGCCGGCGGAAACGCCGGTGCCCGTGCTGAGTTTTCCGGGCGGCTCCGCCTGCCGGGCGGATGAAATAAGGCTCGCACTTCCTGATCTGGTCCACCGGGATGTCCCTGAAACCGCGGAGCTGCTGAAACAGATGGCGGAACTGGAGTATGTTGACCTGGGCACGGATGGGGCCTGGACGGAATCGGACCGGGCAGAGCTGAACGCGGAGACCGCAGCCGCGGAACGCCCTGCGGAAGCGGCGCGGGATCTCACCTGGGCCGATATTCAGCTTTTACAGGCGGCGGCGCCTCAGGCGGATTTTGACTACCGCTTCGTGTTTTACGGGAGGTATCTCAGCACTCTGTCGGAGGAGATGGACCTCAGCCACAGCGTCATGAGCGATGAAGGAGCAGCCGTTCGGGAACTCCTGCCTCTGATGAAATACTGTAAACGTCTGGACATGGATTCCTGCGGCGTCTCCTCAGAGGCGATGGCGAAGATCCGGGATGATTATCCGCAGATGGACGTCATCTGGCGGATCTGGTTTGCCTGTGATCAGTTTACCATGCGGACAGACTCCGAGCGTCTCTGGTGCGCCGCTTTCTACCCGTACATGTGGGATGAGTACACACAGGAGCTTAAATATCTGACCCATCTGAAATACCTGGATCTCGGCCACAACCTGCAGCTGCATGACTGGAGCTTCCTGCGGTATATGCCGGACCTTGAGGTGCTGATTCTGACCTCCAGCAGCTGGGAATCGCTGGATATGCTGGAGAACTGTACAAAGCTGGAGTATCTGGAGATCATCCCCTATGCGCATCTGGATCTGGACCTTCACCCGCTGGCAGGGCTTACAAATCTCGAACACCTGAATATCTGCGCGATGGGCAAAACCGAAGGCTGGGAAGTGCTGCTGAATATGAAAAAGCTGAAGCGGCTCTGGATCGGCGAGGAAACCGGATATTATCTGCCGGAGGGAGCGGAGGAGAAGCTCCGGGAGGCCCTGCCGGATACGGAGATCATGTTCAGGGGAGGCGGGGCGGCCACCGGAAGCTGGCGGATCAATCCGGACGGCACGGTTCCGGAACGCTACGCCCTGCTTCGGGAGCAATTTGACTATGACCACTGGACCTCTGTCGCACCGTATCCGTACAACGACCCGAAGTACAATCCTCCCTGGTGAGGCAATGAGAAATCCATGCCATACAGCAGCGCAGGCTCAAAAACCTTGCATGTTCAGCCATAAAGAGAAAGCACCGAACCCTGTCGGGGTCCGGTGCTTTCTGATGCAAGTATTGAATTATCAGAGTGGCTCAATGGTCGATCAGGCAGAGCAGGGTCCCGGTGACACCGAAGGCCCAGTGGACAATCCACACGCCGAAGATGTTCTGCTGCTTCTCATAGAGGATGCCCTCAAGCCCGGCAAGGATGGCGGCGCCGACCATGAACAGAAAACCGAAATGAATGTGCAGCGCGGCGAAAATCAGGGAGGAGAGGACAATCGCCAGGAGCGCCCTGTGATCGCTGACCGTAATGCGCTTGAGGTTTCCCTGAATGACGCTTCGGGCAAGAAACTCCTGGATGCCCGCGGTGAGAATATAGATGATCTGCCGCAGGCCGAAGCGGCTGATATCAAAGAAGGGAGCGTCAGGCTCGAAGCAGTTCGGGTCGATCATCCGGGCGACCAGCTTGATCACAAACAGAAGAGCGACAGCAGCGACCGCCACAATCAGCGCGGTGCGGATGGTTTCCTTTGGCCGATTGGTCGTAACGCCCAGGTCGTGCCAGGTCAGGCTCGTGCTTTGGAAAATGTACAGCAGCATGATAATGCCCAGCAGCTCGACGCCGTGAGTCATGACATCAGCGGGCCAGGGCCGGTTCAAAAACTCCCAGAGGGCATAGAACAGAATCCACATGCAGAAGCCGAAAATGAAGGTGGAGAAGGTTTTGGAAGAATCCCGGAGCTTCACCCGTGTTGCCTCGAATTCGGTTTCATCGGCGAGGGTGACGACCAGCTGGGCATCGTCATCTGTTTCGCCGGGGAGATAGGAAGAGGACAGCAGAAATACGTACTTTTTGCCGGACGGGGATTTGTAGTGGACGGTTTCAACGGTTGTGCTTTTCTTATGAAAGAGGGCGTTTAAAATGGCATCGTTGAACGCATCATTGTAGGTGTCTTCAGTGTAGAGAGAAAAGTGGCACTCTTCCCAGCTTTTCCCTGACTCGACCTCCAGCATCTCGCAGGCTGGATTGTTGGCGTAGATGATGTTTTCACGGCAGTCCAGCACCAGCACAGCGGAACTCATGTCATGAAGGACACGCCTGGAAAAATGTTCTTGAATCTGATCCATAAGCTGCAACCTTTCAGACGGTTATTCTGTGTCTATCTAAAGCCGTATTATATCATGGATCCCAGCCCTTGGAAAGAATGATTTTTCCCGGAAAACACCGCCCGGCAGGCAGCGATTTCCGGGAAAATCAATTCTGTTTCAGATCTGAGGATCAGCCGAATAATTTGCGAAGTCCCTTCTTCTCATAGGGGGCGCTGGTAACTGCGGTGACGGTATATCCGGTGGGGTCGATGGCCCGGTGAATCGCCTCTTCGTCCAGGGCTTCATCTGTCAGAATAACGGTTTCACCCTTTGTATGAGAGGAAGTGACCTTTTTGACCGGAATGGCCTTTCGCACGGCGTCGTTGACATGCGCCTCGCACATCCCGCACATCATGCCTTCGACTTTCACGGTGGTCTGTATCATTTCATGGCCTCCTTTTTTGGCTTTGGCGGGATTGCCCCGCAGTTGCTGCCGGCGCACCTCCCCCCGGCGCAGAGCCCGCAGGAAGCACAGCTGCCGCCGCAGGAGGATTTGCCCGCCTTCTTGTCCCGGATCATTCCGCGGATAAGAAGGGACACCACCAGCAACAGAACGGCGATGATAATAATATTGGCCAGATTGGCGGTGAGCCAGACAAGCATGAACGTACACCTACTTTCAAAGGGGTTTCCCCCGCCATGCGGCGGGGGAATGGGTTTATATAAGAGAAAGGGAGAAATCACTTACTGAACGGTCAGAACTGTGGCTTCCTTGTAGGGACGGAAGAGCTGGTAGCAGATTGCCGCCACAATCGCAATTCCGACAATCAGACCGATGATGTTCACACCGCCGACGAAGAGCCTGCCGATCTGGAAGACCGCAAGGCCAATGGCATAAGCGAACAGGCACTGATATCCGATGGCAAACCAGGTCCACTTGCTGTTATTCATCTCACGCTTGATCGCACCGATGGCCGCAAAGCAGGGGGCGCAGAGAAGGTTGAAGATCATGAAGGCATAGGCCGCAAGCTTTCCGTGACCGCCGGAGAAGTTGTTGAAGTCGGCTGCTACACGATCCCAGATCTGCTCGCCTTCTTCGCTCAGCTCGTCCTCTCCATCATGGTCGTCATAATTATACAGCACGCCGAAGGTTCCGACAACCTCTTCTTTCGCAACAAGGCCGGTAATAGTGGCGACCGTCGGTTTCCAGGAACCGAAGCCCAGCGGACGGAAGACGGGAGCCACGGTGTTGCCAACGCCGGCCAGAACGGAGGCATCCATGGGGGTGACATCCTCTTCAGGAATGTTCATACGGTCAGCCAGGGTGGCGACATACTCATCGGTGACGAGGGTTTCATCTTCGAACAGGTCATCCACCATGCCGAAGCGGCCGTTGACAGAGCCGAAACTGGACAGGAACCAGATTACGATGGAGCTGAGAACAATGACGGTGCCGGCACGCTTGATGAAGGACCAGCCGCGCTCCCAGGTGCCGCGCAGAACATTAACCAGGGAGGGAGCATGGTAGGCAGGCAGCTCCATGACGAAGGGGGCGGGGTCGCCGGCGAACATCTTGGTCTTCTTCAGCATAATGCCGGAGACAATGATGGCGCCGATTCCGATGAAGTAGGCGCTGGTGGCGACCAGACCGCTGCCGCCGAAGAGGGCGCCGGCGATGAGGCCGATGATGGGCATCTTCGCACCGCAGGGGATAAAGGTGGTGGTCATGATGGTCATGCGGCGGTCGCGCTCGTTCTCAATGGTACGGGAGGCCATAACACCCGGCACACCGCAGCCCATGCCCACCAGCATCGGGATGAAGCTTTTGCCGCTGAGGCCGAAGCGGCGGAAAATCCGGTCCATAATGAAGGCGATACGGGCCATGTAGCCGCAGTCTTCAAGGATGCAGAGCATCAGGAACAGGACCAGCATCTGGGGAACGAAGCCCAGCACGGCACCGACGCCGGCGATAATACCGTCAGAGATCAGGCCGGTCAGCCAGTCGGCGGCACCGATGCCTTCCAGCAGAGAGCGGGAGCCTTCCACCAGCCATTCGCTGCCCAGCACGTCATTGGTCCAGTCGGTCAGGAAAGTACCGAAGGGGCCCATGGCAATCCAGTACACCAGCCACATAACCACTGCGAAAATGGGAAGACCCAGAATCCGGTTGGTAACAATCTTGTCAATCTTGTCCGAGAGGGTCAGCTCGCCTTTCTTGGCTTTTTTGTAGCAGCTCTTGATGACGTCTGCGATCCAGACATAGCGCTCGTTGGTGATGATGCTTTCCGCGTCGTCGTCCAGCTCCTTCTCGGCGGCGGCGATGTCTTTTTCAATGTGCTCCAGGACACCCTGATCCAGCTTCAGCGCCTCCAGCACCTTCGAGTCACGCTCGAAAAGCTTGATGGAGTACCAGCGCTGCTGCTCTTCCGGCAGGTTGTGCACGGTAACTTCCTCGATGTGAGCCAGAGCGTGGTCAACCGGGCCGGAGAAGGTGTGCTGCGGAACCGTCTTGGTGCCGGCGGCGGCCACGGCGGCTTCGGCGGCTTTGTCAACGCCGGTGCCCTTCAGGGCGGAGATCTCGACCACCGTGCAGCCAAGCTGACGGCCCAGCTCCTGAGCGTTGACGCTGTCGCCGTTCTTCTTCACAACGTCCATCATGTTCAGGGCAATGACAACGGGGATGCCGATCTCCACCAGCTGGGTGGTGAGATACAGGTTGCGCTCCAGGTTGGTGGCGTCCACGATGTTCAGGATGACATCGGGGCGCTCTTCAATCAGGTAATTCCGGGCGACGACCTCTTCCAGCGTGTAGGGGGAGAGAGAGTAAATACCCGGGAGGTCCGTGACAATAACGTTCTTATTGTTTTTCAGACGTCCTTCCTTTTTCTCCACTGTGACACCGGGCCAGTTGCCGACGAACTGGTTGGAGCCTGTCAACGCATTGAACAGGGTCGTCTTACCGCTGTTCGGGTTGCCTGCCAGGGCAATGCGAATCTGTTTGTCCATCTCGTTTTCTCCTTCTCTGCAATCAGACTTCGGTGACCTCAACCATGGCGGCGTCGGCCTTGCGCAGGCTCAGCTCATAGCCACGGACAGTCAGCTCAACGGGGTCGCCCAGGGGGGCGAGCTTGCGGACATAGATCTCGGTACCCTTGGTGATGCCCATGTCCATGATGCGGCGCTTGATCGCGCCTTCCCCGTGAAGTTTGACGACCTTAACCGTTGCACCCACCGGGGTCTCTTTCAGGGTTTTCATTCTGTCTCTCTCCTTTATATCATGATCTTGCCGGCCATTTCCCGGCTGACTGCGATGCGAGAGTCTTTGACGTTAACGATCAGGTTGCCGTTCATCTCAGAAATCACGGTTACCTTACCGCCTGCGACAAAGCCGAGGTCCTCCATGTGCTTCTTGATCTCCTGTGAACCGCCGACTTTCCGGATGATGTTCTCTTCACCCGCGGTGGCATAGAGAAGCGGCATCATTGGTTTCGAATCCTCCTTATGGTGTGCTGTAAATAGAAAAAGCTAATTTTCGTTAGCCCCTCCTAACGGTTCTGTAGTTTAACGCTGCTAACCACATTTGTCAAGGGTAGAATGAAAAAATCCCGCGGAAACTCTTCCGCGGGATTTCGCCTGGAACAGGCTGCCCAGGTCTGTGTTCAGCCGACAGAATGTCCTGTACCGAAGCTGAGCTGCACGTAGCCGGGGAATTTGGTCATCTGAATATAGCGCGGTACGCCCTCCTGGTCGCCCTCAAAGAAGACCGTCAGGTAATAGTTGTCCGTGTTGTCCGAACGAAGATCCTTCAGAAGAGATTCCGGAGCCGGAGGGGTCCAGTGGGCGTCATAATACTGGGTGTCCACGGTGTCGGCCAGACGGTAGCCGGAGAAGCCCCAGTATTCTGCCAGAAGACTGCAGAAGCGGTCGACCGTCATATCTGCAGGGAAAATGTCGGTAAAGTTGTCGTAAAAATACAGGGTATGAAGGTCTTTGTTCTCCGGGTCATCGGGATCTCCCAGCTTCAGCTCAACGGACCCGGTGGGGACGGCGTCCTCTGAAGGCCGGGCGTCAATGCAAGCGTGAGTGATCTTTCCGGTCAGCGTGTCAACCCGCAGATTGCAGCCGAATTTCCTCTGTAGCAGCTCCGGCGGGGGTGTCTGATCTCCCCAGTCGACAGGCCCGAGATGCCAGCGCACGTCGAAGCTGTGGTTAAAAAACCTGCCGTACCAGTATTCACTGCCGGTATGCTCCTCAATCTCCACAATCTGATTTGCATCCCCCTCAAAGGATACTTCCGGGTTGAGAAGGCCCATTTGTCTCCAGACCTCAATTTCCTGCAGGGCAACCCTCTGGGCGGCTTCCGGAGTGGCCACTGAGGCTTTGACGGCGTAGGCCGTTACCCCCAGCGACAGTATCAGCGCTGCCGCCAGCGCCAGGGTAATGATGCGTTTCACTTTCACGCGTCTGCTCCTTTCCGGGGAGGCGGCCGCACCGGCGGGAGCGTAGCTTGCGCATTCTGCAATGTGGCGGTCGTCCAGATTCCCGATGACCCGGGAGATCTGTTCCTGCCGCAGTGATTTCTCTGTCATTCCAGCAGCCCCTCCTCTTTCAGATAGTGATACAGTTTCTCGCGGATGCGGGAAAGGCGGACGGTGACACGGTGCGGCCGCCAGTGCAGCTCGGCGGCGATGTCCGTCACGGTGTCAACGAAAAAGTAGCGGCGGACAAAGCAGTAGCGGTCGTCATAGGGGAGGGTATCAAGAAAACGGCTGATACCGGCCGAAAGCTCCTTTGCCATTGCATCGGCTTCCGGGTTTACCGGCGACGGAATACACTCCTCCAGTTCTTCCAGGGTTACATTGTAGGTGCTGTTTCGTTTGGCCGCTGTGTTTGCGCGGTAGCGCTTGATGGCGAGGTTCCGGGCAATGCGGCAGGTATAGCTCACCAGCGGGTTCGGACGCTGCGGCGGTACTGTATTCCATACCCCAAGGTAAGTGTCGTTGGTGCATTCTTCCGCGTCCCGGGTGTTTTTCAGGATATTGTTTGCCGTCCTTCTGACGATGCTGCCATACTTCAGGTCCAGTTCGGCAATGGCCTGCTCTGAGCGCTCATAGAACAGGTCAATGATTTTGCTGTCCTCCAAAGGTGTCACTTCCTTTCCGCCTCACCATTATACTACGGATTTGAAGACGGATGTCTCAGACCTTTCCAATAAACGTGCTGTAATTTTTTCCCGGTGCAGACTGAAGTAACGAAGACGGAAAACCATTTGGGATATCCGGATTTAGACGAATTCGTCGGGAACAAATTCATGGAATTAGATGCGTCTAACAAGTGAAATATGCGGAATTTTGAAACCAAAACCATACACTTTTTCGGGACTGTTGATTGACTTCTCCGGGTTTGTTCGTTAAAATACAATCAGATTAGTGCGGCATCGCCGCACCTTTGGAATGAGAGTCTTCAACAGGGGAACCTAAATAAAAATACGGAGGAGGAGTATTTTTTGGAAGCGAGAGAGAACCTGATCAAACTGTGTCAGAAGATCAATCAGGGCCACTATACCATTACGCCGGACTGCGCGGAATATAAAGCGCTGAACTGGCTCACGGACGAGCAGATTACGGTAATGAGCGCCATGACCGACATGAAGCCCGGCTTTGTGCCGATTATTGCGCGGAAGGCCAAAATGCCGGTCAAGCGCACCCGGGAGATCCTGAGAGAACTGACGGGCCTCACTGTTGTGCAGGTGGTAGTGCCGAAGGTCAATCTGGAGATTTATCTGCTGCCGCCTTATACCCCCGGTGTTTTTGAGTTTATGCTCATCGACAAGGAATTCTGCGAAAAGCATCCCGAAGTTCCTGTTGCCTTCCATCAGCATGCAACCACCAGCCAGATTGAGCATGCGCCGAACACTCCGATGGGCGCAGGCATCATGCGCGTTATTCCGGTAGAGAGTGCGATTCCGGCCGGCACGGAGCAGATTGACAACGAGCGTGTCAGCAAGTTCCTGGAGGATAATGAGGGTCACATCAGCGCGACGCCCTGCCAGTGCCGCCGCGTCCGCATCATGATGGGCGAAGGCAGCGGTGACCTGGATGAAGGCATCTGTCTCTTTATGGGTCACGTGGGCGATATGTTCAACCGCTCCGGCAAGGGCAGGCCTCTGTCAGTGGAGGAAGCCAAGGCAATCGTTGCCAAGTGTGAAAAGCGCGGCTGCGTCCATCAGATTACCACGCTCCACCAGGGCGAAACCTTCGCCATCTGCAACTGCATGACCGAAAGCTGCCTGGCACTGGGTGTCAGCCAGTACTTCAACACCCCCGGCAGTTCCCGCAGCAACTACGTGGCCGAGATTGACAAGGAGAAGTGCGTGGCCTGCGGCCAGTGCACCGACCACTGCGCCAACAACGCCATCCAGATGGGCCAGAAGCTCTGTGCCAAGACGCCCATTGAGCATAAGTTTGCCGAGCTCCCGGACGATATCGAGTGGACGCCGGAGCACTGGAATCCCGAGCACCGCACCAACCGCG
>CAMONN010000049.1 GCA_946620645.1 uncultured Clostridia bacterium
GAATTGAAATTGCGGCTCATCATACCACTGCGGTGATGAGAAATCAAGGGGAATTTTTACGGATCAAAAGATCATGCAGGCACGGAAAGGAAGAAACACTATGAAACTTGCAAACATCATCACTTCTGACGGCATCCATCTGGCCGCCGACACCGACCGGGGTCCGGTGGACCTGACCGCCGCCGGCTGCAGCGTGTCGCTGCGGGACCTGATGGAGGGGGCGGATCTGGCAGAGCCCGCGGCCATCGCCGCGGATGAGACTCTCCCGGTGCTGGAGCGGGAAACGCTGCGCTTTGCCAACGTTGTAAAGCCCGTGGGAAAGCTCCTCTGCGTGGGCTTCAACTATAAAAAACACACCGACGCCGCGGGCTTTGAGCTGCCCAAGGCGCCGAACCTCTTCTCCAAGTTTGCCAACGCCCTGGTCCCCTGCGGCGCGGAAGTGGAGCTCCCGCCCTGGGAGGTCAGCTACGACTACGAGGCGGAGCTGGTGGTGGTCCTGGGAAAGAGCGCCTGGGGCGTCAGCGAGGAGGAGGCCATGGACTGCGTCTTCGGCTACACCTGCGGCAACGACCTGAGCTGCCGGGAGCCCCAGTTCCGCAGCAGCCAGTTCCTGGTGGGCAAGACCATGCCGGGCTTCGGCCCCTGCGGCCCCTGGGTGGTCACGGCGGACAGCTTCGACCCCTCGGAGCCCCACCGGATCCGCAGCTACGTCAACGGCGAACTCCGGCAGGACGGCTGCGTCACGGAGATGATCTACAACTGCGCCCAGCTTATCTCCTACGCCTCCAAGTACATCCGCCTGGAGCCGGGCGACCTGATTTTCACCGGCACCCCCAACGGCGTGGCCCTGGAGAAGAAGGACGAGGGCGACAAAGTGTGGCTGAAGCCGGGCGACACGGTGGACGTGGAGATTGAGGGCATCGGCCGCCTCACAAACCCCATGGTCTGAGGCAGGATTGGTAATATGCGGAACCCCCCGCTTCCGGAAAAGGAAGCGGGGGGTTCACTCTGCCGGTTTCCCGGCTTATAGATTCAAAAGGAAATCAGATGCGGAGCTCCAGATTCTCACCGCGGATGCCCACAAAGGCGCCCTTGGCCTTCTGGGGGGAGTCGGGGTGGCAGGTCATCCACTTGTTGCGCATCCAGAGCAGCTTCTCTTCTCCGGGGGCGGAGGTGTCCACTTTTTCCAGAGCCTCGTTGGTGCCCCGGGTCAGGACCACCAGGCAGCGGAAGCCGCCGTCGGAAATCCTGCAGGGGGCGAAGTGGAGCACCAGGGGGAAGATCTCCACCGCGACGCCCTTCGGAAGGTAGAAGGCCACCACGTCGGCGCTCTCCAGAACGCCGTCCTTCAGCTGCTCCGGCAGGGCCAGCAGCAGCACCAGGCCCGTGGTACTGAAGTTCACTTCGCTGCACTTATGGTATTCCATGGCGTTGAGCTTATAGCCGTTGCCGTTGCAGTAGCCGGCCTCAATGTCCATGTCGCCGAAAGCGACGCGGCGGAAAAAGGGCATCACCCGGACGGCCTCCAGCTCCGGCACCGAGGCCCGGTAGCTGTTCCCCTCTTCGGGAATGGGCATGGTGTCCAGCACCCGCGCCAGTTCTTCGGTATCCGCCTGGAGGACACGCCCGTAGCGTGAGAATTCCGCATCCAGGACACTGTACATCTTCAGGCCGGGGTTCTTCTCCTGCAGAGCCGCGAGCTCCGCTGCGGTTTCATGAGTCATAGCGGCAGGATTCCTCCTCTGTCCATAAATTCTTCAACGGCCAGCAGGCAGGCCGCCCGTTCATCAAGGATTTTGTTGTAGCGGCTTCTTTCAAAAACCGTGGAGTGGCGGGTGTCGACGCCCTCCTGCAGCTCGCTGTTCAGGAGGGAGAGATAGTAGGGGTCTTCAAACATGTCCCCGTAGAAGACAATCTTCCCCGGGTCCACCAGGTAGATCACCGTTTTGATCCCCATGCCCAGGGTTTTCACCGCCCGGTCCACAATGACGGAGGCGCCGCTGTCGCCGTTGCTGGCAGCCTGAAACACGTCGTGGACGGTCATCTTCCCGCTGTCCCCGCCGAAGCGCCTCCACAGCAGCGGCGTCTCATCGGGGGAGAGAATTCCCCGCGCGTCCTCCAGGATCGCCCCGGGGGATGCGATGGTCTCCAGGCACCCGCTCTTGCCGCAGTGGCAGGGCTTTCCGCCCCGGCGGACCACCGGGATGTGGCCGATCTCGGCGCACTGGGCCGTGACCCCGTGCCAGATTTCCCCGTCGATGGAGAGGGCCGCGCCGATGCCGGTGTCGCAGCGGACAAAGAACTGGGCGCCGGAGCTGGTGCCGTCCTTGGCCAGGAACATCTGGGCCGCGAGGAGCGAGCGGACGTTATTCTCCATGGTGGTGTGAATCCCCGTCTCCGCCTCAAAGGCTTCACAGAGGGGGTAGTCCGTCTCCGCAAGGGCGCCGAAGCTGTTGCGCACGGTGCGCCCGTCCTCGGAGGTAATGCCGCGGATGGCGATCCCCAGGCCGCTGATGCGCTCCCGGGAGATCCCGTTTTCCCGCACCAGCTCCATGAGGCGGGCCGAGAGGGCCTTCACGGTCTCCTCCGCGGGGGCATGCTCCGGGAGGGATACCGTCTCCGAAAAGATGACGCTGCCGTCCAGCCATACCGCCGAGAGGGTGGCGCTGCCCAGCAGGATCAGCACCCCCAGGCCGCAGGCGTATTCGTTGTTGATGTCAATGAGCACTTCCCGGCGCCCGGCGTTGCCGCAGGAGATCATCTCCCCTTCCGAGAGGAGGCCCTCGCCGATCATCTCGCCGACGATTTTGGTGATGGCGGCGGGCGTCAGGTGCATGTTCTCGGCCAGGCGCTTGCGCGACATGGAACCCTGCTCATGCAGGATTCGCAGCGCCGCGCTGCGGTTGGTCCGCTTGACGCTCATTAAGTTGTCGCCCTGGTAGGACATAAATCACCCCTGTGTTTCGCTCTGCCGCTTCGGACGGCCTTCGTGGTTGATGCGCCCCCGCTGCAGAATCACCGCCGCCCCGCTCAGCACCACCAGGATGCCCAGCATCTTCATGACGGTCAGCTGCTCGTTCAGGAAGACGACCCCGATAAAGCAGCTCAGCACCGGCATCAGCAGCAGGTACAGCTTTACCAGCCAGACCTCAAAGTGCTTGAGGTTCCGGTAATAGAAGAAATAGATGCCCGTCTGGGCAAGGCCGCCCAGCAGCACCAGACCCCAGAAGCCGGCGCCGAGGCCGGCGGGGAGACGGAAGCCGCCCTGCAGGGCGCAGCTGCCCGCGAAGAGCAGCAGCACCACCGCGTTATTATAATAGGAAATCATGTCCGCGTCCTCGTGGTACTTCTCCTGGGCGCGCTTGATGACAAAGGCGTTGATGCTGACGCAGAGGGCGGAGAGCAGGAAGTACAGGTCCGTGGCGTGGAAGGTCATCCCGCCGAAGTCCACCCCCAGCACCAGCAGCACCCCGAAGAGCATCACAATGGTGCCGATCCAGTCGGAAATGTAGAGGCGCTTATGATAAAGGATCACCGTGGCGAGGTTCACCATCACCACGTCGGTCTTCAGGAGGGCCGTGCCGGTGCTCAGGGAGCCGTGGGCATAGCCGAGGTTTGCGAAGAGGTCCAGCAGGAAGCCGAACACGCCGATCATCACAAGGATGCGCACGGCCTTCCCCTGGTGGAAGAGCCGGGAGAAGTTCCCGTCCGCCAGAAGCTGCACCGTCAGAAACACCAGCGCCGCCAGCCGCAGCAGGAAGCCCGCCAGCACCGCCGAACCCGTGACGCTGACAACCACCTTGCTGACCGCGTAGTAGATGGACCAGGATACCACCATCCCGATGACCATCAGGGTATACTTAAGATCTTCCTTCAACTCCGCTACTCTCCATCCGACAATTATTCTCTGTGGGGTTCCCTGTTACTTCAGGTTCTCGAACATGGCCTTCAGCTTCGCCTCGTCCATGGGGACGGGGTTATTCTGCATGAGGCCGTGGACCGCGCAGTCATGGGCCAGCTTGTCAAGATCCACTTCCCCGAGGTCGGAGAGGCGGCGGCGCAGACCGGCCAGCTCCTTCAGCGCCGCGATGCGCTGTGCCAGCTCTTCCGTGCCGGAGAGGCCGACCCGGCGGCACAGGAGCTCCAGACGCTCGTCGGCGTTGATGCGGACAAAGCTGTCCAGGGTGAAGGCGCAGGCTTCGCCGTGGGGCAGATGATAATCCTCGGAGAGAGGATAGCTGCAGGCGTGGCTGCCGGCGGTCTTCGGCAGGGCGAAGCTCAGGCCGCCCAGGAGGGAGGCGTAGGCCATGTTGGCGCGGGCTTCCATGTTGGAGCCGTCCTTGTAGGCGGTTTCCAGGTTCTCCAGGATCATGCGGACAGCCTCAATGGCCATCAGGTCGGAGATGGGCTGGTGGTTCTTGCTCCAGTAGCCTTCCAGGGCGTGGGCCATGGCGTCGAGGCCGGTGTTCATGGTGGTGCGGGGAGGCACGGTGCTGCTGAGAACCGGGTCCACGATGGCGGCCCTGGGCATGAAGACGGGGTTGTTGATGGTCTTCTTCTCGGTGCCGTTGGAGACCACGGAAACCTGGGTCACCTCACTGCCGGTTCCGGCGGTGGTGGGCACGGCCACGATGGTGAGGCGGTCGGCCGGGAAGGGCTTTCTGCCGTAGTAGTAGTCCTCGGCACTGCCGTCGCCCCGGGCGATGGCCGCCGCGAACTTGGCGGTGTCGATGGAGCTGCCGCCGCCGACGCCGATCACGGCGTCCGCACCGGTCTCCCGGGCGAGACGGGCCGTCTCCGCAACGCCGGAGAGCTGCGGGTTCTGTTCCACAGCGCCGAACACGGCGGTGATGCGGGGGTCCTTCTCCTGCATCTCTCTGGCGGTGGGGGCGAAGTGCTTGCCGCAGGCGATGACGCAGCGCTGCACGCCCAGCTCTTCCAGAACCTCACCGAGTTTTGCAAACTTCCCCGCGCCGAAGAAGATCTTCACCGGCTGGGAATAAACAAACTCATGCGCCATAGATGTTCGCCTCGATCTCGTTGACCTTCGCCGCAAACTTGTGCATGTTCTCGGCACGCCAGTCTTCCAGATCCTGGCACCAGGCGGTGTTCAGGAAGGTCTTCACCATCTCAACGGCCATCTCGGGTCCGACAATCCAGCCGCCCATGCAGAGGACGTTGGCGTTGTTGATGGCGCGGGCCATCTTGGCGGAGTACACGCCCTCGCAGGCGACGGCGTAAACGCCCTTGAACTTGTTGGCGACGACGGACATGCCGGCGCCGGTGCCGCAGATGAGGATGGCCTTGTCATAGGTGCCGTTCTGCACCAGGGGGGCGACTTCGCTGGCCACCTGGTAGTAGGGGTGAACCTGGGAGAGATCGGTGGTGCCCAGATCGTCAAACTCGATGCCGGCTTCCTTCAGCCAGGCCGCGATGGCTTCCTTTGCGGAAAAACCGGATTTATCACTGCCGATAACGATTTTCATAATATTACTCCTGTTCTTTTTTATTCATTCATTTGGAAAGGGAAAGCCTGCGCTCCCCCTTTCCATAAATCCTTATGTACTTCTTACTTCAGGGAAACTGCCTTCCTGGCGTGGGCGACAATGTTCTCCACCGTCAGGCCCATGGCCTCGCGCAGGTACGGGAGCTTGCCGACTTCGCCGAAGCGGTCTTCCACGCCCACCGCGCACACGGGGACCTTCTCCGCCGCCAGGGCTTCCAGCACTGCGGACTGGAGGCCGCCGATGACGTTGTGGTTCTCCACCGTCAGGACCGCGCCGGTCTTGCGGGCGGAGGCGATGACGGCTTCCCGGTCAATGGGCTTAATGGTGTGGATGTTGATGACCTCGGCGTCGATGCCCTCGGCCGCCAGCTGCCCGGCGGCGGTGAGCACGTCCCTGGTCAGGAAGCCGCTGACGAAAATGGTCAGGTCCTTGCCTTCCTTCAGGGTGTCGGCCTTGAAGAGGTCGAACTTGTAGCCTTCAGTGAAGACATCCGGCAGCTCCTTGCGGAAGAGGCGGACATACACGGGGCCTTCATAGGCGTTCAGGACGGGCATCGCGGCACGCAGCTGAACCGCGTCCACCGGCTCGAAGATGACCACGCCGGGGATGGAACGCATGACGCCGATGTCCTCCATGCTCATGTGGGTGCCGCCGTTGAGCTCCGCGGCAATGCCGGGGTCGGTGCCGACGATCTTCACGTTGCGCTTGGCATAGCTGATGGAGATGGCGACCTGGTCGCAGATGCGGCGGGTGGCAAAGGGCGTGAAGCTCTCGATCCAGGGCTTGAAGCCGTAGCTGGAGAGGCCGGCGGCGATGGAGGCCATATCCTGCTCGGCAACGCCGCAGTCAAAAATCTGATCCGGGAAGTCCTTGCGCAGTCCCAGGGTGCCGCTGGCCTTGCCCAGGTCGGCGTCCAGAAGAACAACGTGCTTGTCCTGCTTCATCATCGCAGCAAGGCACTCGGCGTAAACAGCTCTCATTTCCATGGATTAGTCCTCCCCTCTGATCTCGCGGATCGCAGCCGCGGCCTGCTCTTCGCTGACCGGGCAGTTGTGGTTGCCGGTGCCCAGATCTTCGATCCAGCGCACGCCGCAGCCCTTCTTAGTGTTGAGGATGATCATGGTGGGCTTTTCGCTTCCACGACCAAGCTTGGCATGGGCAACGGCCTCTTCGACCTGCTCCACATCGTTGCCGTCTTCCACGTCGATGACGTTCCAGCCGAAGGCGCTCCACTTCTCCGCCAGCGGATCCAGATCGTTCACTTCCATGGTGGTTCCGTCGATCTGCATTCTGTTGTAGTCGGTGAAGGCGATGAGGTTGTCCAGCTTCTTGGCAGCGGCGAACATGGCGGCCTCCCAGATCTGGCCTTCCTGGCTCTCACCGTCGCCGATCATGGCGTAGATGGTGGCGCCGTCCTTCTCCAGCTTGGAGCCCAGCGCAACGCCCACGGCGCAGCTGAAGCCCTGGCCCAGAGAACCGGTGGTCATGTCAATGCCGGTGGTGAGGTTCATGTCGCAGTGGGAGGGAAGGTGGGTGCCGCCCTGGTTCAGGGTCAGCAGCTCCTTCTTATCAAAATAACCGCGGTTGGCCAGAGTGGCGTACACGGCGGGGCCGGCGTGGCCCTTGGAGCAGATAAAGCGGTCTCTCCCGGCCATCTTCGGCTGGGCGGGATCGATGTTCATTTCCTTAAAGTACAGAACGGCCAGGGCCTCCACGATGGAGAGGCACCCTCCGATGTGGCCGACACCCAGATGGCCGATGCAGGTCATGATGTCGCAGCGGATGTCTTTGCAGACTTCTTTCAGATCATAGTTCAACGCTTGCTTCCTCCTTGATGTTTCATCGCTTTGAAAATCAGATGTTTCAGGATGCTTTTGTGCCCGAAGCCAAAATTAATTAATGCTTCTAAGCAATTCGTAGTGTAGTCCCTTTTCCCGCTTTTGTCAACAGGGAATTTCCCTGATTTTCCCATTGTTTTGAAGTGAAAACCCCCGAAAAAGAGGCTTGACAGAGCGGACTGGAAAGACTATGATAATTCACAGCGTTAAATAAAAGATACGGAGGTGCTCTTTATGAGTTTCTGTTCCCTTTATATTCCGGTAGGTGTCGGCACCTATCACATGGAGACGGCCAAGGATCAGTTTGACCGTTCCCGCGCCATGCTGCACAGCGTGGATGGGGAGATTGTCTGCCCCGATGAGATGCTGCTGACCCTGGACGCCCTTCGCGCCTACATTGACGGCCGTTCCCCGGATCTGGTGATCTTCCAGAATCTGACCTTCGCCAACGCCGCCTTCATGTCCGAGGTGCTGCGCCACTTCGACTGCCCCGTCCTGCTCTGGACCCTCCGGGAGCCGGTGATTGACGGAGGCCGTCTGCGTATTAACTCCCTGACCGGCGCCTATTCCGCCGCCAACGCCCTTGCCGCTTTCGGCGGCCGGGCCTTCAACTGGTGCTTCGGCGCCCCGGAAGAGGAATCCGTCATTTCCGCCGTGAAGGCCACCCTGGCGGCCGCGAAGGTCAAGAAGGCCATGCGGGGCCTCACCATGGCGGCCATCGGCCACACCCCCCAGGGCTTCGGGTTCGGCCGCGCCCTGGACAGCGAGCTGATGCACACCTTCGGCGTGGAGCTGGAGGCCATCGAGGCCCGGGAGCTGATCGACATGGCGAAGACCTACACTGACGAGGAATGCGCCGAGTACCTCCGGGATACGGAAGAGTGCACCTGCGGCCTGGACAAAACCCCGGAGAAGAACCGGGTGGACCACGCCCGCCTCCTGAAGGCCTACCGGGACTATGTCCGCAGCCACCACATCGGGGCTCTTGCCTCCCGCTGCTGGCCGGACTTCTTCACCTCCTTCGGCACCCCGGTGTGCACCGTGCTCAGCATGCTGAATGACGAAGGCGTCGCCGCCGCCTGCGAGGCGGACATCTACGGGGCGCTGTCCATGTGGATTGGAATGCAGCTGTCCGGTGAGCCCGTCTTCTTCGGCGACCCGGTGGCCCTGGACGAGAAGGAAAGCTCCATCACCTACTGGCACTGCGGCGCCGCCGCCTGCAGCCTGGCCCGGAAGGACACCGGCGCGGTTGTCGGCGTGCACCCCAACCGCAAGATCGGCCCGGCCATGGACTTCGGCTGCGAAGCCTTCCCGGAGGCCACCATCTTCCGCATCGGCCGCAAGCCGGACGGCAGCTTCCGCTTCTTCATCGCGGAGGGCGCCGCCCTTGACAAGCCGAAGCAGTTTATCGGCACCTCCATTGTTGTCCAGACCGAAAAGAACAGCCGCGAAGTGGTGGAGGACAGCATCCGCGCCGGCTTTGAGCCCCACTTCGTCGTTATGCGCGGCCATCACGCCGAAACCCTGAAGGTTCTGGCGGAAATGATGGGCTTTGAAGTCTGCAAGTACTGATTCGGGAAGGCACGGTCTATGAAGCTTTTAACCTCCGGCAACGAATGGACCCTGGAGCACAAGGGCTCGGTCCTGCTCCGCTCGGCGG
>CAMONN010000050.1 GCA_946620645.1 uncultured Clostridia bacterium
CGTCGTCCAGCTTCCGCCACTCTTCCTCGGTGGGATTCACGGTGGTGGTGTTGATTTTGCAGTTGGGGTGCAGGCGTTGAAATTCTTCCACCTGCTCCTTGGGGATCGGGGTTAAACTGCCGATCCACAGCCGGTCCAGGTTCAGCCCGTACAGCGGGCGGATGTCCCGCATGGCCAGATTGTAGCAGATGTTCAGATCCTTCAGCTGCGTCAGTCCCGACAGGGCTTCCAGGTCGTTTCCCGCGGAAGTCTGATACTCCAGATAGTTGAGCTTCGGGCAGTTCGCCAGGGCAGAGATGTCCCTGATGCCGGTCATGGCGATGATCAGCACTTCCAGGTCCGGCATGGAGGCCACAAAGCTGCAGTCGTCTAGGAAGGTCAGATGCCCGAGGTCCAGATACTTGACTTTCGTGCAGTACTTCAGCGGTGCCATAGCCTCCCCGGTGAGGACGAAGGCGCTCCGGTCAGGGTTGGAGATTACCAGCCGGTCCACGTCGGTACGGGCGCTGTAGGAATCCCCGAAGAAGACCCTCCAGATGACCTCAACCTCCGGCAGCGCGTCACGGATGGCGGCCATTTCCTCATCCGGGACCCCGCAGCGGTCCATATCGATGATCTGCAGGTTCGGCATGCACCGGGCGACCTGCAGCACCAGGCCGGAGTCTGAAACGGGGTAGTGGCTGAGGTTCAGTACCTTATCCGTAAGGTGAAAGTGCAGCCCGCACAGGGAAAACTTGTAGTCAATGGCAATGCCCGGGACGGCCTCCTGAATGGCGCGAAGCTGCTCCCAGCTGATGGGCGGGGTTGCCGCGTCCGCATAGGGGAGCTCCAGGGTCTTCAGGGAGGTCAGCGCCGGCAGCACCGAGATGAGCTTTTCAACTTCCTCCGGGGCGGGGGCTTCCGTTGTCAGGTTCAGGTCCGTCATACCGGCGGAAACCGGCTGCCCGGCGACTGTAAAGTTCAGGTCATAAACCGGTGTGGGCGTTGGTGTGGGCGTCGGCTCAGGTGTGAGGGCCGGCGTCGGAGTGGCCTCCGGCGTCGGGGCGGCGGTCTCCGCCGGGACCGGCGCTGCCGCCGGGCGGGCCGGGAGAAGTCCGCAGCCTGCCATCATCAGGCAAAGAGACAGAAGACTCAAAATGAGTCCGTAACGGTGTTTCATGAGAGCGCTCTCCGATCAGTACAGGGGATCGTTTTTCGCCAGGGAATAGCTCTGTTCCGCGTTGTCATAGCCAAACTGCTCCCGCAGCAGCTTGTAGCGGTCGTCCAGCGGGTCGTTGAAGACGCCGCCGTTATCCAGCATCTGCTGCCAGACCCAGTCGGGCCGGTAGCCGGCGGTGCGCCAGGTTCCCTGGGAGGGGTCGCCGGAGGAGACGTTGATGCGGATGTAGTCATAGGCCAGACCCTCGGGGGAAACTCTGGGCTCGCAGTAGTTGCCCTCGTTGTCCTGCTTTTCCAGACCCATGGCCTTCGCCATGGTATCCAGCTGCTCCTTGGGGATACCGGGGGCGGTCAGAACTCCGATGTACAGGCGCTGGAGCTCTGTCAGGCCGAAGAGGGGGGAGATGTCCGTGACCCGGGGCCGGAGCTCGTCGCTTCCGTCGTTTTCACCGGATTTCACCACCCGGCCGATGTTCAGATGCCGCAGGGCCGTGGCGTTAGCGAGGGGGGAGAGGTCCGTAACATTGGTGGAGTTGATTTCCAGGTATTCCAGTTTCGGGCAGTTGGCCAGAGGCGAGATGTCCTCAATGTTGTTGATGGCGAAGATGGCGACCTCCAGCTCCGGCATGTTCGCGGCAAAGGAAATGTCGGTGAGAACCTGATTGTGGCCCAGGTCCAGATACTTGACCTTGGTGCAGTACTGCAGGACCCGGGCGTCCTCGTCGGTGACCTTGCCGCCCCGGGCCTGGCTGGAGGCCAGAATGCGTTCCACGTCCGTGCGGACGGTGTAGCCGGCAAACCAGACCCGCCACACCACATTGACGCCGGGGTTTTCCTCCCGGATGGCCGCCATCGCCTCGTTGGATACGTCGCAGCTGTCCATATCCACGCTCTGCAGGTTCACCATCAGGGGGAGAACCTTCCGGACCGAGGCGCCCTCATCGTCCATCTTGATGTGGCTGAAGCTGATATCGGGGTCCGAGAGATTCGCGCTCACGCCCCAGAGGGTAAAGCCGTAGTCCAGCACGGCGGCGGGGGCGGCTTCATGGAGCTGCGTGAGATCCTCCCAGCTGAGTCCGCTGCTTTCATCTCCCAGATGGATCAGGGAGACCTGATTCATGCTGCGCAGAACGGACGCGGCCTCCGCGGCCTGCGCGGAGCTGAGAGAGGAGAAGTCCACCTCGGTATCCGTCAGCGCCAGCTCCTGACCCAGGAAACTCAGAGAGTAGTTCAGCGCCGCATCGGGGCAGGCGGCGGCAAAGGCCGCCAGAGCCTCATTGCTGAGGGTGGCGCCGCCCTGGGCTGTGCCCAGGTCCACCGTGCGGAGGTTCGGCAGAAAGCTCAGCAGGCGCGCGGTCTCTTCGGCGTCGGCGGCCGCCATGCCGGAGAGGTCAACGGACTCCGCGGTGTGGGGGAGCACCTGCCCGTCCGGGAGCGTAACGTTATAGGCCACTTCCACATCCGGGTGCTGCTGCGCCCAGGCCACGATCTCCGGATAGCAGGTGCTTCCGGAAAAGTTCACTGACCGGAGTGCCGTGAAGGAGTCCAGCAGCGGCAGGTCGGCCGGAGTGACCACTGCTTTCAGGGCCTCGGTGTTCATATCAAAGTTGCCGCTGGAAAGTGCGACTTCATTGGCTTTCGGCGCGGCGGCTGCCGGCTGGACAACGGGGCTGCCGGAGGACGTACTACCGGAACCCTCCGCCGCAAGGCCGGAGTTCGCCGACATCAGGCAGGAATGACAGCAGAGCAGCACAAAGACCACCCAGGCCAGCAGAAAGAGCTTTTTGAAAACGCGCAGAACTTTCATGTTGATCAGCCTCTTGTTTCTTATTCCGCTGAGATCATGTAATAGTAAACCGGCTGCCCGCCGTCCACCACATCCACGTCGGCCTCGGGGAAGTTCCCGATGATGGTCTCCGAGGCGGACAGGGCGTCCTCCTCTGTGACATCCTCGCCGTAGTAGACCGTGATGACATCCGGATGGAAGTCGTCCAAGGCCCAGCTGAGTTCCTTGAACAGGGTTTTGATGTTGGTGTAGCTGCCGATCAGCTTGCCGTCCAGCAGGGCGAGGAATTCGCCCGCGTGAATCGCGTGGCCGTCAAATTCCGAATCCCGGGCGGCGTAGGTGACCATGGCGGTATGGACGTTGCCCATGGCCTCACCCATGGCGCCAACCAGGCTCTCTTCCGATTCGTTGGGATCAAAGGTCAGCAGCGCGCTGATGCCCTGGGGCACCGTGCGGGAGGGCATGACAATGACCTGCTTTTCGGTGAGGCCGATGCACTGTTCGGCAGCCATGATAATGTTCTTGTTGTTGGGGAAAACGAAGACCGTTTCAGCCGGCGTGCGCTTTACAGCGGTGAGAATGTCACTGGTGGAGGGGTTCATCGTCTGACCGCCGGTGACGATGTTGTCCGCCCCCAGCTGAAGGAAGAGATCGGCAATGCCGTCTCCGGCGCAGACGGCCACGATACCGTACTGCTTTTCAGCGGGAGCTTCGCTCTCTTCGTCATCATCCGGCTCTTCGGAAGCTTCGGCGGGACTGCCGGCGCTCTCGCCCGGGTCATCTCCGGTAATGGCGGTGGCGGTTACCATGGCATCCAGCGCCTTTTCCGTCATCTCCAGGTCGTCGGTGGTCTGGGCCTTCTCGCCCCGCTTGAGCTGTTCGGCCTGGGTGACCATGTTTTCGATCTTCGCCAGTTCCAGCGTGCCGTACTTCTGGCTTTCGTTCAGGGCGCTGCCGGGAATATCGGTATGGACATGAACCTTGAAGATCTCGTCATCATCGCTGATGACCAGGGAGTCGCCGATGCTCTCCAGGTAGTCCCGCAGGGGCTGCAGGTCCACATCCGGGTCTTTCTTGCGGACAATGTAGACGGTGTCAAAGGTGAAGGTGATGTTCTCCGTCAGGTCCACGCCGGACTGGGTGAACACATCGGATTCCTCATAGCTGCGGGGGGCGGTATCGGCGTCGGAGCTTACTTCGCCCCGGAGAGAGGCGAGGATGGAGCTGAGAATCACCATATAGCCTTTTCCGCCGGCGTCAATGACCCCGGCCTTCTTCAGCACCGGATTCTGGTTAATGGTGTCGGCCAGGGCTTCTTCCCCGGCGCGGACCGCCTCGGCGAGGCTCGCTTCCATATCCGCGCCCTTCTTCACCGCCTTGCCGGCGGCCTGCGCCGCCAGACGGGAAACCGTCAGGATGGTGCCCTCCGCGGGCTTCATGACGGCCTTATAGGCGGCCTGCACGCCGTCGTTCATGGCGCCGGTGAACTCCTCGGGTCCGGCGGTTTCCAGGCCCTTCAGCCGTTTGGAAATGCCGCGGAACAGCAGGGACAGAATGACGCCGGAGTTTCCGCGGGCCCCGCGCAGCATGGCGCTGGCCACACAGTCCGCCGCGGCGGAAATCGTGTCAAAGTCTTTCTTGCGCAGCTCCGTTGCCGCGTTTGCGATGGTAAGCCCCATGTTTGTGCCGGTATCGCCGTCCGGCACGGGGAAGACATTCAAATCGTTGATGGCCTGAATATTACGGTGAAGTGCCGCGTCCGCGCAGAGGATCATCTCCTTAAAGGCCGCGGCATCGATATAGTCTTTCAAAGTACACCTCCGGGTGGATCAATCTGAGAAGATTTATCCGATGATTGTGTCAATATATACATCCACGGCTTTCACAGGGATGCCGGTATTTTTCTGAAGCTTATAGGATACTTCCTTCATGATGCTGCGGGCAACCGTAGCCATGTTGACGCCCTGATCCACACCGATGTGCAGTTCCAGCGAGACGCTCTCGTCGTCATTGTAATGCACGACCACGCCTTTGGACATGGACTCCCTGCGCAGAAGCTGGAGGGGACCCTCGTCCTTGCTGCGGCCGGCCATGCCTTTCACACCGAAGCAGCTGGTGGCGGCGTCACCTGCCAGCAGGGTGAACACGTCGTCGGAAATACGGATGCTGCCGCTGTCGTTGGTGATGTTTATCATGATCTGTACTCCTTTCCGAAAACTGACTGGTTCCGGGCATAGAATCAATCGTCCTATTATAATACAGCGGGGGTCAAACTACAAGTGAAATTTCCGCCTCCCGCCGTGGAAGTCCCCATTCTCCGTCCGGTGAAGCCTGCCGGAAAATGCGCCCCGGCAGTACCGGACCGAAACCTGCGGTTTTTCCGGTAACAAAATGAAATTTTGGCGTTTCATACAGTTTACTTTTTCCGGAGAAAATGTTAGAATACCTCCGTATGCGGGCAGCGCTCTGCAGACAGGCTGCCCGAAAATGAATTTTTTGAACTGGAGATGATCTTAGACATGCAGAGACACTTCAAAACCATGGACGGCAACAATGCTGCTGCCCATGTATCCTACGCGTTTACCGAAGTTGCGGCGATCTATCCTATCACCCCGTCCAGCCCGATGGCGGACTATGTGGACCAGTGGTCTGCTGCCGGCAGAAAGAATATTTTCGGCAGCACGGTTAAGGTTCAGGAGATGCAGGCGGAGTCCGGCGCGGCCGGCGCTGTGCACGGCTCTCTGAACGCGGGCGCCCTGACCACCACCTACACGGCTTCTCAGGGCCTTCTGCTGATGATTCCGAATATGTACAAGATTGCCGGCGAGCTTCTGCCCGGCGTGTTCCACGTCACGGCCCGCGCTCTTGCCAGCCACACCCTGAGCATTTTCGGTGACCACAGCGACGTCATGGCCTGCCGTCAGACCGGTTTCGCCATGCTGGCCGAAGGCAGTGTCCAGGAAGTTATGGATCTTTCTCCCGTTGCGCACCTGGCCGCCATCAAGGGCCGCGTTCCCTTCCTGAACTTCTTTGACGGTTTCCGCACCAGCCACGAGATTCAGAAGGTCGCAGTCTGGGACTATGAAGACCTGAAGGATATGGTCGACATGGATGCGGTCAACGCCTTCCGCGCCCGCGCCCTGAATTCCGAGCATCCGACCATGCGCGGCTCCCACGAGAACGGCGATATCTTCTTCCAGAACCGTGAAGCTTCCAACAAGTATTACGAAGCTATCCCGGCCATCGTGGAAGAGTACATGGGCAAGATCAACGAAAAGCTCGGTACCGACTACGGCCTGTTCAACTATTACGGCGCCCCCGATGCCGACCGCGTCATTGTCGCCATGGGCAGCATCTGCGATGTCGCCGAAGAGGTTATTGACTTCCTGACCGCCCAGGGTGAGAAGGTCGGCCTTGTGAAGGTCCGTCTGTTCCGTCCCTTCTGTCCGGACAAGCTCCTCGCCGTCATCCCCGAGACCGTGAAGAAGATTGCGGTCCTCGACCGCACCAAGGAGCCCGGCGCCCAGGGCGAGCCTCTGTATCTGGACGTTGTCACCGCCCTTGCCAATGCCGGCAAGACCGATGTGACTGTTACCGGCGGCCGCTACGGCCTCGGCAGCAAGGATACGCCTCCCGCCTCCGTGTTCGCCGTCTACAACGAGCTGAAGAAGGCTGAGCCCAAGCGCCAGTTCACCCTCGGCATCGTCGATGACGTGACCAACCTCTCCCTGGATGAGAGCTACTCCCCCAACACCGCCGTGGAAGGCACCATCGAGTGCAAGTTCTGGGGTCTGGGCGGCGACGGCACCGTCGGCGCCAACAAGAACTCCATCAAGATCATCGGCGACCACACCGACAAGTACGTACAGGCCTACTTCCAGTACGACTCCAAGAAGACCGGCGGCGTCACCATCAGCCATCTGCGCTTCGGTGACAAGCCCATCAAGAGCCCCTACTACATCAACAAGGCCGACTTTGTCGCCTGCCACGTGCCCTCCTACATCACCAAGGGCTTCCCCATCGTCCGTGACGTGAAACCCGGCGGCGTGTTCCTGGTGAACTGCCAGTGGGATTTCGCAGAGCTGGATCATCACCTGGATGCCGAGTCCAAGCGCTACATCGCCAAGAACAACATTCAGCTTTACATGATCAACGCCATTGACCTGGCCAAGCAGATCGGTATGGGCAAGCGCACCAACACCATTCTGCAGAGCGCCTTCTTCTCCCTGGCGAAGGTGCTGCCGGAAGCCGATGCCATCAAGTACATGAAGGACGCCGCCCTGCACTCCTACCTGAAGAAGGGCCAGGACGTTGTCAACATGAACTATGCCGCCATTGACGCCGGCGCCACCGCCTACGTCAAGGTTGATGTCCCCGCCTCCTGGGCCGATGCCGTTGACACCAAGGTCGCTGCAGTGAAGACCGGCCGTGAAAAGACCGTGAAGATGGTCAGCACCATTCTGGATCCCGTGGACAAGATGGACGGCGACAGCCTGCCGGTTTCCGCCTTTGTGGATCATGCCGACGGTACCTTCGAGCTGGGCGCCTCCGCCTACGAGAAGCGCGGCATCGCGGTCTCCGTTCCCAAGTGGGACGCCGAGAAGTGCATCCAGTGCAACCAGTGCGCCTTTGTCTGCCCCCACGCCACCATCCGTCCCTTCGCCCTCACTGAGGAAGAGGTCGCTGCGGCGCCCGCCCAGACCAAGGTTGCCGACTTCAAACCCGGCAAGGGCAAGGGTGTTTACAAGTTCAGCATGGCCGTTTCCACCCTCGACTGCATGGGCTGCGGCGTCTGCGTTGGCCAGTGCCCGGTGAACGCCATCGAGATGGTCCCGATGGAGAGCCAGATGGATCAGCAGGAAGTCTTCGACTACATGGTGGCGAAGGTTGCCGACAAGCCCGAGCTCTTTGTTGCGGACAACGTGAAGTTCAGCCAGTTTGCCCAGCCGTATCTGGAGTTCTCCGGCTCCTGCGCGGGCTGCGCCGAGACCAGCTATGCCCGTCTCGTAACCCAGCTCTTCGGCGATCACATGATGATCTCCAACGCCACGGGCTGCTCCTCCATCTGGGGCGGACCGGCCGCCACCTCCCCCTACACCGTCAACAAGGCGGGCAAGGGCCCCGCTTGGGCCAACTCCCTCTTTGAGGATAACGCGGAGCACGGTCTCGGCGTGTACCTGGGCCAGAAGAAGATCCGTGATGATCTGAAGGCCAAGGTGGAAGCCATGATCGCCGCCCCCAGCTGCTGCCAGGCCATCAAGGACGCCGCTGCCAAGTGGCTGGAGACCTATGACGACGGCAACCTGAACCAGGAGCCGGCCAAGGCCCTCATCAAGGCCCTGGAAGAGAACATCTCCAGCATCGACGACTGCATCGGCTTCCTCGGCTCCGACATGGGCAAGCAGGTTTACGGCGACGCCCAGCCTGAGGTGCTGGCCGCTGCTGAAGCCGCCAAGGCCGCGGGCCGCGAGATCTGCACCTGCCAGGCCTGCGATCTGGCCTGCCAGATCCTGAAGCAGAAGGATTACCTGAACAAGAAGTCCGTCTGGATCTTCGGCGGCGACGGCTGGGCCTTCGATATCGGCTACGGCGGTGTCGACCATGTCCTGGCTTCCGGCGAGGATGTGAACATCTTCGTCTTCAACACCGAGGTTTACTCCAACACCGGCGGACAGGCCTCCAAGGCCTCCAACATCGGCCAGGTCGCCCAGTTCGCGGCTGCCGGTAAGGAGCTCAAGAGCA
>CAMONN010000051.1 GCA_946620645.1 uncultured Clostridia bacterium
TCATCGATGAGCTGCACACCATCGTGGGCGCCGGCAAGACCGAGGGCAGCATGGATGCCGGAAACCTTCTGAAGCCGATGCTGGCCAGAGGTGAACTCCACTGCATCGGGGCCACCACCCTGGACGAGTACCGCAAGTACATTGAGAAGGACGCCGCTCTGGAGCGGCGCTTCCAGCCGGTACAGGTGGATGAACCCACTGTGGAGGACACCATCTCTATCCTCCGGGGGCTGAAGGAGCGTTACGAGGTCTATCACGGCGTGCGCATTCACGATAACGCCCTGGTGGCGGCGGCGACGCTGTCCAACCGCTATATCTCCGACCGTTTCCTGCCGGACAAGGCCATCGACCTGGTGGACGAAGCCTGCGCCCTGATCCGCACGGAAATTGACTCCATGCCTGCCGAGCTGGACGACATCCGCCGGAAGATCATGCAGATGGAAATCGAAGAAATGGCGCTGAAGAAGGAAGACGACAACCTGAGCCGGGAGCGGCTGCAGAAGCTGCAGGAGGAGCTGGCGGACCTCAAGGATCAGTTTAACGCGATGAAGTCCCGCTGGGAAGAGGAGAAGAACAGCGTGGACGACGTCAAGCGCCTGAAGGGCGAGATTGAACGCATTCACGCGGAAATCGAAAACGCCCAGCTGAACTATGAGTATGAGAAAGCCGCCAGACTGAAGTACTCTGACCTCCCGGCCCTGGAAAAGCAGCTTCAGGCTGCCGAAGAGGCCTCTGAACAGCGGAGCCGGAACTCTCTGGTTCACGATACCGTCACTGAGGAGGAGATCTCCGGAATCGTTGCCAAATGGACCGGTATTCCGGTTTCCCGCCTGATGGAGGGTGAACGGGAGAAGATTCTCCACCTGGACGAGTACCTGCACAAGCGTCTGGTGGGGCAGGACGAAGCCGTGCAGAAAGTCACGGAGGCCATCCTGCGCTCCCGTGCCGGGATCTCGGATCCCAACCGGCCCATCGGCTCCTTCCTGTTCCTGGGGCCCACAGGCGTAGGCAAGACAGAGCTGGCCAAGTCCCTTGCGGAATGCCTCTTTGATGACGAAAAAAACATCGTGCGTATCGACATGACCGAATACATGGAGAAGTTCTCCGTCTCCCGGCTTATCGGCGCGCCCCCGGGATACGTGGGTTATGACGAAGGCGGGCAGCTGACAGAAGCCGTTCGGCGCAAGCCCTACAGCGTGGTTCTGTTCGATGAAATTGAGAAGGCGCACCCGGATGTGTTCAACATCCTGCTGCAGATTCTGGACGACGGCAGAATTACCGATTCCCAGGGGCGGACGGTAGACTTCAAAAACACCATTATTATCCTGACCTCGAACCTCGGCAGTCCCTACCTTCTGGATGGAATTGAACCGGACGGAAGCATTCGGCAGGATGCGCAGGACGCCGTAATGGCGGAGCTGCGCCGGGCTTTCAGGCCGGAATTTCTGAACCGGCTGGACGAGATTATTCTCTTCAAGCCTCTCACCAAGGAAAACCTTACCAACATCGTAGACCTGCTGATTGCATCGCTGCGTAAGCGTCTGGCAGACCGTGATCTGGATCTTCAGCTCACGGACGCGGCAAAGCAGCTTATCATCGACCGGGGCTATGACCCTCTGTACGGTGCAAGGCCTCTGCGGAGGGTACTGCAGTCCGGAGTGGAAACCCTGGTGGCGCGGACCATCCTGCGGGGCGACCTGAAAGCGGGATCCGTCATCACCGTGGATGTACGGGACGGAGAGCTGGTTGCAGAGTAACGCTGTCAGATTCCGAAAACCGAAAATGGAAAACTGTGCCGGAAGGAAATAAGTGTTTCCCTCCGGCACAGCTTTGTGATTGCTAAAATGGGCCATTCCCGCCGCGTCACACCAAACTGTACTTCCGGCGGTATTCAAGGAACCTCTGTTCAAAGGTCTCATCCCCGGCCAGCAGCTTTTCCTGATAGTCATGGGTGTCAAACTCTCCATCCTCAAGCCGCAGAACAGCGAGAGCAATGTTGGAGCAGTGGTCGGAAATACGCTCAAGGTTCGTGATCAGGTCGTTAAAAATAAAATTCTGAAGAATATTCCCCTGCCCGTGGCCCAGACGCGCCACCTGGCGCATCCGGATCTCATCACAGAGAACGTCGATGCTCTCCTCCAGAGGTTCGACATAGGAGGCCATAGAAAGGTCCTCTTTTTCAAATGCGTCTGATGCGAGCTTCAGAATATCCCGGATGGCCCGGGTCAGGACAGAGAGTTCATGAGAGGTCGCCGGAGAGAGCACCAGCTGCTTCTCATGGAGCTCATTGCTGCTTTCAGCGAGATTCCGCGCATGGTCGGATATTCTTTCAAAGTCCGACAGGGTGTGGAGGAATTTCGCCACCTCGCTGCTCTGACGGGGGTTCAGCTTCTGGCCGTTCAGCTGCAGCAAATAAGTTCCCAGCCGGTCTTCATAGACATCCACCAGCTCCTCCAGACGGAGGACCTCGTGGTAACGCTCCTCATCATAGGCACTCAGCTGAGAAATTGCCAGACCCACCGCCTGCTGCGTATAACCGGCCATCTCCTTCATGACGACCCGGCACTGTTCCAGAGCCAGAGGCGGATGAATGAGGAAGCGCTCTTCCAGCTGCAGCTCCGGCTTTTTCTCCACCGGGGCTTCCTTCTCCGGCACGATACGGTTCACAACGGTCTCAACCACATCCGCCAGAGGCGCGATCAGCAGGAGATTGACCAAGCGGAAGAGTGAGTTCAGCCCGGCAGTGGAAAAGGGATTCATCACGGTACTCAGGAAGGGGAAGCGGAAGATGGCATTGGCGACATAGAAGAGCGCCGCCCCGCCCAGTACACCCAGCACCGACTCCACAAGGTACACCCAGGCCGCCCGCCGGCCGCGGACATTCGCCCCGATGGCCGAGAGCATCACCGGGAGCGACGCACCGATATTCACTCCCATCAAGAGCGGCAGCATCGCCTCGAAACGCAGCGCCCCCGTGACGGAAAGGGCCTGCAAGATGCCCACTGCCGCCGAGGCGGACTGCAGCACCCCCGTAAACAGGGCGCCCACCAGAATACCCAGGAGCGGGTTCTTCATGGAGGTCATCATCCCGATAAACCAGGGCTGTTCCCCCAGCCCCCGGACCGCTCCGCTCATGCTGTGCATACCGAGCATCAGAATTGCAAAGCCCATCAGAATATCGCCCACATGCTTCTTCTGGGTGCTTTTGCAGTATTTGTGAAGAATGATACCGGCCACAGCCACCACCGCAGTAAGGGTCGTGGTGGAAAGGATACTGCTGAGGGCGCCTGTGCCCTCAATATAGCTCAGGCAAAGCACCCAGCCGGTAATGCTGGTACCGAGGATGGCGCCGAGAATCACGTAAACTGACTGCCGCACCGACATCATACCGGAGTTTACAAAACCCACCGCCATGACGGAGGTGGCGGCCGACGACTGGATCACGGCGGTGACGCCGGTTCCCAGCAGCAGGGCCCGCAGGGGCGTGCCGCTAAGCCGGAACAGAATCGGTTCCAGTTTACTGCCGGAGACTTTTGTAAGCCCGTCGCCCATGAGGGACATGCCGAAGAGAAACATGGCAACGCCCGCCAGGAGCGTAATCACTTCCAGAATGCTCATAATATTCATCGCTCTTTCATACGTTTTTTCAATCCGGCGCGGAGTTTATCACCTGTTCATTAAATCCGACAGCAGGAACAGATTAAATCGAGGTTAAATCCGGGAAAAAATCTGTCCATTTCTCCCGGTCTGTGATATGATGGGGAAAAGAACGACTCTAAAATCACCGGTCTTACAATCACGAGGTGAAGGCATGATCTATTTGGTAGAAGATGATGACAGCATCCGGAAACTGGTAATTTATGCCCTGGAGACCCAGGGCTATGAAGCCGAGGGTTTTGAGCGGCCGTCGGCCTTCTGGACCGCCATGGACCGTCAGCTGCCGGAGCTGGTGCTGCTGGACCGGATGCTGCCGGAGGAAGACGGGATTCAGATTCTCTCTCGGCTTCGCGCCTCCCCCTGGACCGCTTCTTTACCGGTGATCCTGCTGACGGCGCTCAACAGCGAGTTCGACCGGGTGGAAGGTCTGGACGCCGGCGCTGATGACTACATCTCCAAGCCTTTCGGCATGATGGAGCTGGTGGCCCGGGTCCGGGCGCTGCTGCGCCGCAGCAGCGGGGAGGCGAAGACCGCGGAGGATCTCCAATGCGGGGCGCTGTCGATCTCTCCGGAGCGGCATGAAGTGCTGGCTGAGGGACAACCGGTGGAGCTGACCTACAAGGAGTTTCAGCTGCTGCAGTTGCTGATGGAGAACCGGGAACGTGTTCTGACCCGGGAAGTGCTGATGGACCGGATCTGGGGTCTGGGCGCGGACCGGGAAAACCGGACTTTGGACGTCCACATCCGCACCCTGCGGGCGAAGCTGGGGCCCGCCGCCGCCCACATTCAGACCGTACGGGGCGTCGGCTATCGGTTTGTGGAGGCACCGGCATGACACGTACCGTATTCCGGTCATCTTTCCTGCTGGGGCTGGCGGTGCTGCTGATCTGCAGTCTGCTGTTTTTCGGTTTGCAGTACCGGCAGACCCTGGACGAAACCTACGCCGCCCTGCAGCAGGAGGCCGTTTATGCCGAGCATGGTCTGATGCTGAGCGGGGAGGCCTATCTGAAAACTCTGGATGAGACCAACCGCATCACCTGGATCACCCCGGAGGGAGAGGTGCTGTATGACAGCGTATTTCCCCTGCCCATCGGGAACCAGCTTCACTGCGCCGAGGTTTCCGCCGCCCTGAAGGCCGGCGAGGGCAGGGGTATCCGCAAATCCGAAAACAGCGGCAGCGAGACCATGTACTATGCGCTGGTCTGTGACGACGGCAGCATCCTGCGACTTTCCCGGCCGATGAGCGCCATGCGCTATGCGCTTTTGACTGTGAGCCCGGTGCTGTGGGTGGTGCTGCTGGTGCTGCTGATTTCCGCGCTGCTCTCCTTCCGAACGGCACAGAAAATTGTCCGGCCCATCAATGCCCTGGATCTGGACCGGCTGGACACGGCGCCCTATCCGGAGCTTCGGCCACTGGTGGAGCACATCCGGGACCAGAAGCAGACCATTCTGAATCAGGCCTCGGAACAGGAAACCCTGCGGCGGGAGTTTTCGGCCAATGTCTCCCACGAATTAAAAACCCCCCTGACCTCCATCTCAGGCTTTGCCGAGCTGATGGCCAAGGGGGACGTCCCCGCCGAAAAGGTACGGGAGTTTTCTTCGGATATCTATCGGGAATCCCAGCGAATGATCGCTCTGGTAAACGACATTATCAGACTTTCCCGGCTGGACGAGGGCGGCGTGCAGCTGCCCGAGGAAGAGATTGACCTCCATGCCCTGGCAGCTGACACACTGGACAGCCTGCAATCTGTTGCGGAACAGGCCGGTGTGACGCTGTGCCTGGAGGGAGAACACGCCGCTGTCACCGGCGTCTGGCAGCTCCTGAGCGAAGCGGTCTACAACCTCTGTGACAACGCCATCAAGTATAACAAACCGGGGGGCAGTGTCACCGTAACAGTAAGCCCGGCATCATCAGGTACCGGGGGAGCCCCTCTCCCGCCGGAGAAGACGCACGAAACCCGGGCTGATGATTCAGAGGCCCCGGGCTGTGTCCGCCTCAGCGTCCGGGATACAGGCATCGGCATCCCGACGGAGCACCAGAAGCGGGTATTCGAACGCTTTTACCGGGTGGACAAGAGCCACTCCCGGGCCATCGGCGGCACCGGGCTCGGCCTCAGCATTGTAAAGCACGTGGCCCTCTATCATCATGCGGAGCTGAAACTGGAAAGCACCCCTGGCAGGGGTACCCGGATTACCATGATCTTTCCGCCGGAGCGAACCGTCTGACGGAAGACCCCTTCCCCTGCAGAAAAATAATCCCCGCCACCGTCCCGGGTTCCCGGAACGATGGCGGGGATTGTCCATTCAGCCGTAGCTGTGCATGCCGGACATGAGGGTGTTGACCCCGGCAAAGGTGAAGAGCACCACCGGCACCGCGATGACCGCGTACCAGGCCATCACCCTGCCCTGTCTCTTTCCCCGCAGCCGCAGGTGCAGGTACACAACGTAGATGATCCAGGTGATGAGGGCCCAGACCTCCTTCGGGTCCCAGCTCCAGAAGCTGGACCAGGCTTCCTCCGCCCAGATGGCGCCGGTCAGGATCGTCACCGTCAGCATCAGAATGCCCAGGGCGATCAGACGGTAGCTGAGCCAGTCCATCTGCTTCAGGCGCAGCTCGTCCCCGGCACGGTTCTTCTTACTTACGAGAATATACCGCAGGCCGATGCAGCCGGCCACCACGAAGGCAGAGTAGGAAATAGCCGCCGAGCCGATGTGAAAGGCAAACCAGCTGCTGCGCAGGGCGGGCATCAGCTCCGTAATCTCCCGGGGCTGCAGAGCCGCATAGGAGAGAATCAGGAAGGTCATAGGCATGGCAATGGTACTGAGCCAGTCGGCCTTCAGGCGAAGCCGCAGCACCACCAGCAGCAGAGAAACCCCAAGGGAAAAGGCGGTTGAAAACTCAAACTGGTTGGAAAGGGGCACCCGGTGCGCCAGGATCCCGCGGACCACCACATAGACCGCGTGGGCCGCCACCGCCGCCAGGAAAACGTACCAGGCAATTCTGCCCAGGATTTCCTTTTTGAAGGCCACCGCCGCAAACTGCAGCGCCGTGGCGGCAAAGTAGGCGATCAGAATCGAAAAAAACAGAGCATTCATGTTTTACGGCCTCTCTTCCTGCGAATTATCTTCTCCGTCTGCCCGGGAATGCTTCTCCTCCATCCACTCCTGTATATGAAGCAGCATCCCTTCCGGCTTGGGCCCTCCCACGGCACAGCCCTCCCCGTCCAGCCTCACCAGCACCGGCTGGCAGAAAAAGGTTATGTAGAGGCCCAGAATCATCAGGGCAAAGGAGGCAATGAGCAGGGCGTTTATCAGCTTCGGCGTGTACTTAACCCGGAGCCCGGGATACTCTACGGGGTCCTCAAAGATGAACTTCAGGCTCCCCACCTGCAGTTCCTCTCCCGGAAAGGCCAGGATGGGAGTATACTCTCCGTCTGAGGCGGTTTCCACCTGGTAAACAGGGTTTGGATAGCTGCCGGAGACATTGGAAATCAGGGTCACATTGCCGCCGGGGTCCTCAATCATGTCCGGGTAGAGCCGTTCATACCAGAGCCCGTTCACACCGTCCAGAGACAGAAAGACCAGATCCGTCAAGGTCAGGCGGTCCTCCTGGCCGTTATCCAGATTCCGGACGGTAATGCAGCCCGCCGTACCGTAGGTCTGCTGGTAGACCTTCCAGGGTCCGAAGGACAGGGGGTGGTTGACCTTAATCTCCCGGAGACCGCTCTCCCGTCCATCGGGGAGCCGAACGTCAATGGTACTGGTAAAGTCGAGACTTCCCTCGGCATCTTCAATACGGAAGCTTTCCACCCGGATCTGTGTGCTGTCCTTCATGGTGAGTGCCTCTCCCGGGAGGCAGTCATGATCCGTCACTTCCGGCAGATACAGAGCCGCCGCCCCGAAGATCAGGGTCAGCAGTATCGAAAGATGCGTCAGAAAACTGCCGTACCGGCCAAATCCGTTTTTGCGGTAGATATGAACATCTCCATCGCCGCTCTCCTCCCCGCAGTGCATGGCAAGAAGGCCCTTACGTACCGCCTCCCGCTGACTGGGGCTGAGGGTGAAGCGGTTCGGCTGCCGCATAAGCGCCGCCGTCTCCGTCTTTCGGCCCCGCGCGACGGCCACGATGCGCACCACCGAGCACAGCGTCAGGTTCAGCCCCAGCAGTACCAGCAGCAGCTGGAAATACCAGCTGTGGAACACATCGTTAAGCTTCAGCAGCAGGATTGCCCCATGGAAGCTGCGGTAGGTCTGGGCGTACCAGGAGACGGTCCTGCCCTGGGGAATGGCCGTGCCCACCACAGACAGGGCGGCAATAAGGCCCAGCAGCAGGATGCCGAAACGCATGGAGCGCATTACTTTGAATATTTTCTTCATGACCGCTCTCCGGCTGTTTAAAAAACTCCCCCGCCGGAGGCGGGGGGATTATTGATCGAACGCACCTGGCCTGAAATCCGGGTTCCCGGGATGCGGGCCGGTAAGGCGCTCAGAGAATTATGCTGTTTTATGCAGCAGCCCCATGGCCTCCGCCGTCAGAGCTTCGGCCTTGTCCAGGCACTGGCGGGTCAGCTGAGAATTATGGGCACCTTCCGCATTCTCAACAAACACGAAGTCCCAGTAGAACTGGGCGTCCCGGGCAAGAGCGCGAACGGCGTTAAGCTCATCCTCAGAGTATTCGTTGCTCTCAACCGCCGCAGCCAGAGCCTCGGTCAGCTCCACCAGCCGGTCAGAGATGTCTGTGGTCCGGCCATCAATCTCCTTCTGCAGTTCACGAATCTGGGTAACCAGGTCTGTGTGGCAGCGGGAGCATTCGGCATCAATGAGGGCCTGATTCTCCAGAGGGCTTGTCAGATAATGGCTCGGATAGGCCTCGCCGTTTTCTCCCACGACCATACCCATATGGCAGTCGGCACAGGTAAACTGCGGCGCCGCAGCGCCCATTCCCCATCCGTGAACGGTACCCTCACCCAGGAAGGTCTCAAACTCAGGGTGCTGAACCTTAATCTGCCGGACACCGGT
>CAMONN010000052.1 GCA_946620645.1 uncultured Clostridia bacterium
ACAGGAGTATCGCCGAGATGACGGAAGCCGAAAACAACAGAATGCAGGAGCTGATTCGACGCCTGAACGAGGCGTCGGAAGCCTATTATGGCGGACGGGATGAGATTATGTCCAACTTCGAGTGGGACGCGCTCTTCGATGAGCTTACCCGCATGGAGAAGGAAACCGGCGTGACTCTCCCGGACAGCCCTACACAGAAAGTCAACACAGCCGCGGAGGACAATATCGCCGGGGAGAAGGAAGCTCACGAATACCCGGCTCTTTCCCTCGCCAAGACCAAGAAAGTGGAAGATCTTCAGGGCTGGGCCGGTGACCGCCCTGTCTGGCTGAGCTGGAAGCTGGACGGCCTGACCCTGGTGCTGACCTATGACGGCGGACGGCTTACCAAAATTCTTACCCGCGGCAACGGCAGCGTCGGGACCAACATTACCTTCATGAAAACGGCGATCAAAGGCTTTCCCCTGGAGGTGGAGGACCGCGGCCACCTGGTTGTCCGGGGTGAAGCCGCCATCTCTTACCCGGACTTTGAAAAGCTGAACGAGTCCGTCACCGACCCCGCGGAGCGCTTTGCCAATCCCCGCAACCTGGCCTCCGGGACCCTGGCGCTGGACGCCAAACGCCTGGACGAAGTCCGTCAGAGAAACGTCACCTTCCATGCCTTCACCCTGGTGCATACCGACCGGGAAATAATCTCCTGGGGCGCGCGTATGGATTACCTGGACCAGATGGGCTTTACCACCGTCGCCCGGGAGCTGACGGATGCCGGCAGACTGCCGGAGACTGTGGCGGAGTGGACACGCCGGGTGGAAAGCGGGGAAATGGAAATCCCGGTGGACGGCCTGGTCATCTGCTATGATGACACGGAATACGCCTCTACCGGCAGCGTTACCGGGCACCATGCGACCCGGGCCGGCTACGCCTTCAAGTGGCAGGATGAGGTAGCCCGGACGACCCTGCGCCGGGTAGAGTGGTCCTGCGGGGCGACCACCATTACACCGGTCGCCATCTTTGACCCGGTTCAGCTGGAGGGGACCACCGTCTCCCGGGCGTCCCTGGTAAACCTCAGTGAGATGGACCGCCTCGGCATCGGAGAAAATGATCACACGGAAATTGAGGTTATAAAGGCCAACAAGATTATTCCCAAGGTCATCGCGGTTACCGGCACATCCGGGGCTTATACGATTCCAGACCGCTGTCCCGCCTGCGAAGGGCCCGTCAGTGTGGCGACCGGCCCCAGCGGGGCCCGGACACTGAAGTGCGACAACCCGGACTGCCCGGCAAAGCATCTCAAAAAATTTGAGCGCTTTGTCAGCAAAAGCGGCATGGATATTGACGGTCTTTCCATCGAATCCCTGCGTGATTTTGTTGGCAGCGGTTTTATTCACAGCTTTGCGGACATCTTCCGGCTCTCCCGCTATGAAGAGGAAATCCAAAGCCTGGAGGGCTTCGGGAAAAAAAGCTGCGACAATCTCCTGGCGGCCATCGAAAAATCACGAACGGGGACCGATGCGGTACATTTTCTGACCGCTCTCAGCATCCCGCAGATCGGCGCAGACGCCGCGAAGCGCCTGGTCTCAGCCTACGGCTGGCCCGGATTCGTGAAGGCGCTGGAGGAAGGCGCGGATTTCGCCAATGTTAACGGTCTGGGGCCAGAACGCTCCGCCCAGATCTACGGCTGGTATGCAGACGGGAAAAACAAAGCCGTCTTTTACGAGCTGCTGGAGCTTCTGCGCATCCCCGAAGCGGAGCCCGTTTCCGAGGTGAAGGGCAGCTGCGCCGGACTCACCTTCGTCATTACAGGCGAGGTGCACCGGTTTAAAAACCGCGACGCTTTCAAGGCCTATGTGGAGCAAAACGGCGGAAAGGTTGCCGGGAGTGTCTCAAAGAAGACCAGTTATCTTGTCAATAACGATATCAGCTCCACCTCTTCAAAAAACACAAAAGCCCGGGAGCTGAACATCCCGATTCTCTCGGAGGACGATTTCATCGCACAGTTCGGTCAGGAGTAACGGCCGCAGTCATTCCCAGATACAGCTTATTGTATTATAACCGCATAAACAGCCCGGGATTCCGTTCAGACGGAATCCCGGGCTGTGTTATTGTGACCATTCCGTTTTCCAGGAGGTCATTTATCTCCGGCGGAATCTGCCGTATCACTTTTTTCCCGGGAATAAACCCGGTCCTTTACTTCTTCCTTAATCGGCTGAGCAAAGCCATGCTCCTTCAGCCACGGCACCAGTTTTTTCCCGATGCCGGCGGTAACGGCAAAGGCCAACACCCCCGCACCAATAACCTGAACTATCATAACCGTTCCCCTTTCAGTCAGTAAGGTTTGGCCGCGCAGCTGTACAGGTGCTGCCGGCTACCGTCATGCGGCAAAGAGAAGAGCGCTTACACCGCCTCCAGGAAGCGCCGGAAGGCCGCACGCCCCGCATCATCGCGCTTGAAGACACCGGCGTCCTCCAGCACCCGCTGGAAGACAGCGCCGACTTCCTCCTGCAGGACGGCTTCGGCGTTTCCGGCATTGAATTCCCGGCGCTGCAGAATCTCCTCCGCCCAGTCAGCATGGGAAGCCGTCAGTGCATCCGCGCGAAGGTCCCGGCCCTCCAGCATGGCGTCTTTCAGCGCGTCCAGTTCCCGGAGAAGCCGGGAGGGCAGCACCGCAAGCCCCATGACTTCAATCAGGCCGATGTTCTCCTTTTTAATATGGTGAAGCTCCTGATGCGGGTGGTATACGCCGAGCGGGAACTCTTCCGTGGTGATGTTGTTGCGAAGCACAAGATCCAGTTCGTAGTCCTCCCCCCGCCGGCGGGCGATGGGTGTAACGGTGTTGTGGGGCTCGCCGTCAGTCTCAGCAAAGACGAAGACCGAAGGATCTGAATAGCCGCGCCAGCGGTTCAGGACCCGCTCCGCCAGATTAATGACCTTTTCCGGATCCGCCCCCCGCAGCCGCAGCACCGACATGGGCCAGCGAACCATACCCGCGCGAACCTCCGGGAAATCCTTAAACTGCCACCACTCTTCCACTTCCGCGCGTTCCATGGCGAATTCATAGTGTCCGCCCTGAAAGTGGTCATGGCTCAGAATAGACCCGCCCACAATCGGGAGGTCCGCATTGGAACCCACGAAGTAGTGCGGAAACTGACCGACAAAGCTGAAAAGCTTCCGGAAGGCCGCCCCGTCGATCTTCATCGGCGTATGCCGGCTGTTGAAGACAATGCAGTGTTCGTTATAGTAGACATAGGGAGAATACTGAAAGAACCAGTTCTCCCCTGCAATCGTCAGCGGGATCAGACGGTGATTGGAGCGCCCAGGGTGATTGACGCGCCCGGCGTAGCCTTCATTTTCAGCGCAGAGCTGGCATTTGGGGTAGGCTGTCTGGGGCAGGAGCTTTGCCGCAGCGATGGCCCGGGGATCCTTCTCCGGTTTGGAAAGGTTGATGGTGATATCCAGTTCCCCGTAAGGCCCCTGAAATACCCACCTGCGGTCCCGGGCGATCCGGTCCCGGCGGATATAGTTTGTATCGCAGCTGAGGGCGTAAAACCAGTCCGTTGCCGCCTGAGGGCTTTCCGCAAACTTTTCGGCAAAGCGGCGGCGAACCTCGTGCGGATAGGGCGTAAGCGCATCCATCAGCAGACTGTCGAAAAGGTCGGCCGCAACAACTCCCTCCTCAATGACCCCGCGCCGGACAGCTGAGTCAATCAGTTCCTGAAGCAGGACCGGGAGCGGAGCCTGCACGGCCGTATCCCCGCCCTCCGGCGCATCCAGCCGCAGGATCTGCAGCAGGCGGTTTAAACAGTAGGTGCGGTCACAGGCCTCAATCAGCCCCTTCTCCTCCGCATAGTTTAAAAGTCCCAGCAGAGCGGGCCGGATGGCCGCAGTTTCTTTTTCACTCATTTCAGTTCCTCCAGCAGTACGCCGCCTTCCTCCCGCACGGAAAGCACATGGCAGGCCTCGGCGTCCAGCAGACGGTTCATTTCACTGCAGAAGGCCTCCAGCCGGTCCAGAGGGACGAAGGCCTGAATGGTTCCGGCAAATCCCCCGCCCTGAACACGGCAGGTTCCCTCTCCGTCCAGCAGGCGCTCCGCGCAGGCCAGGGTATATGCCAGGGCCTGCCGGTCTGTCGCCCCCGCCGGGGTAATATTCTGCAGCAGCAGCTGGGAGGACCGCCCGGACAAGTGCAGCTGCCGGAAAAAGCTCTGCAGGTCCCCGCTTTTCAGCGCCGCCCGTGCCAGCAGAACACGGCGGTTTTCATCGTAGATGTGCATGGCTCTCAGAACCGCCCGGTCGCCGGCGGCCGCCCTCACAGCCGGGAGCTGGGCATAAAAAGCCTCTTCCTCCACTTCGCGCAGCACCTTCTTCCCGAAAAAGGCGCAGACCCGCCCCAGTTCTTTGGGGATCGCGGCATATTCATCGGTCAGGTTGGCGTGGTCCGCTCCGCTGTCGATCACCACCAGCGCGAAGCCGTGCTCCTCAAAATTCACGGAAATCTTCTCGGACTTTGTCTCCTCGCCCGGTGCGAAATCCAGAAATACCACGCCGCCCGAGGCCGAAGCCGCCTGGTCCAGCAGGCCGCTGGGCTTGCCATAAAACAGGTTTTCCGACCGCTGGCCGATGCGGGCTACCTCCAGGGCCGGCAGATTCGCCCCGGTCAGGTGATTTTCCACCGTCCCCAGCAGCACCTCAAAGGCCGCCGAGGAGGACAGGCCGCTGCCCGTCAGCACGCCGGATGTCACGCAGGCATCGAAGCCGACAGGCTCAAACCCCCGCTCCTTAAATCCGGACGCCGTCCCGCGGATCAGGGAAGCAGTGCTCCCGGTCTCTTCAAACTGGGGCTCCAGCCGGTCCAGGCTGAGTTCGCACATGGGATAGCCTTCAGACAGCAGACGCACCTTCCCGTCCGTCCGGGGCCGGATCGCCGCGACGGTCTCCAGATTCACCGCCGCTGCCAGCACCATCCCGCCCTGATGATCCGTGTGGTTCCCGCAGAGCTCCGTACGTCCCGGGGCAGAAAAAAGAAATTGCGGCTTTTCTCCGAATACCGCCTTAAACTGAGTTTTCAGATCCTTATACATAAGCGTTCGCTCCTGCTTTCATCTGTGATCAGCCTGAGTCTACCACAGCCGCCGCGCAGGGTCAAGCAGCTTCCTTCCCGCCCGCGGCGCCCCTTGTCAACGAAGTAGCGGTATGGTAAAATACACGCATATCTGCCCGTGCATTTTAATGCCGCAGCCGGCCTGGGACACATCCGATCCCTGTACCGCTGCGGGCTGCGGCAGTCGCGGGTACTGTTTATGGAAGAGGAGGGTCTTTATGCCTGTTTTCAAAGGATTTGGCGGCCGTGGCTTCCGGGAAGGGAAATTCCGGGATGCCGGCGGCACAGCCACTCCCGGCCCGGACGGGGAATATGCCTCCGGCCGTCGGACATCCCCGCAGCGGAAGAAACCCGATGTGAAGAACACCATCCGTCTGGTCCTGCTTGTCGTTCTGGCACTGTTCATTCTGTCGGCTGTGCTGGGCTCCTATTACAACGTCAGTGAGCAGGAGAACGCCGTTGTCACGATGTTCGGAAAAGTCATCCGCACCGATACCGCGGGCCTTTACTTTAAAATCCCGTATCTGCAGCAGGTGCACATGGTGGACATTACCACCCACGGCACCGGCATCGGGTATTCCGTCGGAGCCGGCGGGCAGAACATTACCAACAGCTTTGACGGGATCATGATCACCTCGGACTTCAACCTCATCAATATCGACTTTTATCTGGAGTACAAGGTCAGCGACCCCGTTGCCTACCTTTTTAACTCCCAGAACCCGGAGCAGATTCTCCACAACATCGCCCTGGCCAGCATCCGCAGCACCGTTATCAACTACACGGTGGATGAAGCCATGACCACCGGCAAAAGCGCCATTCAGGCCGAAGTCAAAGAGCAGATGGTAAAGGAGCTCCAGGAACAGGACATCGGCATTCAGGTGGTAAACATCACCATTCAGGATGCCGAGCCCCCCACACAGGAAATCATCCTGGCCTTCAAGGAGGTTGAAACCGCGAAGCAGTCCGCGGAGACCCGCATCAACCAGGCCAAAAAGTATGAAAACGAGCAGATCCCGGCTGCCGAGGCGGAGGCTGACAGAATCGTGCAGAGCGCCGAGGCGCAGAAGGCCGCCCGTATCGCCGAGGCCGAGGGGCAGGTTGCCCGCTTTAACGCCATGTATGAGCAGTACGCCCTGAACCCGCTGATTACCAAACAGCGCATGTTCTATGAGGCGCTGGAAGACCTGCTTCCGGACCTCAAGGTCATTATTACCGACGGCAATACCCAGACCATGCTCCCGGTGGAGAGCTTCACCGGAACTGACGGTGCTGCCGGAGAAGGCTGAGAGAGGAGGAGAAGACGATGAAAAAATCCGGAAAAATCACCGCGCTGATCCTCGTGCTGGTTCTCGTCGCGGTCCTTTACAATTCTCTCTACACCGTACAGCCGAAGCAGTATGCCGCCGTGCGTCAGTTCGGACGCATTGTAAAAGTGGTGGACGAGCCGGGCCTGAAGTTCAAGGTTCCCTTCATTCAGACCTGCCAGCGCATCTCCGCCGCCACCATTCTCTATGACATTCCGGCCTCTGACGTCATCACCAAGGACAAAAAATCCATGATTTCAGACAACTATGTCCTGTGGCGCGTTACAGACCCGACTCTGTATATCCAGACACTGAACGCTGTTCAGGCCCGGGCTGAGGAGCGCATTGAGGCCGCGGTCTACAACAGCCTGAAAAAAATCCTCTCCAACATGACCCAGGACGAAATCATCGCCGCCCGGGGAGAACGCCTGACGCAGCTCATTACCGATGACGCCAACGGTGACATCCGGGTCTACGGCATTGAAATCATCCAGTCCCAGATCAAAGCCCTGGACCTGCCGGAGGACAACAAGGCGGCTGTCTTTACCCGCATGATCTCTGAGCGGGAGAACATCGCAGCCGGCTATACGGCCGAGGGTGCCGCCGAGGCCCAGAAGATCCGCAACGAGACCGACCGAAAAGTCACCGTCATGACCGCCGAAGCCGAGAAGGAGGCCGCCACTATCCTGGCGGAGGGCGAAAGCGAGTATATGCGCATTCTCCAGGAGGCCTACAACACGGCGGACAAGGCCGACTTTTACAACTTTACCCGTTCTCTGGATGCACTGAAGGCCTCCCTCGAAGGAGAGAACAAGACCATCATGCTGGATAAGGATTCAGAACTCGCCCGTATTCTCTACGGGAATTTCGGAGGCTGAGCAATACAGGGGGCGCATGCAATTTTGGTTGCTTGATCCCCCTGAATTCCACTTGCAATTCCATACAGGATATAGTAGAATTCCTTCAGTTTTTTGAATGAGTACATTCTAAGAAACCGGAGGAATTTTTTATGTCCGACAGCAAACCAAAGCGCCACTGGGGTGACCGCAGGGACGGCCGCTGGGTAAAGGATGTGCCGGGTCTTCAGACGGTAATGGCCCACATTCTGCCCAACCGGACGGATTGTGAAGTCTATCTGCACGAAAGTTTTGACATCACCGAGCTTCTGCCTTATCTGGAAAAGAAAAACGCCGAACACCCTGAATACAAAACAACGGTTTTCCACGCGCTGATTATGTCCGTTGCCCGCATGATCCGGGAGCGCCCGAAGATGAACCGCTTTATCCAGGGCCGCCGGATGTATGAGCGTTATGAAATCAGTCTCAGTTTTGTTGCAAAACGCCGTTTCCGGGACGACGGAGAAGAGGCGCTGATGTTCTTTGTGCCGAGGGACGACGAGACCCTGGACAGCTTCAGCCGGCGCATCGTCAGTGACGTGCGGGAGACCCGGAAAAGCGAATCCTCCACCGGCGGTATTGACGCCGTCATCGACGGCTTCGCCAAAATACCGCGGCTGCTGCTGATGCTGGCACTGCGCATTGTGCGCTGGCTGGACTTCTGGGGGATTAATCCGAAGGCTCTGACCGACGGTGACCCGAACTATTCCACGGTGCTTCTGGCGAACCTGGGCAGCATTCAGGGCCCCGCGGTTTACCATCATCTGAACAACTACGGGACCAACAGCATCATGGTTACCGTCGGCACCATTCACAAGGAGGAGCGCATCATGCCGGACGGCAGCAAGCAGGTCCGGGATGTGGTCGATATCGGCGCCACGCTGGACGAACGAATCGGCGACGGCTTCTACTTCGTGCGCAGCCTGAAGCTGGTGAAGCATATCTTCGCCCATCCCGAGCTTCTGGACCGGCCCCTGAACGAGCCCAGCAATTTCGATTTCAAATGAGCGGCATGATTCTGTGCCCAGTACTGTAAACAAAGGAGAACAAACAATATGGATGTGACCGCCGCGGTTACCGCCAAAACGCCCTGGGCGTCCGCCATGGGCGACATTCCCATGCACCTGGACTACTTTGAAGGTTCCATGATCGACAAGGTTTTTCAGACTGCCGAGGCCTATCCGGGCAACGTCGCCTTCGACTTCATGGGCCGCTCCACGACCTATCGGCAGATGGTCCGGGAAATTGAACGCTGTGCCAAGGCGCTTAAGACCATCGGCGTGCGCGAAAATGACAAGGTCACCATCGCCATGCCCAACTGCCCCCAGGCCATTTACATGTTCTACGCCGT
>CAMONN010000053.1 GCA_946620645.1 uncultured Clostridia bacterium
GACGGCTTCGGCGGAGTCCGGCCCGGTTCTCAGGCCGCTGGCCATCACGGTGATTCCGTCGAACTACGGCGCTCCGCACATTACCAAGAACCCCACCGATGAGTGGGTGAACGAGTACGGACGGTGCCAGTTCGTCTCCAGATATGAGAACGCGATTCTGGCCGAGTGGCACTTTGTGAGTCCGGACGGCCGGCAGGACCTGACCTATGTTCAGGCGGAGCGGACTTTCCCGCCGCTGCGGGTGATCATGGGCAACACCAAGGATATGACCCTGGACAACATCCCCTACTCCCTGAACGGCTGGCGGGTCTACTGCCGCTTCAGCAATAATTACGGCTCCGCCGACACCGGCATGGCACTTATCACCGTTGCCCCGGGGTCCGGCGGCGGCTATGTGCGCCCCACGGGGAACTCCATGATCGTCTTTTACCGGAACGGCTCCACCGAGAGGGTCTCCGCCTACAGCGACGGCAGCTGGAGAACCTCTGCGGGTACCGTCTACTTCATGGGGTCGGACGGCGTGCTGCGCTCGGGAATGAACCCGGAGCTCTATACCTATAATCCCTCCGGCGGCAGCAGCGTGACGCCCCGGCCCACCGGCACCGCCCTCACCGTCTACAACGTCTACGGCGGCTCGGAGCAGGTCTATTCCTACAGCGACGGAACCTGGAGATCTGCCGGCGGCGTTACCTACTTCATGGGGAACGACGGGGTGCTCCGGGCCAGCGGCTATCCGGAGCTCTACACCTATAACCCGAACTTTGCACCGACCCCTGCCCCCGCCCAGGACCAGCAGTATGCCGGGGAGTGGCGTTTCGCCTGGACCGCCGGCGGAGCCCGGGTCACTCTGAACAACCGCGGGGACGGAATCTGGCGGTCCGAGACGGGCATTCTCTATTACCAGGGGTCCGATGGCGTGCTCCGGGCCAACGGCGCGGAGAATCTGTATTTCCGTTGAGCGGTGCCCAATGAAACTGGTCCATCTGTCCGATCTTCACCTGGGTAAGCGGCTGAATGAGTTCAGCCTTCTGGAGGACCAGGAGACTATCCTGGGAGAGATCCTGAACATTGTCGATAGGGAAAAGCCCGACGCCGTACTCCTGGCAGGAGATCTCTATGATAAATCCGTGCCTCCCGCGGAGGCGGTGACGCTGCTGGACCGCTTTCTCTCGGCTCTGGCGGCAAAGGCGGTTCAGGTGCTTATCATCAGCGGTAACCATGATTCTCCGGAGCGTCTGGCCTTTGCTTCATCACTTCTGGCCCACAGCGGCGTGCATGTGGCTCCGGTGTTCAGCGGCCATATCCGCCCGGTTACGTTGCACGATGAGTACGGTGAGGTCCGCTTCTTTCTGCTGCCCTTCCTGAAGCCCGCCATGGTTCGGCCCTTTTACCCGGAGACGGAGATCGGGGATTATACTGCTGCCTACCGCACGGTGATCGATGATATGGGGCTGGACACCGGTGTGCGGAACGTACTCCTGGCCCACGCTTTCGTAACAGGTGCCGAGCGCTCGGAGTCGGAGGAAATCTCGGTGGGCGGGGCGGACAACGTGGATGCTTCGGTCTTTGCAGACTTTGATTATGTAGCGCTTGGGCATCTTCACAGCCCGCAGAACATCGGGGGGGAGCGTATTCGCTACTGCGGTTCTCCTCTGAAGTATTCCTTCTCGGAGGTTCACCATGTCAAGTCCATGACGGTGGCGGAACTGGGGGAGAAGGGAGAGCTTGTCCTTCGCCTGATACCGCTCATGCCGCGGAGGGACTTGAAGGAGCTCCGGGGAAACTGGCTGGAGCTGACGTCCAAGGCTTTTTATGAACCGCTCAACCGTGAAGACTATATGCACCTGATCCTGACGGATGAGGAGGATGTTCCCGATGCCGTCAGCCGTCTGCGTGTCATTTATCCGAACCTGATGAAGCTGGACTACGACAACCGGCGGGTCCGGAGTCTTGGCCTGGGCGACGCCCGGGCCGATTCACAGCAAAAAAGCCCGTTGCAGCTTTTCGCGGAGCTCTATGAAAAGCAGAACGGCAGCGAGCTTACCCGAGAGCAAACCGCGTTCTGTGAAAAGCTGATGGAGGAGATCTGGGGGGAGCAGGCATGAGACCGCTGAGGCTGACCATATCGGCTTTCGGGCCCTATGCGGGAAAAACAGATATCAATTTTGAGGCCCTCGGAACGGAGGGCCTCTACCTGATTACCGGTGATACCGGTTCAGGGAAGACCACGATCTTTGACGCCATCACTTTTGCACTCTACGGTGAGGCCAGTGGCGGCGCCAGGGAGCCTGCCATGCTGCGCAGCAAATATGCCGGTGCCGATGCCGAGACATACGTGATCCTGACCTTTCGATACGGGGGAAAAGACTATACCGTGCGAAGAAGCCCGGATTATGAGCGCCCTGCCAAACGGGGCGGGGGAATGACCAGAAAGACCGCCGAGGCGGAGCTGGAACTCCCGGACGGGCGTGTGGTGACAAAAAACCGGGACGTAAATGCCGAGCTCCGGAGCATCCTCGGCGTGGACCGAAACCAGTTTTCGCAGATCGCCATGATTGCCCAGGGGGACTTTCTGAAGCTGCTTCTGGCCGATACGCGGGAGCGGCAGGCGATTTTCCGGGAGCTCTTTCATACGGCCTATTACCAGACCTTTCAGGACCGCCTGAAGGAGGAAAGCGCCTTTCTGGGGCGTGAATGCGAACAGATCCGCCTGAGTATCCGGCAGGAGCTGAGCGGCATTCGCAGTGAGGAAAACGAACCTGATGCCGGTCTCATCCTTCAGGCAAAAGCCAGTGCGCTGCCGGAGGAGGAGACGCTGCGGCTGCTGCGGGAGCTGATCCGCCGGGACGGTGAGAAACGGCGTGCGCTGGAGAGCAGGCAGGGGGAAGTGGATGAGGCCCTTTCGACCCTGAACACGCGTCTCAGCCTGGTGCAGGAGATGAAGAAGGCCCAGCTTGCCAAAGCCCATACGGAACAAAGCCTTTCGAAAAGGGAAGCGGAACTCCTGCAGGCCGGGGAACAAATGAAGGAAGCGGAGCGGCTCCAGGAAGAGTCCGCCCGCCTGAAAGAGGAAGCCGCGGTGCTGCAGGCGAAGCTTCCGGATTACCGGCTCTGCGAGCAGCTGCGTCTGGAAAGCCGGGCAGCGGTGCAGAGAAGCGCCCTGGCGGCCGACCGGCAGAGACAGTGCTCTTTGCAGCGGGACCGATATGCCTCGGTGCTGAACGCGCTGCGTGAGGAGAGAAAGGGCCTTGAGGATGCCGCGGCCGGGAAGGAGCGCCTCCTGCATGAACAGGAAGTTCTGAAGCAGGAGGAGGCGGGACTCCGGGAACTTGCCGCACTGTTCTCGGACTGCCGGGTGCATAACCGCAGGGCCGCCCAGGCCAGCGCCCGCTATCGGGATGCCTCTGATTCCTGGGTGAGTGTCAACGCCCGATATCTCTCCATGTATCAGGCGTTTCTGGACGAGCAGGCCGGTATCCTCGCTGAAAGACTGACAGACGGAGAACCCTGCCCGGTGTGCGGCTCCCTTGTGCACCCTGCTCCGGCCCGGGCGGTTATTACAGCGCCCTCCGAAGCGGAACTTGAGAAGGCCAGAATTCTCGCGGAAGAGAAGCGGGAGGAGATGGACCGTGCGGGCCGTGAAGCGGAAGGCAGCCGTACCGCCTTTCAGAGCCGGCAGGAAGAACTGGGGAGAAGATGCGTCCGGCTTTTCGGAGAGCTTCCCCTGTCAGAGGCGGAAGACAAACTGAACGGTCGGCTCACAGAGATCGCGGAAAGACAGAAACAAACCCTCCGCCAGCTTGAAACGGCGGAGAGAAGTCTCCTCCGGGCAAGTGAACTGGACCGGCAAATTCCTTTGTCGGAAAAGCAGCTGCAGTCCGCGGAGGCAGGCATAGCGGAGGCAAAAAAAGAGCTGGCCTCGGCTGAGGCCGGCGCGGAGCACACCTCCCGCCAGCTCGGGGCACTGACAAAAAGCCTGCAGTTTTCCTCGGAGGCGGAGGCAAAGGCCCGTCTCGGAGCGCTTTCCGGGCGCGTGAAACAGCTGCAGGAAATTGCGGTGCGGGCAGAGGAAAAATACCATACCTGCGAAGAATCTGTCGCCCGGCTGCAGGGACAGCTTGCCCAGCTGGAGGAATCCCTCCGGGGGTCCGAGCAACTCCCGGATGAGGAGAGCATACTCACCCGGAAGGCGGATCTTACGGCTGAAAAGACCTCCCTGGAGGCGCAGCGGCAGACCTGCATCATTCGTGAGGACAGGAACAGCGGTATTCTCCACCATGTTCTGGAACGCTATGAGGAACTGGGCCGGCAGGAAAAACGCTACGTCTCCCTGAAAGCTCTTTCAGACACTGCCAACGGAACCGTCGGCGGAAAAGAGAAAATAATGCTGGAAACCTGGGTGCAGACTGCCTTTTTTGACCGGATTCTGGACCGGGCCAACACCCGCTTCTTTCGGATGTCGAACGGGCAGTATGAGCTGAAGCGTCGTACTGCCGCGGAAAACTTCCGTGCCCAGAGCGGACTGGAGCTCAACGTGCTTGACCATTACAATAACACCGAACGCAGTGTGAAGACTCTCTCCGGCGGGGAGGCCTTCAAGGCCTCGCTTTCGCTGGCTCTGGGGCTTTCGGACGAGATACAGTCTTCTGCCGGCGGTATTCGGATCGACACTATGTTTGTGGATGAGGGCTTCGGCTCGCTGGATGAGGATTCCCTGCAGCAGGCTGTAAATACCCTTGCCGGTCTGACCCAGTCCAACCGCCTTGTGGGGATTATTTCCCATGTGACGGAACTGAAAAACCGTATAGACCGGCAGATTGTTGTGAGCAAAGATAAAACCGGCGGAAGCAGCGTACGGATCGTCACATAAGTTCAGACGGATCACTGTCAGAGCCTTCCAAAATGCCAATGCTTCTGCTATAATGGGCTTTAGATCATATGGATCCTCTGTGCCTGGTGCGCCGATGATTCCGTCCGCGCCGGTTCTGCACACGCGAGACCCGTTCCTGTTCGGAATCCTTTGCTGCTGAAAATGCAACAGATATACTATCCAATGCAGGGGAGAAGATTACCGCTGTGAAGAAAACGCAATTGCTGGATATTCGCCGCAATATCCGAAAAGAACTCGTTGCCTTCCTCTCAATCGTCATGATCGGCCTTCTGGCCGCCATGGCTTATCTCGGTATCGCATACTCGGCCGCGGCGCTGAAAAAAGACGCGGTCTCCTTCTTCAATTCCCGGAATTTCTGGGATGCGGAAATCATCTCCACCATGCTGATGACGGATGAGGATCTTGCCGCCATTGAGAGGATTCCGGGCGTGAGAGAAGCTGAGCGAGTCTGGCAGGTGGACACCAGGCTCCGGGCCGGTGAGACCAACACGGTCGTTGCCGTGGTCAGCGTTCCGGAGCGGATCTCCCTGCCGGAGATGCTGGAGGGGCGTCTGCCGGAAACGGCAACGGAATGTGCGGTAGAGAGGAAACTTGCAGAGGACTGCGGCCTGCAGGTCGGCCAGCGGTTTCACCTTGATTGCGAAAAAATCCTGGAGACGGATCCGCTCCTGGAAGATGACTTTGTAATTACCGGCATTTTCCATACGCCGGACCACTTCAGCTATATGGTCCCGGTGACGCCTTATATCTATGTGACGAAGGACTGCTTCAACGTTGAGGGCTTTGACGGCGCTTTTATGAGGACCCGCCTCCGCCTGGAGGGAGCGCCGGAAAACCGCTACAGCGACGCGTATAAGGCCCGGCTGCAGCCGGTGATCGACGCACTGAACGCTCTCGCGGCCGAGCGCACCCCCGGCAGGACCCTGAAGGTCCGGGGGAAAATGGAGGAGGCCCTCCTGGACGGCCAGCGGCAGATTGACCAGGCCCGGGAGGAGCTACGGAAGGCGGAAGACCAGATCGCCGAGGCAGAAGCCCTTGCGGCGGAGAAGGTTTCCCAGTTGGATGAGGCGCGGGCACGGCTGGAAGAACTCTCGGAACAGCTGGGAATCGCTCCGGAGCAGCTGGACGCACTGCTGACGCAGCTGAATTCGGCGCAGGAGCGCCTCACCCAGGGGAAAGCCCTTCTGGACAGGGCAAGGGGCATGCTGGACCTGGGGCAGGAAATGATCCTGAACCTCTATGACAGCATGAAGGCGGACGGGAAGCTTCCGGAGGCGGACGAGCTAAAGATCGCCAAGGAAATTGCCCGGGCCGCCGGCCTGGACGTTTCCGGCTGGCCGGAAAAGCCGGAGGATTTTCCGGAGAAATATCTGGAGATGAAGACCGACGAGGCCATCCAGTGGCTGAAGGATCACAGCGGCCTCAGCGCCAAAGAGGCGGAATACGAGACGAAGCTCAAGCAGTACCAGGACGGCCTCAGACTCTATGAGGAAGGCCGGAACAATTACTACTACCTGGGGGAACAGTATCTGGACGGCCTGCTCCTGTACCAGAAGGGCCTGAAGGAGATCTCCACCGCCGAGGCCCGGCTCCAGGAGCTCTATGACGCCCGGGAGCAGCTGGAAGAAAAGAAGGCGGAGCTGGAGGCCGCCCAGAGGCGGCTGGACGACGCGCGGGCCAAACTGGACGGGATCGGCAACTGCCGCTGGATCGTGTTTGACGATAACGGGAATCCCGGCTTCATCTACGCTGCCGCGAACTCCGACAAGCTCTCGTCTCTCAGCATCTCCTTCTCCTCAATCTTCCTGATTGTGGGTGCCCTGGTCATCTACGCTACCATCGCCCGTATGGTGGAGCAGCAGCGCAAGCTGATCGGCGTCAACAAGGCGCTGGGCATGTACAGCCGCGAAATCTTCGCCAAATACCTGGTCTTCGCCTGGGGCGCGGTGCTGCTGGGCGTGGGGCTGGGGGTGCTGCTGGCGTGGCTGCCGATGCAGCGCCTGGTGCTGAACTCTTACGAAGCCTATCTGAACTACGGCCACGGACCGCGCTGCTTCCTCCCGCTGCAGACCGCCGTCGTTGTGCTGGGGGCCCTGGCCATTTCGCTGATTGCCGTTTATCTGGGCTGTTCCCAGCTGCTGCGGAGAACCGCCCTCTCCCTCATGCAGGGGGAGGCGCCCACCTCCGGCAAGCAGAAGCAGGCCGGATCCTCCGCCAGGAGGAGCCTTTATCTTAGGCTGATCATGAGGAACATGATGACGGACCGGAACCGTGTTCTGGTTACCATCGTCAGCATCGCAGGCGGCTGTGTGCTGATGGTGGTGGGCTTTGCCCTGCGGTACGGCATTATGGGCGTCCCCGGCCGGCAGTTCGGCAGAATTATGACCTACGACGCCGAAGTCTACTTCGACACGGCGGAAAACCCGGATGTCCAGGTTGAGATCGACGGCATTCTGAACCGATCGGGACTTCAGCATATTCCGGTACATCGGGAAAACAGTGTTTTCGAGGAGGATGAAACCCTCAGTGCCATGACCATGGTGGTGGCCGAGAAGGGGAGCCTCAGCGGCTACTTCGCCCTGGAGAATGTTCAGCAGCGGGGAGAGCTGGAGCTCAGTGACACCGGCGCTCTCGTCCCGAGGCGCTTCTGGGAGTATTACGGCGTCGGCGTCGGCGATACGGTGGCTGTCTATGATTCCGGAATGGCCCGCCGTGAGCTCCCGGTTGCCGGAGTGTTCGAGAACTACTACGGCCAGATCTTCTTCCTGTCCCCGGCGGCCTATGAGGAGACCTTCGGCACGGAGGCCGCCCCCAACTGCTTCTATGTGAAGACGGGGGAGATGCCCCTGAAGGACCTGCAGAAGGCCCTGGAGGGTGTCAAGGGCTTCGTGCGCGCGGACGATGCAGCTGCGGACCGGACAATGATTGAGCAGTTCACCTCTTCACTGAACTTCGTGGTATATCTGATGCTCTTTATTGCCGGCGTGATGGCCTGCTTTATCGTGGCAAACTTTACCATGACCTACATTCAGAGAAAGACCAGCGAGCTGACCATTATGCGCATCAACGGCTTTACCGCCAACGAATGCATCCGCTATGTGGCGGTGGATCTCGTGGTTACCACGATCCTCGGAACCCTTGTCGGTATGGTGGTGGGGGGCCTGATGGGCTCCCGGATTCTCGGCGTAACCGAAACACCCTATATTCAGATGGTCCGGGATCCGAGGCCGGAGTCTTTCATCTTCGCGGCGCTGATCACGATCGGGTTCTCGGTGCTTACAAACAGCGTGGCCCTGCGCCGCATCCGCAAGCTGAAGCTTACGGACGTCTGAAAAATCTCAGAAAAATGGTGTTGACAAAAGCGCCATTCTTTGCTATTATACTCGGGCGGCTGGACGGCGGCCCGAGATGCTGGTGTAGCTCAGTCGGTAGAGCAGCTGATTTGTAATCAGCAGGTCGGG
>CAMONN010000054.1 GCA_946620645.1 uncultured Clostridia bacterium
TCACCGCGGTGGGCAGCGTGGACGATCTCAGCAGTACCGATGGAGGCCAGGTCGCCATCGCCCTGATAGGTGAAGACCAGCGTACCGGGGCGGGCGCGCTTAGCACCCGTTGCCACTGCGGGAGCGCGGCCGTGAGCGGCCTCGTACATGTCGCAGTTAAAATAGTCATAGGCGAAGACCGAGCAGCCGACCGGGGCGACGCCCATCACGTTGCCGGCTTCAAGCTTACCTTCCTGAACCAGTTCATCGATGCTCTCGGCGACCAGGCGGTGAATAATGCCGTGGTTGCAGCCCGGGCAATAGTGGAACTGTTTGTCGGTAAGGAGTTTTGTTCTTTCAAATACGACAGACATTTTTACTTACCCTCCTTGATCGCGAGGATTTTTTCCCGAATTTCCCCTGTTGTCGGGAACTGGCTTCCGAGATGGCCAAAGAAATGAACCGGCTTTGCGCCTTCAATGGCGAGCTTTACATCCTCCAGCATCTGGCCTTCATTGACTTCCACATCCAGGACCGCCTTGACCTGGTCGGCGCAGCAGGTTTCCTTCAGCGCGTCATAGGGGAACGGCCATACGGAGATGGGACGGAACAGGCCGACTTTGTAGCCTTCAGCACGCATCTGGTCCACAACGGTCTTGACAACCCGGGCAACCGTACCGAACGCCGTGACAACGATTTCGGCATCTTCGGTCTTATAGCATTCCCACATCTGTTCGTTCTTCCTGGCTTCCGCGTAGACTGCCTGCAGTTTCGCGTTGTGCACAGACAGAGATTCCGTATCAATGTAGATGGAGTTGATGACGCCGCGCTTAGCAGGGTCATCACCCGGCTTCCAGCCGGTGCAGGCCCAGGGCTTCTTCTCCGGGTCAACCTTGAAGTCCACCATATCGGGCATCTCTACCGGCTCCATCATCTGGGCGATGATGCCGTCAGCCAGGAAGAGAACCGGCATGCGGTACTTTTCAGCCTTGTCAAAGGCAAACATCATAATATCAATGGCTTCCTGAACAGAACTGGGTGCATAGGTCAGCAGATGATAGTCGCCGTTGCCGCCGCCCTTGACGCCCTGGAAGTAGTCACCCTGGGACGCCTGAATGTTGCCAAGGCCGGGGCCGCCGCGCATCACGTTCAGAATGACGCACGGAAGCTGCGCGCCCGCGCAATAGCTGATACCTTCCTGCTTCAGGGAAACTCCGGGGCTGGAAGAAGAGGTGATGACACGTGCGCCGGTACCGGCCGCACCGTAAACCATATTGATTGCCGCAACTTCGCTTTCGGCCTGGAGGAAGCAGCCTCCGACCTCGGGCATACGGGCGGACATATATTCGGGGATTTCTGTCTGCGGGGTAATGGGATAGCCGAAGAAAAAGCGTGCGCCGGCACGAATGGCGGCTTCAGCGATTGCTTCGCTTCCCTTCATCAGAGTTAATGCCATGTTCTTTCCCTCCCTCTCAGTCTCTTTCAATCCGGATCGCTACATCCGGGCAGGTCCGCGCACAGGACGCGCATCCGATGCAGTCTTCCGGTCTTGCAACCTCTGCGGGATGATAGCCCTTTGCGTTGAGCTTGGTTTTGGACAGCTCCAGCACGTTCTTGGGACATGCCCTCGCGCACAGGCCGCAGCCCTTGCAGACCAGCTCATTGATGCTAACAGTGACTTTTGCCATAAACTCTACCTCTTTTCCTGAATTATGATCATTTTCATTGGTAGCTTCGTTATGAAACCGCCGGACAGCCGTGGCATTGCCTTTCCAGGAGATCTCTAACCGGCAGATGACCGCGCTTTCCCTGCGGGTAACGACTTAAATTAAAGATATTCCAGCTGCTGGGGCCGTTCTTCCGGAAGGCTCTCGATCCAGCTGTTCCAGTCACGCCTCATATAAATATCAATGGGGAGCGGTTCTCCGATAAATCGCGGGTCGTGTCCCTCACTGAGAAACTGTTCCAGAAGCTCCGCTTTCCCGGCGGTGTACTTAACCGGAACTCCGGTCCTCAGGGAAACTTCCCGAATAATCTCATACCCGTCCCGGAGTTCATCCGGCCCGGTCACTTCCGCAAGGTTTGTATTGTTGATCATGCCGGTAATCTTCAGACGGGAATGAATCTGCATCTCTTCCTGGAGATGAATGACCTTTTCTACGGTTCCCGCCAGCGGCCGCCGGATATTCACCACATTCAGCACTTCCAGCGCTCCGTCTTCCAGGGCCATAAAGTCCTGATAATAGCGGCCCAGGGCCGTTGAGCCAACGGCATCGCCGCCCACGTCAAAAATAACGGTATCCCAGTCCATGGCAAACGCGGAGGAAACCTCCGCCGGCAGGGAAAGGGTCTCAATCCCGGAATTGGCAAAATTCGGCGAAACCAGCCGGATTTCCTTCATCTCAACCTGTTTACCGCGCTCCGTCAGGCGGAAATAGGTGTTCACCATGTCCAGATCCAGCAGTTCGGTGCGTTCACCCCGTTCAGCCGCCCGGAACGCGAAATTCAGCGCGAGCTCCGACTTGCCGCTGCCGTAATTGCCGATCAGAACCATCATTTTCTTCATGGGGTTGCCTCCGTTGACTGAGCACTCTTTTACGTTTACATTTTAACATCCATCTCAGCGAGGCGTCAATCAGCAAAATAGACAGAAATTAATGAAACGAAATCGCATGATGACGAATATTTTATCACTTTGCTTTTAATTAAATGCAAAATTCATAAAAAACATAAAAAGTGCTTTTAATATGCCTTCGCCATTTTCCTATTCTTTCTATAGGGATTAGGTGCACCGCCGGGGATATGCGGCAGACTTCAGAACTGATTCAGGAGATACCTCACCTTTCATTTCAGCCTCATTTTTCCCAGCTGCCAGAAAGCTACCGCGCCGGCTGCGGCCACATTCAGGGAATCAACTCCGTGGGCCATCGGAATCCTGACAGTGTAGTCGCAGTCGGCTATGGTCTGGTCCGCAAGGCCGTCCCCTTCGGTTCCCAGCACCACAGCGAGCTTTTCCTCCGCCATGAGCGCAGGGCAGTCAATGCTGACCGATTCGTCCCGCAGGGCCATGGCCGCCGTCCGGAAACCATGGTCTCTCAACAGACGCATTCCCCGCTCCGGCCAGTCTGTCAGCTCTTCACCGATCCAGGCCCAGGGGATCTGGAATACCGTGCCCATACTGACCCGGATACAGCGGCGGTAGAGCGGGTCGGTCGACGCCGGAGTCAAAAGGATCGCATCCATTCCCATCGCCGCTGCCGAGCGAAAGATTGCCCCGAGGTTGGTCGGGTTCATCACGTCCTCCAGAACAACGACACGCGTTGAGCTCCTCAGCAGCTCCTCCGCCCCCGGCAGGGGAGGCCGTTTCATAGCGCACAGCACACCTCTTGTCAGTGGAAAGCCCGTCAGTTGTTTGAGACACGCCTCTTCGCAGACATACACCGGCACATCCGGGCAGCGGGACAGTATCTCCTGTCCCTTTTCCCGCCCGTCCAGCATCTTCGGCAGCATCAGCAAAGATACCGGCTCGCAGCCCGCGTCCAGGGCCCGCTCAATGACATGAGGGCTCTCAGCAATGAACAGGGAATTCTCGATTCCATGGCTGCTGCGCAGCTGGGTTTCGGTGAGACGCGCGTAGATATCCAGTTCCGGTGCGTGAAAGTCTGTGATTTCCTTGAAAGTATGCATTTGATTTCTTCATCCTGTCTGTTTGATTCAAATCAGCTGTTTTCTGATGTTACCATACTCACGGAAAAATGACAACGGTGTTGGTTGAAAGCTCTCCAGGAAGGCGGGCTCCCGCCTGAGCTCCATGCCCCGGCAGACTGCTGAAGGCGGTCTGCGGGCAGCAAAGAGCGGTCTGTCGGCATTTTAACACTTCTTCGCCGCTGTATAAACACAGTCTTCTTCATCGTTTCATTTTCCTTTGTTAAATTCCTGATTTGCACGAAATTTTCCTTTATTTTTGTGTAATATTACCAGTTTCGTTCCTTCCTTTTGATTGTGAATTGACTTTCTTTTGGAAATTTATTATAATACATGGGTATGATACTGTGGCTTTTTGTGGCGGTTCCACAGCAGCTCAAAGCAGAATCTTATTATTTCAGGAGGGAGTACCATTTATGAAGAAAGCAGCAAAGAAGCTCTTGTTTCTCGTTTGCTTCGGCGGCTTTGCCTATCTGGCCGGCAAGCTGGTCCAGAAGGATGAAGTGAAGCAGAAGCTGTTCCAGCTTATGGGCGAAGATGCCTATATCGCCGTGCAGGATAAGGTCTATCTTCTCGGTGACCTGCTCATGTGGCCGGTGGACTTTGTCAGAGCTCTGCTTCCGTAATCGGTGTTGCGGAAAACTATTATTTGAAAAAGGGGTAATTCGATGAATCCAAAATACGAACCGCTGTTTACTCCGTTTAAAATCGGAGAAGTGGAAATTCCCAACCGCATCGTGCAATGTTCCATGGGCGGCACAACGCTGTTCGGCTGGCTGGAGCCGTCTCACTTTGACCTTGAAGGTGCGGACTTCCTGCTTAAGCGCGCCAAGGACGGTGTCGGCCTGGTTCTGCCCGGCATGCAGGTGATCCGTGACACCATGGGCCGCAAGTGGCTGGATTCCAACCGCCAGATGTACCGTGTGCTCAAGCCCTACATGGACGAGTACCACAAGACCGGCGGAAAGCTCTTCATCCAGCTGGCCGGCGGCTTCGGCCGTTCCATGGCCGTTACCCCGTGGATGGCTGCCCTGGGCCGCAACGACCTTCTGAACAAGCTGGCCAGCCCCATCGTCGACGTTCAGTATGCCTGCGCCTCCGCTTCCGCCACTCCGAACCGCTGGGCCGACAACCTGACCTCCCGTCCCTTCACCGTTGAAGAGATCCAGGAGATGGTCTGGCACTTCGGCGCCACCGCGAAGAAGCTCCGGGAAGCCGGCGTCGACGGTGTTGAAATCCACGCCGTGCACGAAGGCTACAACCTCGACCAGTTCGCCATTGCGAACATGAACTTCCGTACCGACCAGTACGGCGGCAGCCTGGAGAACCGTCTGCGCTTTGCTACGGAGATCGTCCAGTCCATCCACGAGCAGGCCGGTGACGACTTCCCCGTCTCCCTGCGTTATTCCGTCCGCTCCTGCACCAAGGGCTGGCGCAAGGGTGCCATGCCGTACGAAGAGTTCGAAGAGTTCGGCCGTGACCTGGCAGAATCCGAGAAGGCCGTCAAGATCCTTCAGGATGCCGGCTACGCCTTCCTCAACTGCGACAACGGTACCTACGACGCCTGGTACTGGGCACATCCGCCACAGTACATGCCGGACAACTGCAACCTGGCAGATGTTGAGCACATCCGCAAGTTCATCGACATTCCTGTCGCCTGCGCCGGCCGTATGGATCCGGTCAAGGCCGCGGAAGAAATCGCCGCCGGCCGTCTGGACGCCGTCGCCATCGCCCGTCAGAACCTGGTCGATGAGCACTGGGTCACCAAGATCAAAGAAGGCCGCGAAGACGAGATCCGTCCCTGCATCCGCTGCCACAACGGCTGCTTCAACTTCTCCAAGGCCGCAGGCACGGAGAACATGCAGTCCCTGGGCGACTCTCTGCACCTGGGCCGCTGCGCCCTGAACCCGCCCACCATGCAGCACAACCGCTATAAGATCGTCCCCACCAAGAACCCGAAGAAGGTTGCTATCATCGGCGGCGGCGTCGGCGGTATGGAGTCCGCTCTCGTGCTGAAGAAGAGAGGCCACAACCCGGTCATCTTTGAGAAGACCGGCGAGCTGGGCGGTCTGTTCCTGACGGCTTCTGCCATGACCTTCAAAGAGAACGACAAAGATCTGCTCCGCTGGTACAAGGACGAGCTCAAGCGCTATAACATCGAAGTCCGCTTCAACACCGAAGTCAACGACCTCGGCACCATCAGGCGCCAGTTTGACGACATCATTGTCGCCACCGGTTCTGTTCCCAGAAGCATGCCGCAGATCAAGGGCTTTGAGAAGACCATGAACTTCACCGAGCTCCTGAAGGACGGCAAGATTGCGGACGAGAACCTGAAGACCGTCGTGTTCCTCGGCGGCGGCCAGTCCTCCTGTGAGGCGGCTTATGACATGGTCTACAACTTCAAGAAGAACCCGATCATTGTCGAGTACGGCAACGACCTGGTTGCCGCACAGGCCACCTGCCTTGCCAACACCTCCTTCCTGCGTGACGCCATGGAATACCACAAGGTTCCGGTCTATCTGCACAGCACCATCACCGAGATCGGCGACGGCTACTGCATGATCAAGACCCCGGACGGCACCTTCAAGCAGGAGTGCGATGCGGTTGTCAACGGTATCGGCTTCGTTCCGGCCCCGGTCGGCGAGAAGAGCGCCCATGTCCACCGCGTTGGCGACTGCGTTGCCATCGGCAACCTGCGCACCGTCGTGTGGCGCGCCTGGGACGTCTGCATGCGCATCTGATCTCCGTACAGATCGCCGGCCGTTTCCCAATCGGCTAAACCAAAACAAACATTCAGCCGCACCCAAAAGGGTGCGGCTGTTTGATTATCCTCCGGAAATCGGGATCAAGTCCTGCTTACTGCTCTTCAAACTCCGTTTTCACTGCATACAGGCGGTATCCGCCGGAGATGTTCCAGCAGTCAAAGCCGTGCCCTGTCAGGATCCGGCAGGCGATGTAGCTGCGCATGCCGCTGAAGCAGTGCACATACACCGGTTTTTCCGGGTCCAGCTCGCCCAGATGCGCCCGGAACTCGCTCAGAGGAATGTTGATAAAACCGTCGATGTGTCCCCTGCGGTATTCGCCCGGCTCCCGGACATCCAGCAGAGTGACGGCAGCCCGGTCCAGACCGTCCAGGTCCTCCCAGTGGAAAACCTTGACCTTGCCCGTAACGATGTTCTCTGCCGCCATGCCCGCCACGTTGACCGGGTCCTTTGCCGACGAATAGGGCGGGGCATAGCAGAGCTCCAGATCACAGAGCTCGGAAACCGTCATCCCGGCGCGGATAGCCGCTGCCAGAACATCCGCCCGCTTGTCGGTACCCTCGGCCCCGAAGAACTGCCCCCCAAGGACCTTTCCGCTCCTGCGGTCAAAGAGGAGTTTAATGGCGATCATGTTCGCCCCGGGATAGTAGCCGGCGTGGCTGCCCAGATACAGGTGGACCTTTTCACACTCAAAGCCCTGGGCCCGGGCGAACTTCTCCGTCATACCAGTGGCGGCGAGGGTCCTGTCAAAGAGCTTGATAATGAAGGAGCGCTGGCTGCCCCGGTAGACGGAGGGAATTCCCGCAATCCGGTCCGCGACAATGCGGGCCTGCCGGTTAGCCGGCCCCGCCAGAGCAACATGGGCGCTGCTCCCGCTGAGATACTCCTGAACCGCCACGGCATCACCCACCGCATACACACCCTCCGCGGACGTGCGCATGGCCTCATCCACCAGGATATAGCCCTGGGCATCGCAGGCAATGCCCGCATCGGAGGCGATTTTAGTATCGGGGCGAATTCCCGCCGCCATGACCAGCAGGTCCGTCTCCAGGTTTCCTTCGGAAGTCTCAATGACCAGGCTGTTTTCATTTCCGTGAACCCCGCTCAGGCTCACGCCGCATTTCAGCTTCAGTCCTTTTTGCTTCAGGTGGCGGTGGACATCCCAGGCCATATCTGTGTCAATATTCGGCAGCACATGGGGTGCTCTGCCCACCAGTGTGACGTCAACACCCCGCTCGATCAGGTTTTCCGCCACTTCCAGGCCGATAAAGCCTCCTCCCACAACAACGGCTGTCTTCGGCTTCTTCACGAGGACGTATTCTTTGATTCTCACCGCGTCCGGAATGGTACGCAGCGTAAAAATCCTCTCGTCATCCCGCGGCACAAAGTCCGGCACATTGGCCGAGGCGCCCGGCGCAATCACCAGCTTGTCATAGGTTTCCAGGGTTTCCTCGCCACTGTTCAGGTTTTTAACCGTCACGGTCTTCGCGGCCGTATCGATTTTAACCGCTTCCGCCCTGGCACGGACATCCACTGCAAACCGCGCGTTAAAAGAGGCCGGCGTCTGCAGCTCCAGATCCTCCCGGTCCTCGATGGTTCCGCCTACAAAATAGGGAAGCCCGCAGTTGGCGTAGGAGATGAAGTCTCCCTTTTCCAGAATAACGATTTCCGCCTGCTCATCCAGTCTGCGAAGCCGCGCCGCCGT
>CAMONN010000055.1 GCA_946620645.1 uncultured Clostridia bacterium
ACGTCCAGACCGTTGACCTTGTTGGCAATGTCCATCAGCACCTGGGTCCGTTCCCGGGCCTGGGCGTTTTCAAAGGCGATGGAGTAGTCGTCATGGGCGTGGCCGATGTCGTCAAAATGCTGCAGAACCGACTTGCTGATGTCAATTACCCGGACTTCCGCACCCAGCTGCTCGGCCACGATGATGGCGTTGGACTTGGTCCGGCTGGAGGTGCCGAAGCAGGGCATCGTGCAGGCCAGAACATTGGTGGCGGGGAGGCCCATCCTCCGGACCGCCATAGCGCTCACCATAACGGCGAGGGTGGAATCCACTCCGCCGGAGATTCCCACCACGCAGTGGGTCAGGTGCGCATACTCCATCCGCTTGACCAGGGCCGAGACCTGCAGGTCCAGCATTCTCCGGCAGTAGTTCTTAAGTTCCTCTGTTCCGGCCGGCAGGTGGGGGAGCTTGCGGAATTTGCGGGTCAGCAGGGTGTCGGCCTCTTTGCCGCCCCAGGCGCAGACCAGGCCCTCCGGCTCCTCATCAAAGCCCCGGGACTCCCGCCGCAGGGTCATGAGATGCTCAACGTCAATTTCCGAGACCGCAAGGCAGCCCCGGGCCGTCGCGGCGTCGCAGGCCGGCGGGGTACCGATGCTCCGGTTGGCGTCCGGATCAATAGCTTCGTCCGCAGCCAGCAGCTCACCGTTTTCCGCAACAACGCACAGTCCGGAATAGACCCGGTCTGTGCTGCTCTCGCCCTTTCCGGGGGCGGCCAGAACGGTGCCGCAGCGGTACTGGCGGGATTCATACCGGACCGTGAGCTCGGCCTCCTGACGGGAACTCACAGTGGCGGGGAAGCAGGCCATCTGCGCCAGCACCGTGGCGCCCGCGGCGGCAAGCTGCGGCGCCGGGCTGAGGAAGCGGTCCTGGGTGACGCCCGTTTCCACGGCAACCCGCAGGTCCGGCATCGCCTCGTGCTGGAAAAGCACTTCGTCCGCCATGGGAACCACGCCGTAGCCTTCCAGATTCACCTCCAGGCAGCTGCCCGGCTCCGGAATCGAGAAGCAGGCGTCCTCCCGGTCGCAGCGGGGGACCAGAGCGAGAATTTCACCCTCGTAGAGGGCGGCGGCCACGGAGTAAACCTTTGCTCCGACGGCCAGGGGAAGCCCTACAAACACCAGCATGTCCCGGCCCTCTGTGGCGGGCAGGACGCTCAGCAGCGCCTGCTCGGCGCCCTGCAGCAGCACCCGGTGCTTGAACAGGTCATAGCAGCTGCAGCCCGTAAGGGTCAGCGCCGGAAAGACCAGCACCCGGACTCCCTGGGCCGCCGCATCCGCAATGGCGGAGCAGACCTGCCGGGCGTTATAATCCGCGTCGGCGACCCGGATCAGCGGGGACGCCGCGGCAACTTTTACAAAACCATTTTTCATAGTTGTTTACGCCTTCCCGTGTCCGGCTTTACAGGCGGATCCGCGAGGCGATGTAGTCGTGAACCTCGCTGACCGGGATCCGCACCTGCTGCATGCTGTCGCGCTCGCGCACGGTGACGCAGTGGTCGGCCGGGTCGGTCTCAGTGCCCACGGTGTTGAAGTCGAAGGTCACGCAGAAGGGCGTTCCGATCTCGTCTTCCCGGCGGTAGCGCTTTCCGATGGAGCCGGTCTCGTCATAGTCGCACATGAAGTCCTTGGAGAGCTCCTGATACAGCTCCAGAGCGGGGCCGGTCAGCACGTCCTTCTTGGACAGCGGCAGGATCGCGCACTTGAAGGGGGCCAGGGCCGGGTGCAGGCGGAGCACCGTGCGCACGTCGTCCTTGCCCTTCTTGTCCTGACCAACGACCTCTTCGTCGTAAGCGTCGCAGAGAACCGACAGCACCGTGCGCTCCACGCCCAGGGAGGGCTCGATAACAAAGGGAATATAGTGCTCGTTCTTCTCCTGATCGTAGTAGGTCAGATCCTGGCCGGAGGTCTCCTGATGCCGGGTCAGGTCGTAGTTGGTGCGGTCGGCCACGCCCCAGAGTTCACCCCAGCCGAAGGGGAACAGGAACTCAAAGTCCGTGGTGGCCTTGGAGTAGAAGGACAGCTCCGCCTTGTCGTGATCTCTCAGGCGGAGGTTCTCTTCCTTCAGGCCGATGGTCAGCAGGAAGTTCTTGCAGAAGCTGCGCCAGTAGTCAAACCACTCCAGGTCGGTGTCCGGCTCGCAGAAGAACTCCAGCTCCATCTGCTCAAACTCGCGGACGCGGAAGATGAAGTTGCCCGGGGTGATCTCGTTGCGGAAGCTCTTGCCGATCTGCGCGATGCCGAAGGGGAGCTTGCGCCGGGTGGTGCGCTGGACGTTGACGAAGTTGGTGAAGATGCCCTGGGCAGTTTCCGGACGGAGGTAGACGGTGTTCTTTGCGTCTTCGGTTACGCCCTGGAAGGTCTTGAACATCAGGTTGAACTGACGGATATCGGTAAAGTTATGCTTGCCGCAGGTGGGGCAGGGAATGTTGTGCTCCTCGACGAATTCCTTCATCTCGGTCTGAGAATAGGCGTCGATGGGCTTCGGCAGCTCGAAGCCGACGCTGTTGCACCAGTCCTCAATGACCTTGTCGGCGCGGAAGCGCTCGTGGCACTCGCGGCAGTCCATCAGCGGGTCGGAGAACCCGCCCAGGTGGCCGGAGGCGACCCAGGTCTGGGGATTCATCAGGATGGCGGCGTCCAGGCCCACGTTATAGCGGTTTTCCTGCACAAACTTCTGCCACCAGGCACGCTTGACGTTGTTCTTCAGTTCCACACCCAGAGGGCCGTAGTCCCAGGTGTTGGCAAGGCCGCCGTAGATTTCGCTGCCGGCGAAAATAAAGCCCCGGTTTTTGCAGAGGGCGACGATCTTGTCCATGGTTTTTTCAGAGTTTTTCATACGGATCCTTTCCCGCGGCTGGCTGCCGCGTAAAACAAATTTTAACTGCGCCACTATAACACAATTCACCATCTTCCGCAACCGTTGACAGAAAACTGTCAGGAGGTGAAAAGGCCCTTTCATTCTCCGGGAAAAACGTGTATAATCCCCTACAGTACGGCCTTCAGGAAGGATTGCAGGGGCTGAGAATGAAGAGTGAAACGGAAAACAGAACACGGACCTCTCCCGGGACCGGGAAGCCCCTTCACAGCCGCCTGCGCCATGCGGTTTTCGCCGTGCTGGGGCTGCTTCTCGCGGCTGTTGCGGTTTTCCTTGCGGACGGCCGGCATCCCCAGTTTCATGTCATGACCGGGCTCGAGGTTGAAACCCCTCTGGGCAGCCCCTTTGAGGACCCGGGGGTCTATGCCGTCCTCACCGGGCGCCTGTTCGGCACCTGGGAGCGGCGCCTCCCTGTCCGCACGGTGGGCACGGTGGACACCTCCGTACCCGGAACCAGTGAGCTGAGTTACTTGACGGATTATCTCTTCCGGGAATACCGCTGCACCCGGAAGGTTCATGTGGTGGACCGGACCCCTCCGGTGATCACCCTCTACTCCAGGGAGGGGGACGAGGTCAACTGGCTGGAGGGCTACCGGGAGGAAGGCTTTCACGCCGAGGACAATCTGGACGGGGATCTCACGGCCTTTGTGTCGGCGGAGCGCCGGGGGAACGCCATTTTCTATACCGTGACGGACCGGGCGGGCAACACCGCCACCGCTGAACGCCGCCCGAACTATACCGTCGGCCCGCCGGAGCTGCGTCTGCTGGGCGCACAGTCGCTTACCCTTCCCGCCGGCCTCGACCGGTATGCGGACCCGGGCTGCACCGCCGCGGACACTTTCGGCCATGATATGACCGGCCGGGTGGAGGTGCAGGGCGAGGTGCTTCCCTGGCGGGCGGGGACCTACGACCTTGTCTATTCCGTCACCAACGGAGCCGGAGACACGGTCCGGACTCTCCGCCGGGTGACGGTGGAGGCGGTCCCCCTGCCGGAGCCTGTGGAGCCGGAGGGGAAAACCATCTACCTGACCTTTGATGACGGGCCAGGGCCCTATACCGACCGGCTGCTGGATGTTCTGGACCGTTACGGCGCCAGGGCGACCTTCTTTGTCACCTGTGACCAGCCGGATTACTTCCGCTGTATTGCCCGGGCCCATGCCGCGGGCCACACCGTCGGCATCCACACCGCAAGCCATGTGTATCAGGAAATCTATTCCGGTGAGGCGGCCTTTTTTGAGGACTTCCGCCGGGTGCGGGATCTGATTCTGGAGCAGACCGGCGAGTACCCGGTCATCTGCCGTTTTCCCGGCGGCAGTTCCAACACGGTCAGTGAGTTTAATCCGGGGATCATGACGCGGCTGGCCTCCGATGTGACGGACCTGGGGATCCAGTATTTCGACTGGGATGTCTACTCCGGAGACGCCGGGGGAAAGGGCGCCACCACCGAGAGCGACCGGGTCTTTGAGAATGTCGTTTCGGGCATTGACGGGCGCCGCCGGGCCGTGGTCCTTCAGCATGACATCAAGTCCTTCAGCGTCGACGCTGTGGAGAAGATCATTCTCTGGGGGCAGGAGAACGGTTATACCTTCCGGGCCCTGGATGCGGCCAGTCCGCCTGTTCATGATGATATCGCCAACTGAGAGGGGAGTGCAGCATGATTCTTGCAATTGACGTCGGGAACACCGATATTACCTTCGGAACCGTCCGGGACGGTGTCATCGGCACGGTCGCCCGTGTCCACACGGAGCGGGACTATACCCTTGCCGAATACGGTATGAAGCTCAAGGCTCTGCTGGAATACTACGGGGTCGATCCCCTGGGCTTTGAGGGCGCGATCCTCGCCTCGGTGGTGCCGCCGGTTACCAACACCCTCCGCCTCGCGGTAAACCGCCTGACGGGGCTGGACTGCCTGATTGTGGGGCCAGGCATCCGCACCGGGCTGAACGTCCGCATTGACGACCCGGGAACCCTGGCGGCGGACCTGGTGGTGGGAAGTGTTGCCGCCCGTTCCCTGTACGGCGAGCCCGCCATCGTCCTGGAGTTCGGTACCGCCACCAGTATGGTGGTGGTGGATGCCAAGGGCAGTTACCGGGGCGGTGTCATCATGCCGGGGGTCCGCCTCGGCCTTCAGGCCCTCTCCAGCGGCACCAGCCTCCTGCCGGACATCTCCCTGACGGCCCCTGCCCGGGTCATCGGCACCAATACCGCGGACGCTATGCGCTCCGGGGCGGTGTACGCCACCGCCTCCATGGTGGACGGAATGATCGGCCGCATGGAGGAGGAGCTGGGCTGCTCCTGCACGGTGGTCGCCACGGGGCTCAACGCCCGTGAAATTCTGAATCACTGCCGTCGGGAGATCATCTATGACGAGCATCTCCTCCTCAAGGGCCTCTGGGAGCTCTACCGCCGGAACCGCCCCGACACGACCCGGAAGGATGCATCCGCCAATGCCTGAAAGCCGCCGAAACAGAAAGACCCTCGGGAGCCTGATGCTGCTGCTGACGGCGGCCGTCTGGGGAATGGCCTTCGCCTTTCAGCGGGCGGGGATGGAGCATATCGGCCCCCTGACCTTTACCGCCGTCCGGATGGCCTGCGCCGCCCTGGCGGTGGGCGCCGTGGCCGGGGTTTCCGCCCGGCTGGAAAAGAAGGGGCAGCCCGGCCTTTCGCCCGAGGCCCGCAGGGCCCGGCGCCGGGGGGAGCTCCTGGGCGGTGTCTGCTGCGGCCTCTTCCTGCTGGCGGCGAACACTCTTCAGCAGACGGGTCTTGTCTATACCACCGCCGGCAAGGCGGGCTTTATTACCGCCCTGTACATCATTCTGGTGCCGGTAATCGGCGTGCTTTTCTTCCGTAAAAGAGTCAGCCGCCGGCTGTGGCTGGCGGTGCTTCTCGGGGCGTTGGGCCTCTATCTCCTTTGTGTGAATGAGAGCTTCCGCCTCACCCGCGGCGACACGCTGGTTTGCCTGTCGGCGCTGGTGTTCAGCGGGCATATTCTCTGCTGCGACCACTTCGCCCCCCGGGGAAATCCCCTGCGGATGTCTGCCATCCAGTTTTTAACCGTCTCGGTGCTTGCCTCGGTACCGGCGCTGCTGTATGAGAGGCCCAGCTGGTCCGGAATTCTGGCTGCCGCGGTTCCGATTCTTTACTGCGGCGTCATCTCCGCCGGCGTCGGCTACACCCTGCAGATGACGGCCCAGAAATATACCGATCCCGGCGTCGCCTCTCTGCTTATGAGCCTGGAGTCGGTGTTCGCGGTCCTCGGGGGAGCGCTTCTGCTGGGGGAGCGGCTCACCGGCCGGGAGCTCCTGGGCTGCGGAGTGATGTTCGCCGCCATCATCCTGGCACAGCTCCCGGACCATCATTCCGCCGGCGATAAGATCCCCGCCGACTGAAAATCACCTGTTCCGTCAGCGCATATGCGGAATCGGCGCAACCCCATGCCATCTCACCTTGTCGGGTGAGGCGGTATGGGGTTGCGCTTTCTTCGTTATGCAGTTTTATTCTGTATCATGAAGAGCTTTATGATCCGTCTTCCCGCTCAGCTTCCGGAGCGTTTCCGGCACATCCTCGTGCTGGAGGCTCCGGGGCTCGAAGCGGCAGATCCTGCAGCAGAGCTGGAAAATGCTCAAGGACTTTTGAGCAGCCTCTGCTCGCACTCATTCCTCGTACAGCTCAACCAGACGGCCCACCAGCATATATCTGGCGTTCACCTGTGAGTAGTTGCAGGTGCAGAGGGATACGAGCCTGTCTCCCGGCTGCAGTTCCACATCGCTCTGGAAAGTCGAGCGGGCGCGGAGGGTGTTCACATAGTTCTGGAAGGCCTCCTCCGTTTCAAAGTTGAATTCCATGAAATCTTCATTCCCGTCCTCCACAGTGCCGCAGATCAGCTCAATGCGGTAATCGCCCTCGGGGGTGCGGAGCGTCATGGTCGGCACCACGCTGATGAAATCCGGGGAGATGTATTCATCCAGGCACCCGAACATGCTGCCGTCGCCCATGTGATGGCCGTATATGAACGTGTTCCTGTCGGAAAAGTCCCCGTGGTTCCTGTAATCCACGAACAGGGAACCGTGGCTGTTGACCTCCCGGTTGTACATGTGGTTAAGGTAGTAATCGTTGTCCTCCGCTTGGAGAACCGGATAGTCGATACTCAGTCCGTCCGCACTGAGCCAGGCGACGGTTTCCTCGTTAATCTCCAGCAGGGGAGTGAAGTCCATGGAAATCAGCCTCCGGGGCGCTTCCGGCTCTGCCTTCTCCGTACCCGAGGTCTCTCCCGCAGGCGAAGGGCCTTTCTCCTCCGTCCCGGCAGGGGAACCGCTCTGAAGAGCCGCACTGTCTTCCGCCGTGCGGCTGTCCTGAATCTGGGAGCGCAGCTGCCGGATCGCATGGTCCGCCTTATAGTTGGAATATACCTTTACCGCTGAATATGCGGCGCTTGCAAGGAACAGCACTGTGAACAGGCAGAAGAGCAGGGTCCGGGTGCGGGAACGCCCGCTCGTTTTTTCTCTTTTCATCGTTCTTTTTCCTTCCTGTGTAATCACAGCGGGGCAAAGAATGCCTTTGCCCCGCCGCTTTACCCTTTCAGGTTACTTTTGCCGCCGCATCTTCTCTTTGCGTTTTCTGCCGGAGAAGAAGGTGGCGATCATTCCAAGCCCGGACAGCAGCATCGTGCTCAGGCTCAGGTTCAGATAGTCTCTTTCGCCGGTGGCAGGCGCTGTGCTCCTGCTGTTGATGAAGCCCGCCGTAGAGGTCGAGCCTCTTCCGATCCTGCCGGAGTCACCGCTGGAGTAGGTCCTGTACCCGTAGCTGTCGCTCTCTGTTACCTGATACTTGCAGCCTGCGGGGAGGTCCCGGATGATTACGGATTCCCCGTGCTTCAGCTGGATGGTACCGCCGCTGCGGATTGTTCCGGTCTTGCCGTTGCTTACTTCGTAAGGATAGCTTCCGTCAACATTCAGGGTGATTTTGAAGGTGAAGTACTTGTTCTTGTCGGCAAGGTTTCCGGTAACAGTCTTCTCAATAACCAGGAAGCCGCTTTCATAGGTGTTGGTGATGGTCAGGGAGGCCTTGCCGTCATATTTCACCGTCGCCGTCAGCTTCCCGGCAGAATCCGCCGTTACGGTCACGACAGCCCTGTGCGGTGTCGTGTCATAGGTCACGCCCGGAACCCCGTCATTGACCTCAGTGATGGTGTACTCGTAGGT
>CAMONN010000056.1 GCA_946620645.1 uncultured Clostridia bacterium
TTGGTCACGGTAAAGCCCTCTGCCATGTCTCCGGTCACTGCACAAGCATAGGTTCCCGGACCGTCGGTTCCGGTGATGACGCCCGTCTTTACCTCGTCGACACTGTAGACGATCTCCGTGGTGGTACCGGCATGGTATTTCGGAATGTCCTCCCAGGTATAGGCCCAGTTGTTTTCTTTCTTCAGCGTAACCGCATCCCCGCTTACCTTGCCGTCGGCATAGAGCTGCACCCGAACCTGATCCGGGCGGATGCCGTCCTGGTTATCTGCGTCCTCCCAGACCTTCTTCACGGTGAGCTGCCGTGGGACAAGTCTGTTCTCTATGGTCAGCGTGTACAGCAGGCTCCCGTCTGCCTGTTCCTCCGCCCCGAATGACGCATCCTCCGGCAGAACCTCCGCCTTAACCGCCCCTGTTGCGGAGACAGTAAACTGAGGATGCCTGGAAAGCGCGGCATAGCCTGCCGGCGTGGTCTCTCTCAGTTCGTATTTCCCGGCAATCAGGTACTTGTTCGAATAGGGAATAAGCTGAAGCATTCCGTCCGCATCCGTTCTCAGATTGTCGAAGCCGGGATACGGATTCGGGTCAAACGCATGCGCGCCGTCCACAATGATTTCCCTGTACAGCTTAAACTGCACATCACTCATCGGCGCATCGGTGCCCTTGTCCTTCTTCAGGACCCGGAAACCGTACAGTTTGTTCTTTACAGTAAGAATCCAGCTGCCGTCTTCTCCCACACCAACGGTGTAATACGCACTTTCCTCAACAGCAGGGGTCACCTGCCCCTGAGCATCAACGGTGTATTCCGTGCCGTCAATGACCAGCGCTCCTGTCTGCGTGATCCGGACCGGCATAGCGCTCTCCAGCCCGTGGTAACCCTGAGGCGAACTCAGTTCCGTCAGAGTGTAATCCCTGCCCTCAATCAGGCAGGCAACCGTGACCAGACCGTTCGCATCGGAGGTGTATTCGCCGATTTCCGTTTCTCCCAGGTCAAGCCGGAACGCGGCGCCGGGCAGCTTCGTACCGGCCCAGTCGGACTTCTGAATCCGGATGCCGGGGCGGCTGTTGGTGACGGTATCCTCACGGACGTTGCCTCCGGCGGGCTTCACTTCACCCCGCTCGTAGCTCACGGTGTAGGTAAACTTGTTGGATCTCTCTTCGCCGACCTGTTTTCCGCTGAGCTCGATGGAATCTCCATCGTCAAGGGGAGTAATCGTGTCATAGTCGGTCACTCTGCCGGCAGCATCCACCACCGGTGTTCCCGTCAGCTTCACTTCATACAGGAAGTATTGGTCAAAAGCAATCCCCGTCACGGGAAGGGCATCGTAATACCAGTAAACGGTATTCGTGCCGTAAGCCATCTGCCTGACAGAGTCTTCGACAAGTTGCAGAGACTCCCCGTTCTGATAGTAGACCGCATAGTAGGTGGCATCGCGTTCAGACATGTAATCCGCATCGGTCCAGACCTTATTGATTCTCAGGCCAAAACCCTTGATGTTGCAGACGTCGGCATGCGGATCTGCTTCTGCAGTAACGGTATCCGTCACGCCGGCTGACGCATCCATATACTCCGTCCCGTTGTACCGGTATTTCCAGAAGGAATAGCCGTCCGGGATCTCTGAGGGGCGCTCCACCAGCTTGAATTTGGTGCCCGCCAGCACGTCACGGACCTCAACGGTATAATCAACCGGAATCCTGGTAATGGAACCGTTCGGAGAGGTGTGGAAGGTGGCGGCGAGGAGTTCCTCCGGTGTCAGGGCAGAGTAGACTGTCTTTCCGCTCTCCAGAGGAGTGATCCGCTGATTCCCCACATCCCAGTAACAGTAGACGCCATTCTGGTCTTTCACGTGGTAGGTGTGCATATTGGCAGGGGAAGCGTCAATGTCGGCGGTTTCAGTCGCCAGGTAAAGGCGGAAATCAAAGGTGGTCTTATCGTCCTCCTCCGTCAGCTCTGTCTCCCCGGTTACGTCAAAGAGGCGCTTCTTAACGGTCAGCGTGCGCAGAGCATCCGGGCTGACCGCGTTGTCATAAACCACCCGGGCGCGCTGGTCCGTGGTCGCGTAGTCGATGCCATAGTCTTTTCTGTTTGCCACCGTTGTATCACTGCCGGTAAGCGCCACATCATTCGCCTTCACGGATGAGAACACATCTGTGTTAATCCCGCACTCAATGATGCGGTAATCCACATACTCTTCGCCCTCCGGGAGGTCATCAACAGGGAAGTTGATGTCCGCTGTTTCATCCGGTTTGAGGATGAAGACATCGCTGTAGGTAAGCCCAGCGACCGAGAAGGAGGGCTTGTAGGTGACGGGAACAGCGGAGTCCTTATAAAAGACATAGTCCTTCATCTGCTGGGGGTTTTTCGGAAGGTGATTGGTAAGCGCGTGCTCTGTTAAAGTTCCCGTTTCCTCGTTCTTTGTACGGTAAATGATCCGATACGGGAACTCGGCGAGGACTGTCTCCGAAGTGTCAATGCCGGAGAGCTTCTTCGTCAGCTGGGCAGTGCCGGGTTTAATGGACGCCAGATTAAAGCGCATATGCAGATTGGAAGAGCCGGCACCGCGCTCCAGATAATAGATCTTCATGGTGTGCGTGGTGTAGTCTTTGAAGATACCGCCTTCCGTAAAGATTTCCGCCAAACGGGTTTCAATTTCATCCTCCGGCACGCCACGGGCAACATAGTTGCTTCTGAAAAGCTCTCTCAGTGACGTTGTTACGCCATTTACATGAACAACGCCGGTTCTGTAGTTGACGTCGCCGGATATGGCGCTGTGGATGCCGCCGAGGTCGATGATCAACTCCCCGTCTACAAACAGCCAGAAGTCATCGTCGCCGGTAAACTCATAGATGATATCATGGCCCCAGTTATCCAGGCCGTTCGGCGTCTGGGTAAAGGTCGCTGTTACCTCCATGCCGAAATAATAATCCGGGGCATACTGTGTATTTGATTTTTGAACCATATACATGGTTTCATATTTTCGGGGATCCGTTTCAGGGAGAGCGGCAGAAGTAATCGCTGTTGTATTCTTGTTGACAGAGAACTTGCCCGCTTCGATGTCATTATACGGCCAGAAGAGACCGTGCTTATGTGTATCTCCCGAAACGGAATCGCTTCCAAGTTCTTTATACACTACAAACGTGTTCGTGACGGGATCCAAATGCGCGAAATTCTGCACGCTGTCATACTCATAATACCCGGTGCCATAGTAAGTGCTGGCGATAAACAGATGATTCACTTCCGGCCTGCCTGCAAACCATCCTGAAAGGCTATTACTGGCTTTTGATACAGGATATCCATCCTCTCCAAGCGCTGTATTCAACAGACCTGCTTCTGCGTTATACTGATGAAAAGCATTGTCGCTTCCGAGGAATGCCGACATCTGTCCACGGACATTAGTGTCATTATTCCCCGGATAAATATCCGTCCCGAAATTCACCATTTTCATGGTAATCCCGTATTGGGTGTGGTCCACCGTCGGAACAGTAGTCAATTCATCATCGACAGGAAGATCCTGGATAACGGCAAAGTAAAAATCGCCCGCCTCCGAGACAGGACAAGATACGATCTTGCCAGCCGTCATATCCGCCTTCAGGCCGACATAGGCGTAATACCCTTCATCCCAGGCTACAATGGTAGAATAATACTGCCCGTTTCTTCGGCCATTCAGATTGATGCCAAGGGGATCGTCGGACAATATCTGTCCGTCGGAAGCCTGGGGTGCTATAAACTTTTCTGAATACTGGTTGTACAGATCATAGTAGAAGTTCGGATCAGTAGTCCCTTCCCAGTAATACTCGACGAAATTCCACAGCATGGAATTCAGGCGGCCGCCGACCCATTCGATGGAGTCGCCGCTTTCGTAGCAGCGCACCAGACTGCCGTCCTGATCAATGGCGTAAAACTCGTATTTCAGCGTTTTCTCATTCCAGACACGGGTATAAACGATAATTCTGGACCCGTTTGTGATGCTCTCATCAGAAACACTTACCTTCTGGGCGGAATAGGTCATAAAGTAATCATTTGTAAGCTCTGATTCTTCCACCAGATTCAGCCATTCATTCCCGGCTGTCCCGCCGATCTGAAATCCGCTGTCAATGTCGCCGCTGTAAGCAAGGGTCCTGTTTCCGGCTTGCAAACATATTTTGCCCGCATTCGATCCTGATCCGGGGATCACACGGATTCTGCAGCTGTCATCCGGAGTGCTGACCATAGAAAGGCCTTCCGCCGCTGTTCCGATTCTGAGATATCTGGTGCTTCCGTCAACAACGGATGTCAGATAATAGTAATCCTCATCAATAAGATGAAAGGTCCAGAAGCTCAGATCGCTCTCATCCGGAACGTACAGCTTGGCGCCGTTATTCGGCTTGGACATGACGGTAAGGGGCAGGCCATTCAGATGACCGGATGTGGCATTCGAATCGGACATCAGGCCTTTTCCCATGATGCCGTCGACCCAGTACATCAGGCCATAGGACTTTCCGTCCAACTTATACGTTTCTCCGCCGTCATATTTCCAGAAATAGAAATTCTTATCGCTGTTTTGCGCATCAAAAATGTTATCCCGACGATACCAGCGAAGATTTGCATCGTTGTTGAAGCGTATTCTCCAGTATGCGGTTGCCCCGCTCCCGCTTACAGTGACAGTGCAAGGGGTCTTCCGGGCTTCATCTGAGGTAAGGAAAATGCTGTACGGCACACCCGCCGCACCGGTGTCGTATGTCGCGTACAGTTTATTCTTATCGCTGTCATGGCAATAGATATAGAACTGATTGCTCTGCCCCTCGACTTCCTCAAAATAATAGAGGACGGCGTCATCCGTGGGGTAGGACCTTGATGTCGCAGACCGCTTTATTCCGAAAAGGCCCGCAACCGAACTGCTTCCGCTGGAATGAGCAGCGGTTTCATTTGTGAGGTACCAGTTATCCGCAGAGATATACAGACCCTCGCCTGCCAGAGCTTTCAATTCAGAAAGGGATGAAACTCTCAGCCATCCGGGCTGAATTGCCGCCGGCCCTTCAACAATCGCATAAGCGGAGAAACTCTCCGCCGTGAAGGTAACGACACCGTCCTCCGATGAAACGCCTTCCACGAGCGCGCCGACTTCCGCCCCGTCCGCAAAGTGGACCACCGCAGTCGTCATTTCACTATCGTCTTCAGAACCCGTTTCTCTGTCCATCAGGCGGACAGACACCTGCATCGGGGCCTCCGGTTCCACTTTTGTTCCCTCTGCATCCAAAAGGCTGATGTCCAGAAACTTCACATAGGTAAGTCCGGTCAGCTGAAGGCTCACGGCATCGGTGGTTTTGTCCACCAGGTCCTGATAGCTCTCATTCTCTTCTGTCAGCTCGGAAACAGAGAGGTTCCAGCCCTCGGGGAAGCCCTCTTCCGTGCCGCAGCGGACGGTGATCTCATAGGTAAGACCATCGCCGGAGGTAAAGGAAGTGGTAATGGTTTCGGTCTCCACCATGACATAGGTGGAGAAACCATCGGTATCAAAGCTGACGGCGTCATCCTGCTTCTCGATGCTGCCGACCTTCGCCGCTCCGGATTCGTCAATGTGGACGACATCGGACTGTTTATCTGCGGTCATAAGAGCGGACTTCATGGTGACGCGCACGGGGACGGCGGGCTCCACCTCGTTGCCCGCGGCATCGAAGAAGGTGATGTCCACGGCGCGGATTTTGGAGACTTTTTTCTCCGTGCTGCTGGAAGACGACGGGACCGCGCTCTCTTCCGCGGCCTCCGCCTGCGGATCTTCCGCGGCCTCCCCTCCGACGTTGAGAACCGCCTCGGCAGCGGCATTGAGGACTTCCTCATCCTCCACGATGGCCAGTTCCATCCGGGTATTCGCCGGGAAGGCGCCGACAGGCGCAACAACGGTGACCGTCATGTCTTCCACGGTCTGGTTAAAGTTCTGGGCGGGCATGGCCGTTTCATGGTCCGCTTCTTCCACAGGGGCGCCGCTCTCCGGCAGGACTCCGAAGCCGATGACCGTCTCATCGGAAAGCACGACCAGACGCGTGTCAACCGCGTGGTTGACCGCGCCTTCTATGGTTGTTACAACGCCTTCCCCGGTATCCACCTGCCAGATGATGCCGACACGGGCAGCGCCAGTATCCGGATCTGTGTAGAAGAGCAGATCACCCTGCCGGGGCAGGTACCCGCCTGCCTGCCGGAACAGCCCCCGTTCCGAAAGGGTCTGAACCCAGCGGGAGGCGTCGGTCTCCCGGGGCATGGCTTCCTCCGGAATGCCGGCGTAGTTCAGGCAGAAGCCTGTAAATGCAGCATTCCAGCTGCCATAAGGTTGGCCAGCCCAGGCACCGTAACGGGAGTAATTTCTGGTCTCACCTTCCGGGTTTTCAAGATAATTCTCTTTGTTCTCCCGGTAGCCGATCTGACTGACGGCAACGGTCAGGAGGTCCGTCCTCGGGTTCCCGGTCTGTATAACGCCGCCAAACAGCGCAGACCAATACTCGGCATTTTCCGCAGCATCGGGATCTCCCCTTTGCCGCCAGTGGTCCCCGTCCAGCTCGATGGGATAGCTGGCTTCCCGGGTTTCGCCGCAAACGGTGCAGGTGGCGGCGGCAAACTCATCATCAGTATCCCAGGTATGGCCCGCGGCCGGAATGACCTCGGTCTCCGTCGCATCGCAGCCTTCATCCGTGCAGGCGCGCACTCGGCTCCCATCTTCAGTGCAGGTGGCCCCGGTGACGACCGTCCAATCACTCCAGGTGTGGGTCTTAACTGACGGCTCGCCGGACTGATCCGCGGGATCTCCGGACTGACCTGCAGCGTCTCCGGCGGTATCCTTCCGCTCTTCCTGTTCTTTCTCTTCCGCCTCTTTGCGGGCGGCTTCAGCCAGGGCTTCCGCCTCCTGCCGTCTTCTCTCCTTCTCGGCGGCGTTCGGCACCATCAGAAGCAGGTCCGCAAGGCGGTTGGTGCTGAAGCACAGCACCGGCACGTCATCCATGACGTGGAACTCGATCTGCGCCTCGCCCAGGTCATCGTCCTTTGAGGTGAGATAAAGGGCATACTCCAATGCCCTCAGGTCGTCCAGGCGGCTTCCCTTCCAGGTGCTGCAGGAAAGGGTAAACTCCACCAGGTTTTCGAAGGCAACCGGCTTGTTCTTCTCATCACGGAAGGAAACCGCCAGCACATCATCCTGTGTGACATGTAGGTCCGAATGGCCCATGCGGTAAAGTTCTTCCTCTTTTTCACCCCAATTGCGGGCAGTGATAACCAGATTCTCCGGCAGAACTTTCTTCACCGTTTTAAGAGTATATTCGTCCTCGTTGAGCGTGAACACCAGCTCCAGTTTGCCGGACTTGTTCTGGCTGTATTTGACGGAAATCCGGTCCTTCGAGGATTCCTGCTGATCCGAAGAATCCTCTGAATCAGAGCCGCCGGAATTGCCGGCGTCGCTGCCGGAATTCTCATTCGCGCTGCCGGGCGCGGGGGCGTTTTCCCCGCCTTCGGGGCCTGTGGGATTCCGAATACCGTCCGCCTCTGGAGTACCGGGAACAGAGGCCGTTTCATCCGCGGGAAGGTCCTGTGCAAGCACTTCAGCCGTGACTTCCTCAGGGGTGGAATTCTCCGTCCCTTCAGTCGCCACGGCGGATACCGGGAATATGCCTG
>CAMONN010000057.1 GCA_946620645.1 uncultured Clostridia bacterium
TGGATGCCGTCCGGCATCTGGTGGAGCTGAATCAGGGGAAATAATCCTGCACATCTCTCTCAAAGAGAGCTTGACGAACATGTCAGATGTTTATGATCTCTATATCCTCTCGCTGAAACGTGACGCGGAGACGGCCTGGCGCCTGGCCGGGAGTCTCCGCGGATTCAGGCTTCCGTCCGGGGTTGCGCTTTCGGACCCGGGGCTGGATTACCGGCGGGTTTTTGTGGACACCGGCGAGGCCGTGCCGGATGACGACGCCAGAGAGCGGCTTCGGCACAGCCGCTTCCTGGCGTTGCTCTGTTCTCCGGGCGTGCGGGAAAACCCGGCGCTGATAGCAAAACTGGGCTTTTTTCGGGAGATCCATGATGGCGAGGGAGTAATCCCCATTCTGACGGAGGGCGAGCCCACGGACGTCTTCCCGGCGGACTTTTACCGCCAGAAGACCGTCCGCCGGATTCTCCCGGACATGAGCGTGGAGGAGCGGGTGGACCTGATTGAACCCGTGGCGGCGGACCTCCGCCCGGCACCTTCCCGGCATCACTGGCGTGAAATGCTCCGCTACGAGACCGTCCGTATTGCGGCACTCCTCCTGGGGCTTCGTCCGGATGAGCTTCAGCAGCGCCACCGTCAGCGCAGGCGGCGCGCGGTTGCCGCGATTGTCGGAGCTGTGGCGGCGGTGAGTCTTACGGCGGCGGGGATTTTCCTCCGTCTGGGCTTTGTTGCCCGGGATGAGGGCCGCATTGCCGAGGAGCAGGCCCGCCTCAGCGTCGAGATTGCCCGGCGCACCGTCCGGGAGCTTCCTGAGGAATTTGCCGGAAATGACATGGCCCTTGCTTTTGTGGAGGAGGCCGTGGAGAACGCCCGCTCGGAGCTGGACCGTCTGGGTCTCGGTGAGCTTCTGTCAGAAGATGGCGGGGGTGCGTCATGACGGAGATCCGACTGCCGGCCCGCCGGGACCAGGCCTTTGAATATGATGTTTTCTTCAGCTATCGGCATCGCCCCCTGGATGAGCGCATCACCGGGAAGGTCTTCAACCTTCTGGAGAGCTACCGTCTTCCGGGGCCCCTTCGGGACCGTGGCTATCATGAGATCCGGCGGGCCTTCCGGGACACGGAGGAGCTGCCCGTCAGCCGTATTCTCACTGAGTCTATTGATGACGCCCTCCGTTCTTCCGACTGCCTGGTGGTGGTCTGCTCTACCGATACCCCCTCCTCTGCCTGGATCGACCGGGAGGTGGGTATCTTCATCGAGCTGGGGCGGGCGGAGCGGATTTACCCCCTGCTCATCTCCGGTGATCCGGAAAGCTCCTTCCCACCCTCCCTGAGGCGTGTACCGGACATTCTGGACCGGGTGATGGACATCCGGCCGGAGGGCGGCGTGCCATCCGGCGAATCTTACAGCAGCCGCGACCAGCGCAGAATGATGGCCAAAGCCCGGACCGGGATTCTGAAGGTTATCTCTGCTGTCACCGGCTGCCCTCATGAGGAGCTTCTGCGGGAGCATCAGCTCCGCCGGAACCGCCGGCTGGCCCTCCGGAGTACGGGGGCGGCCGCGGCCTTTCTGACGGTGGCGGCGGTGGCCCTGTGGCTCATGGGCCTGGCCCGGAACTATCGTGACGACGCTGCCCTGCGGGAGCAGGCCTCCATGAGCATACTACGGGAGCTGACCTATGACCTCCCCGCGCAGCTGACCGCCGTGCCCGATGCCTACGGGCAGATCTCCGGCATTCTCCGGCGCAACACCGAGGAGATGAACGCCATCGTGCGCCTGTCCCGGAACCGGGAGTCCGTCGAGTTTGAGCAGGCCGTAAATTATGAAAAGCTGGCCACGGCCCGGGGAGTGCTGGGGGCCTACGATGAGGCCCTGCAGGCCCAGGACGCCGCTCTGGATATCTACCGGGGCCTGACGGATTCCGGCGTGGAGGGCGCTCTGGAGGCCCTGGCCTCCGCTCATAACAACCGGGGACGGCTGCTGCACCTCTCCGGCCGCTATGCCGAGGCGGCCCGGGAATATGATGAGGCGATTGCCCTCTATGCCGGCGCCGCACAGCCCAGCCTCACGGACCTGGCGATTTTTAACACCAATGCGGGGGCGAATGCCGCCGCCACCGGGGAGCTGGCGGCCGCGGCGGAGTGGTACGAGAAGGCCCTGACCCTGCTGCAGAGCGCCGGGAACACCTGGGATGCGGTCCGGGCTTCGGCCGACACCAACTACAACTACGGGGTTATTCTCTACCGGGTGGGGCGCTACTCCGAGGCGGAGGGCCGACTGCGGGAGGCCTATAACCTCCACGACAGTATGCTGGAGAATGCCTCGTATCTCTCGGATCCCCACAGCTTTGTCAAGACGGTTTCGGCACTGGCCCTGTGTCTGGCCGACGAGGGGCGTTTTGAGGAGGCCGATGCCTGTTACGCCCGGGCGATCCAGACGGCCCTGACTCAGGCCACTGATGCCGGCAGCGCCGAGGCGGCGGAGCAAAGCCTGTACGATCAGCTGGAATCCCAGAGAAACCTGGCCGATCTCTACAATAATCGGGGTCTTCTGCTGAACATGCGGGAGGACTACAAAACCGCGGGCCGCTACTATACCCGGGCTTCAGAAATCTACCGAGGCGTCAGGGACCGAACCGCTTCCCCCCTTGACACGGCGGTCTATGCCGTCACTCTGCTGAATATCGGGGAGAACGCCTTCAAGGCCGGAGACTATGCCCGCTCCCGGGAGGCCTTCGAGGCGGGGCTTTCGGCCTACGGGCCGGTCTGCGAGACGCTGGGCACCGGCGACACGGCCCAGTACTATGCCTGGCTTTCCTATTATGAGCTGGTGCATAACCGGGACCCGCAGGCCGCCCTGGAGGCGGCGCTCCGGGGATATGAGCTCCAGCCGAATGCCGTGTTGGTGAACATCAATCTCTCCTACGCCCTGCTTTACTCCGGTTATGTAGAGGACTGCGATGCCATCATCCGTTCCGTAGCCGCCCTGGGAGAGGGACAGGTACGGAACATCCGTCTGGATCTGGAGGCCCAGGAACGGGCGGGACTATCCTCTGATCATCTGCCTGCGCTCCGGCAGTTGCTGGATGACGCTCTGCTTATACCAATTACAAATTAAGGAGGCAAACCATGAAAGTAACCAAACGCAACGGGAATGTCGTTCTCTATGATGATGACAAGGTCGCCACCAGTATTGTCTGGGCCAACGGCCGCACCCCGGAAGAAACCATCACCATCAAAACCGCCAAGCGCATGGCGGACGAAGTGTTCCGCCGTCTGACCAGTGAGAAAGATGTCATCAGCACCGAGGAGATCCGCGACTGTGTGATCGCGCTTCTGAAAGAGCGGGGCTACCCCAAAACGGCTGAAAGCTATCAGGACAAGTAGGGTAACGCCGGGAATTATAGATAATCTGACGGTTGTTCCTTTCCGGAACTGCCGTCAGATTTTTTCTTCCCCGCACTTTAACCACCCGTTCCGTACATTGGATTCCCGAAATATAGTCAAAGATCGAAAAATGTATAAAACCACAAAATATAGGAGGTTTTCCGGAACATCTTACTAAATATTAAGACTTCCGTGCTTGAATTCATACGAGAAAAAGTGTAAAATAGCTCTCCCAAAGCATTGGAAGGAAAGAGCTATGAAGAGCAAGGGAAATACCGGGTTCATGGAAAAACTGGCCACCTTTATTGTCGACCGGCGGAACGTGCTGATTGCGCTGTTTCTGGCGGCCGCGGTCTTCTGCGCCATTTCCCGCAACTGGGTCCGGGTGAATGACAGCATCACGGACTACCTGGCCGAGGATACCGAAACCCGGCAGGGGCTGGACCTTATGGAGCGGGAGTTTACCACCTACAGCACCGCCAGCGTCATGGTGCAGAACATAAGCTACGAGCAGGCCCTGCGCCTCAGCGAACAGCTTGCGGAGGTGGACGGTGTCCGGGAGGTGGCTTTTGACGAGACCCCGTCCCATTATGCCTCTGCCTCAGCGCTGTTCTCCCTGACTTTTGACGGGACGGATGATGATGATGTCAGCATTGAGGCCCTGCAGGAGGTAAAAGATCTGCTCGCCCCCTACGACCTTCATGTCGTCAGTAATGTCGGGAATCCTCTCAAGGAGATTATCGACCGGGAGATGCTCATTGTGGACATTATCGCAGTGGTCATCATCATTACGGTCCTGCTCATTACCTCCAACACCTATGCGGAGATTCCGGTCCTGCTTCTGACCTTCGGGAGCGCTGCACTCCTGAACATGGGCACCAACTTCCTCATGGGGGAGATCTCCTTCGTCACCGATTCCATCGCCATCGTTCTGCAGCTGGCTCTGGCCATTGACTACGCGATTATCCTCTGCCACCGCTTCACGGATGAGCATGAGGATAAACCCGCCAGGGAGGCGGCCATTGCCGCCCTCAGCAAAGCTATTCCGGAGATTTCCGCCAGCAGCCTCACCACCATTTCGGGGCTCCTGGCGCTGACCTTCATGCAGTTCAAACTGGGCGGCGATATCGGCTCGGTGCTTATTAAGGCCATTTTCCTGAGCCTGGTTTCGGTCTTCCTCCTGATGCCGGGGCTCCTGGTCATCTTCGCACCCTGGATTGACAAAACTCACCACCGCAACTTCGTGCCGAAGATCTCTTTCCTCGGCCGCTTTGCCTACAGCACCCGATTTGTAATGCCGATCCTTTTTGTGGTTGTGTTCATCGGGGCTGCGGTGCTCTCCAACCGGGTAAACTACGTATATTCCCAGGATTCCGTCTCTTCCATCCGGAAGAATGAGTCCCAGATTTCCAAGGAGCTCATCGATGCCACCTTCGGCGATACCAACCAGATGGCCGTTGTTGTGCCAGCCGGGTACTATGACCGGGAGGCGGAACTGATTCAGGAAATCCGGGAGCTTCCTGCGACGATCTCTGTCACCGGCCTTTCGGGTATTGAGGTGAAGGACGGTATTACCGTCACCGGCACCCTGACGCCCCGGGAGTTTTCGGAAATGGCGGGGCTGGATTATGACGTGGTCCGGGTGCTTTATTCCGGCTACGCCATGACCCAGGATGACTATGGCCAGATCGCCACGAACCTGGATAATTACGGGGTTCCGCTGCTGGACCTGATGGACTATCTCTTCGGCGAGCGGAAGGAGGTCTCTCTCAACCTTCCGAAGGAGACCGAGGAGCAGCTGGACGACCTGGAGGAAACCCTTGAGGACGCCAAGCGCCAGCTGATGAGCGACGACTGGACCCGCATTGTTTTGGAGCTGGACCTGCCGGTGGAGGGGGAGGAGAGCTACTCCTACCTGAACATCCTCCACGGGCTGATCGCCCGTTACTATGACCGGGGCTTCCTGGTCGGGGATACCACCAGCTGCTTTGACCTGCGTACCTCCTTCGAGCATGATAACCTCCTCATTAGCATCCTGACAGTGGCCTTCGTGATTCTGGTGCTGCTCTTCACCTTCAAGTCCGGCGGTCTGCCGGTCCTGCTCATTTTGATCATTCAGGGCAGTATCTGGGTGAATTTCTCCATTCCTACCCTGAGCCATACCAGTGTCTTCTTCCTGACCTATCTCATCATCAGCTCCATTCAGATGGGCGCAAACATCGACTACGCTATTGTCATTTCCAGTCATTATATGGAACTCCGGGAAAAACTTCCCCTGAAGGAAGCTATGATCGAGAGCCTGAACCACGCCTTCCCGACCATTATCACCTCGGGCCTGATGCTCTCTTCGGCGGGCTTTGTCATTGCTTTTCTGACCTCCAATGAGACCATTTCCTCCATCGGCCTGTATCTGGGAATGGGCACGTTGATCTCTATTTTCCTGGTTATGTGTGTTCTGCCGCAGATTCTGCTCTTCGGGGATACCATCATCCGGAAAACCAGCTTTACCATCGAGCCGAATATCCGCTCTCTTTCCAGGGCCGGCACCATGCGTATTGACGGGCGGGTTCGTGGGAACCTGAACGGCTTCATCGATGCCGAGGTCCACGGTCTCTTCTCCGGAAACCTCAGTGCCCTGGTGGAGTTCAACTCCGTGACCGACACGGAGTCGGATACGGCGGTTCTGCCGGAGAATTCGGAGTCCGGCGACACGGACAGTGAGGGGATTCAGCCATGACATCACGGAAAAAGCGGATTCTCACAGGGAAACGGGTCGGGGCGCTGCTGGCGCTCTTCTGCCTCCTGTTTTCCCTCGTCCTTCCGGCCGCGGAGGCCCGGGCTGCGGAGGAGACAGAGCCGGATGTCCGGATTCAAAGCCGGGCGGACTTTAAGCGCTTTGCCTCCGACTGCGCCATGGACACCTGGTCCGAGGGCCTTACGGTCAGTCTGGAAGCAGACCTGGACTTCGGCGGGGAAGACATCGAACCGGTTCCCTCCTTTTCCGGAACCTTCCTTGGGAACGGCCACGAGATCAGCGGCCTGACCCTTTCCACCGACGGCTCCAACCAGGCCCTTTTCCGCTATGTCACGGCAAAGGCCGTCATCCGGGACCTGACCGTGGAGGGCACGCTGGCCCCCACCTACGGCCGGGACTATGTGGGCGGCATTGCCGGCACCAGCTGGGGCAGTATTGAAAACTGCGCCTTTTCCGGCAGTGTCAGCGGGCGGAACTATGTGGGCGGCCTGGTGGGGGATAACCACGGCAGCCTGATCTCTTGCAGTTTTTCCGGTACCGTGGAGGGCAAGCGCTTTACCGGCGGCATCGCCGGTTACAGCGAGGGCCTCATCCGGGACTGCAGCAGCAGCGGCGAAGTGAATATCTCCGTAAGTCAGGATAAGCTGGAGCTTGCCGACCTTGCCACCTCCAGCAACAGCCTGGCTCTGTCCCTGCTGAGCGCCGAGAACGAGAATGTTACCTCCGACACCGGCGGCGTGGTGGGCTTTTCCAAGGGCGTGGTCCTGAACTGCGTTAACAGCGGCACTGTGGGCTACCCCCACTACGGGTATAATGTGGGCGGCATTGCCGGCCGCCAGTCCGGCCACCTCAGCGGCTGCCGGAACACCGGGCGCGTCTACGGGAAAAAGGATGTGGCCGGGATTGTCGGGCAGATGGAGCCTCACCTGAATCTGGTGGAGAGCGCAAGTATTGCGGATGAGCTGCTCCTGCTGAATAAATATATGAACAATGCCTCCGCGGACATCGCCGCTCTGGCGGAGGACTTCCGGGACATGCAGGCCGATATTGAGGCTGAGCGGGAGGCCGCGAAGAATCCCGTCCATGAAGGCGGAGAAATCTACCATGCTGATGAGGAGATTCCTTCCAACTCCGGAAGCAGCCAAGGCGGCGACAGCGGCTCCGGCGGGACGATCACCCCAGCCGACGGTTCCGGCAGC
>CAMONN010000058.1 GCA_946620645.1 uncultured Clostridia bacterium
GCGTTTTACTACATCTTCAATGTCATTGTAGACTATGTCATGGGCCGGATCGAAAAGAGACTGGACTACTATCGCTGAGGAGGGAAAGAGAAAATGTCGGAACAAAGCAGAACCGCGGCGGAGGGCGCCGCTCTTCCCAGCATTCTCAGAATCGAAAATCTCCAGAAGTCCTTTGGTGCTCTTTCCGTTCTGAAGGATATCTCTCTTTCGGTTGACCGCGGGAATGTGATTTCCATCATCGGGCCTTCCGGTTCCGGAAAGTCCACCCTTCTGCGCTGCGCCACCTTTCTGGAGCGGGCAGAGGGAGGCAACATTCTCTATGACGGCCAGTACGCCATGCGGGACGGCGTCTATGCGGGTAAGGCGGAGCTGAACCGCTTCAGAAGGAAATTCGGACTGGTTTTCCAGAACTTCAATCTCTTCCCCCATTACTCGGTCCTGAGGAATGTTTCGGAGGCACCGGTTCTTCACGGGGAAAACCGGGAAGAGGTAATGGAGCGCGCCTGCGCCCTGCTGAAGAAGATCGGCCTGGAGGGCAGGGAAAATGCCTACCCCTACCAGCTCTCCGGCGGGCAGCAGCAGCGGGTCGCCATTGCCAGGGCTCTCGCCCTGAATCCGGAGGTCCTTTTCTTTGACGAACCCACCAGTGCCCTGGACCCGGAGCTTACCGGGGAGGTGCTGAAGGTGATCCGCCAGCTGGCGGAGGATAAAATGACCATGGTGGTTGTTACCCATGAGATGCCCTTCGCCCGGGCGGTCAGCAATCATGTGATCTTCATGGACGGCGGGGTGATTGTGGAACAGGGACATCCGGAAGAGGTTTTCGGAAATCCCACGCAGGAGAGGACCAAACAGTTCCTGCGAAACTATCAGCAGTAATCTCATGGGAAAGATTCACTACACGCTCTTCAATCCCTCCGGGAACATGACAATTCTTGTGGACTCGCCCGTTTCACCGGACCGTCAGCCTGCGGTGGCAGGGAAACTGATGGAGCTGGAGCGGGAAACGGAACAGGTAGGCTTTGTGCGCCTCCCAGGCCCCGGCACAGGGGAACCCGTCGAACTGCGCATGGCGGGCGGGGAATTCTGCGGCAATGCGACCATGAGCGCCGCGTCACTGTACCTGGACCGCTGCGGTGAAAGGACCGGGACAGTCCGGGTCCGGGTCGCCGGGACAGAGCCGCCGGTGGAGGTTACCCTGGCGGAGGGCCCTGACGGCAGCCGGCAGGGGACCCTTTCGATGCCGAAACCTCTGTCCGTCCGGACGGAGATGCTGGAGGGCTTCGGACGGGTGCCGGTGGTCCGCTTTCCGGGCATTACCCATCTGATTGCGGACGAGTCCTCAAGGGGGTTCCTAACCAGGGAAAACGCCGAGGCTCAGGCGCCGGTCCTCTGCGGGGAGCTGGGTGCGGAGGCTCTCGGCCTGATGTTTCTGGACCCGGACCGGAGGAGCCTCACCCCTCTGGTTTATGTTCCCGAGGCCGGAACCCTCTGCTGGGAAAGCTCCTGCGCCAGCGGCACCACGGCCGCAGGCGCGTGGCTTGCAAACAGGTCGGGAGGACCGGTGACCCTTGCTCTTCAGCAGCCCGGCGGTACCCTGACCATCACGGCGGAACCGGAGGGAGACCTGTGTCTCACGGGGGCGGTTCGGAGCGTTCGTGACGGATTCCTCGAAATTGAAGAGGGCAAAAGATGATATCGGCCGGAAAGCGGCGCTGAACCGGCAGCCTGAAAGAAAGAACCCGGGCCTCATCCACAAAGGGATGAGGTCCGGGTTCTACTGTCCCGGAATATGCGGGAAACGCGGTCTGCCGAAGGAGAGGGGAGGGCAAAGCCCTCAGTCGTCCATCGAGGGGCCGCCGGTGTACTGCATGGTTTCCATAATGGTATAGCGGTCCATCTGCAGGGACTTTTTAAGGGACAGGGCATCTTCAATGGGAATTTCCACAATGCTGCCCTCCTGGGTGGCGATGATGCAGCTTTCCATTCCCCTGGCGAGAGCCGTCACTGCGTGATAGCCCATGCGGGTTGCGGTCTCCCGGTCACGGGCGGTCGGTGAGCCGCCGCGCTGAATGTGACCCAGTACGGTGATGCGCGGTTCAATGCCGAGAGAGGCGTGAATCTTCTGACCGATTTCCACAGCGCTCCCGGCGCCTTCGGCCACAACGATCATGAAGTGGGTGTTCCCGGCCAGGCGGGAGGCGCGAATCCTCTCCACCACGTCAGTGTCAAAGTCCAGCTGGTGCTCCGGTACCAGCACTGCTGTGGCGCCTACGGCAATCCCTACATACAGCGCCAGGAACCCGGCGTTTCGGCCCATGACCTCAACAACCGAGCAGCGTTCATGGGACTGCATGGTGTCCCGCAGCTTGTCGATGCAGTCAATGGCCGTGTTGCAGGCGGAGTCGAAGCCGATGGTGTAGTTGGTGCAGCCCACATCGTTGTCGATGGTGGCGGGGATGCCCGCCACGGGTACGCCCAGGCGGGAGAGCTCCAGCGCCCCGCGGAAGGTTCCGTCACCGCCGATGGCCACAATGCCGTCAAGGCCCAGCATCTTGCAGGTGGCAACCGCCCGCTCCCGGCCCTTCTCCGTCATGAAGTCTTCACTGCGGGCGGTGAACAGGATGGTACCGCCCCGGGAAAGAATGTGTCCGACGCTGGCGCTGGTAAGTCTTACAAAGTCCCCATTGATGAGCCCCTGCCATCCGCGCCGGATGCCGACGCATTCAATGCCGAGGGAGAGTGCGGTACGCACAACGGCGCGTACCGCGGCGTTCATGCCGGGCGCGTCTCCGCCGCTGGTCAGGACGCCGATTCGTTTGATTGCAGCCATAGGTTTGCCTCCAGTCCGATTCTATGGTTTAATAAAAGCGCCAACATTATATGACAGAAATGGCTTATAGGCAAGAAAAACCTTAGGGCAGAACTGTGAATACTTCCGGCAAAACCTTAAGCTTCCTTAAACCCGCAGGCTGCCGCTTGAAGGAAAAGAGGGCCTGTGATAGAATGATTGCTGCCGGCGAAGGTTGTGCCGGCCCTGGATATGAAAGGACATGATGAATTTGAAAAAAACTCGGAATCAAAAAAGAAAGGCGCTGCTTGCCCTGTCGCTCATGCTGGCAATGGTACTTTCCCTGGCGGCCTGCGGCGCATCCGGCGGGAGTACCGTCTCGGTGTCCGGGGAGAGTGTGACTGTTGACGACCTTGCCCTCCGCCCGGACGGCGAAGCGGGAAAGCTGTACGAAAACGCCGGGCTGAAGCTGCTGGTCCCCCTGGAGTATGACGAGATGCTCCAGACTGAAGTGCCGGAGGAGAGCAGCGACGGTATGCTTTTCCGCGTTTCGGAAAAGGCTTCCATAGAGGCTGCCAAGGCCCAGGGCATGGAGACGGAGGGCGCGGGCTGGCTTTTCAGCATCGGGAAGATCGACGAAGCCGCCATGCGGGATCTCATGCTGAACACGGATCTCTCCGGGACGGAGATCTTCGCTAAAGATGCCTACGGCGACTACTATGTCTATTACCATCCTACCGATGTGCGCTTTGTCCGCGAAAGCAATGAGGCCATGGCCGAGGATCAGGAGCTCTGGACTGAACTGAACGGGTGGGCATGGAAAAAGGTGCGCGAGAGCTTTCTGGCAGAGAATCCGCAGCTGATGCCCCACCCGGTAGGCAGCACAGTGCTGGACCTGTATCTGGCACGCCTGGCCTACACGCCCGGCGCCCGTTATACCCTCAGCACCACTGAGTACGGCCCGGTGGAGCTGAATACGGAGGAGTTTGACGCGGCGGAGTTTGTGGACCGCCTGAGGACCGGCGCCCGCTACGAAATGACAGACGGGGAAGCGCCGGACGGCGAGTACGTCGTGCTGAGCTTCCCGGAGGACGGCCTTCGCTTTGACTTCTTCCGCATGGAGGGGAAGGAAAACATCATCCGCGAGGTCCATGAGGACATCGGCTATGAGGCTTTGTATCAGGCAACCTTTGAGGACGCCGACACGAAAGCCAGCGAGGTGCTGCAGGAGTGGTACTATGCCGCCGTCGGTGCGGCGCCGGACGGCACCGCCGCAAACCTTGGGGGCGGCGGATCTTCCGGGCTGATGGGCGGCTGGCAGGTTACCGACTCCCCCAGAATGACCGAGGAGGCAGCCGCTGCCTTTGAAAAGGCGCTGGAGGGCCTGGTGGGCGTCAGCTATGAGCCCCTGGCCTGCCTTGCGACGCAGCCGGTTTCCGGTACCAACTACGCCATCTTCTGCAGGGCGCAGGTGGTTTATCCCAATGCCGAGCCCTACTATGCCCTGGTCTATGTCTATGAAAATCTGCAGGGCGACGCGGAGCTTCTGAACGTTGTGAGCCTGAGGCCCGACGGGGAAGTGGACGAAAACGCCCGGGCTGCCGGACAGCAGCTGGGCGGCTGGGCGGCTGCCGAGGAGCAGGATGCGGGGCTTGCGGCGTTTCAGAAGGCCTCTGAATCTCTGCTGGGCGTAAATTACACGCCGGTTTATGTTCTGGGCCGTCAGCTTGTCTCCGGCACCAACTACTGTGTGCTTTGCCGTGCGGAGGCGGTTGCTCCGGAAGCGGAGGCGACCTATACTCTTGCCACGGTTTATGAAGATCTCAGCGGGAACGCGAAGATCACCGGCTTCCGGGATCTGGATATCGGCCTCCCCATTGCCGCGGATGAAGCAGGAGATGCGGATTCTGCGGAATAACTCCGCTGCAGGCTGAAACCTGCGGCAGACAGAAACAGTTCAGGCGCACCCCGACCGGGGTGCGCCTGAAGCTTTTCATTTGAGATGTATTCCCGGGGCTCTTTAACCGGGCAGGCTTTACAGGAACCTCTCCGATGGTTACATCGGAATCTGTACCGCCTCGAAGAAGCGTTCCATGCCGGCGGGGATGGGGGTGTTCTCATCCATTCCGGTATCGCCCAGCACCACCAGCTTGTTGGATCCGTGGTAGTCGCTGCCGGCGGTGACATAGAGGTCATACTTCGCGGCAAGCTCCAGCATCTCAGTGGTGAGCTTCGCGGTGAAGCCGGAGTAAAAGGCCTCCACCCCCTGCAGGCCGAAGTCCATCAGGTGCCGGAGACGGAGATCCATCTTCTCCCCGAGAATCAGCTGGTCTCCGCTGCCGAAGAAGCCGTGGGCCAGCACAGGGATTCCGCCGCTCCCCAGAATGCCGGCGATGGCGTCCTCCGGACGGACGAAGGCGTTGGGGATCCGAAGCTTGTTGATGTATTCCTTAATGGCCTTTTCCTTGGTGTCGGTATAGCCGTATTTCACCATCAGGTTTCCGATATGGGGCTTGCCGGGATTGTCCATGGCAAGCAGGGCGGCGATCTCCTCTTCCGGAAACTCAAAGCCGAATTCATTCCGGATAAAGTCCAGCCGCGCGTTAACCTTCTTCATCCGGAGCTTATGTCCGAATTCCACCAGTTTCCGGATGCTCTGTGCTTCCGGGTCGTAGTGGTAACCCAGAATATGATAGCTGCCGCGTTCATCCCGGGTGGAAAACTCCACACCGGTGAGAAAAGCAGGGTCGTCCGCTTTCAGCAGGCGCCGGATCATCCGGCAGCCCTTGATTGCGTCGTGGTCAGTCACGGAGAAGCAGGTAATTCCCGCTTCCTTGACGCGGCCGAGAATATCCGCCGGGGTATCGCTGCCGTCGGAGACCGTTGTATGCATATGCAGGTCTATTTTTCTCAGTGTTTTTGAGGCACTCATGATTCTCTATACTTTCTTCTGAAAATGAAATCCCATGGCGGGCTCAGCTGCCGGGGTCCTATTCTATCACGGGGAGGCGGCGTCTGCAATCCCGGGATTTAAAACACGGGTATAACCCCCGGGGTTTCCGGTTTTTCTGATCTTCCGATGCAACACTTCTCAGAGAGGCCTGCGCACAATGCTGCAGGGCGGCGCGGCCTGGGGGAGTTTCATCCGGAAGAGCATATCCGCATGGCGGGTATCGGCAATCGCCGTTCCATCTTCCCCCGCAAGGGGACCCGCCATAAAGGGGATGCCCGTGCTTCCCGGCAGCAGAAGTTCCAGCCGGTCCTCCGGAGAGATTTTGTTCTTCTGCCGCAGCAGCGCCTGTCCGTCCTCATCACAGGAGAGCACAACAGCCATAATCTCCGCGGTTGACCGGTAGAGGGAATCCGGATAATACTGTTCCGGCTGCCCGTAGTAGAACCCGGTGCAGTAGGGCCGGTGGCTGACGGCTTCACATTCCTTCAGAACCGCCTCCGGCAGAGCCTCACCCCGCCCGATGGCGTCCAGGGCCATCCGGTAGGCGTTGGTGACGGCGCCGGTATAGTAAACGGACTTCATCCGCCCCTCAATTTTAAAGCTGTCCACCCCGGCATCCCGAAGCTCTTCCAGGTGCTCGATCATGCACAGGTCTTCGGAGTTCAGAAGGAAGGTACCCCCGTCCTCCGAAATCTCCATATACTTTCCGGGCCGGGTTTCTTCCATCAGGTGGTACTTCCAGCGGCAGGGCTGGGCGCATTCGCCATGGTTTGAATCCCGGCCTGTCAGGTAGTTGGACAGCAGACACCGGCCGGAGAAGGAGACGCACATGGCCCCGTGAACGAAGGCCTCAATCCTCAGATCGTCCGGACAGCGGCTCCGGATCCTGCGGATCTCCTCCATGCTGCATTCCCGGGCAAGCACCACGGTGTCAGCGCCAAGGTCATAGAGAAAGGAGGCGGTTTCACTGTTCAGAACACCCAGCTGGGTGCTGACGTGACGGGCACACTTCGGGGCGTAGCGCTCCGCCAGCCGGAACAGGCCGAGGTCCGCCAGAATCAGTGCGTCGGCGCCGGCGTCCTGGAGAAACGCGAAGTACTCGGAAACCTGATCCAGCTCCTGCTCCCGGGGCAGAATGTTGCAGGTGATATAGGCCTTTTTCCCTTCCTGATGGATCAGGCGAAGGGCCTCTGTCAGCTCAGCGTCCGAAAAGCTCACCGATTTTGAACGCATTCCGAAAATTCGGCCTGCAAGATATACGGCGTCAGCGCCGTAGAGCAGCGCGGTACGGACGCGGTCGAGATCACCGGCAGGGGACAGAAGTTCTGGAAGCTTCATGATTTCCTCCGTATAGGCAGACGGCTATGACAGTGTCAAAAGAAAAATCCCTGAAATACCGGGTATTTCAGGGATCTGGTGGAGAGTGGCGGACTCGAACCGTCGACCTTCCGCGTGTGAGGCGGACGCTC
>CAMONN010000059.1 GCA_946620645.1 uncultured Clostridia bacterium
GTGTGTATTACGTTTATATACTTGGCGTTTAGTATATTGAGGAAGGTTCGGGAGTGTCATCATGTCTTGGATTTTGATCCTGTTCTTTGTACTGGCTGCCTTCGTTGTTCTTTTCGGTTATACGACTTTGCGTCTGACTCCCAGACGGGTGGAGGCAAAGCAGCACATCGCCTGTGTGGGCGACAGTGTGACCTACGGCTGTACGCTGCCGATATTCTTCCTGCGCAGGTATCCCGCTTTGCTCCAGAAGCTGCTCGGTCCGGACATTCAGGTCACTGCCTTTGCCGTCAACGACAGAACACTGCAGAGTACGGGAAATAAGCCATACCGCAGGGAAAGAGCCTTTGAGCAGAGCAAGGCTTTTCTACCGGATACTGTGGTCATTCTGCTCGGCACCAATGATTCCAAGGATGTCAACTGGATCTCCGATGATGAATTCTGCCGTCAGTACAGAGAGCTGATTGACGAATACCGTATGCTTCCATCCAGTCCCCGCATTCTGGTCTGTACCCCGCCTTGTGCCTTTAAGCCCATCAACCGTTTTTTCTATATTACGAATGATGCGAAACTCGAACGCGTTCCGGTGATTGCAGATCTGATCAGATCTGTTGCGAGAGAGATGGGACTGGAAGTGGTCGACCTGTATACGCTGACTGTTGGAAGACGTGAACTGTTCGGCCCGGACGGCTTACATCCGAATGCCGGCGGTGCAAAAATGATTGCCGATACTGTTTATCGAGCCCTGAAACATCAATAAAGCTATGATTAAACCGATTATCAAAGATCCGATCTTTCTTGCGCAGAAGTCTGAACCGGCCACGGTTCTGGATCTCTCTGTCGCACAGGACCTGCGCGATACGCTTGCGGCTCACCGTGACGGATGCGTAGGTATGGCAGCGAATATGATCGGTGTTGCCAGGCGTGTCATCATTTTTGACGACAATGGCAGCCCGACCGTAATGTTCAACCCGGAGATTATAAAATGCTCCGGCGCTTATGAGGCTGAAGAAGGCTGCCTTTCCCTGACCGGCACCCGAAAGGCCAGACGTTTCCGCTCAATCAAGGTGCGCTATCAAAATGAGCGTTTTGAAACGCGGCTTAAAACCTACACCGGCTTCACAGCGCAGATAATCCAGCATGAGATCGACCACTGCAACGGTGTTTTGATTTGAGAGAATCAGCGTAGTGACGGCATGCTGTGCATTTTCGGCATTTTAAGCAGGCTGCGGATAAAATTTAATATCTGGTGAGTATTCTTTACACGGCGCCTAAAACAGGATATCCACATACCCGCCATCGTCCAGCACCACGGCGGTGATGAGGTTCCGCTCCGGAAGGGGTACCTTGTCCTTTTCCAGTTGTGCTGCGATGAGCGCGGCCTCCTTTGTGCCGCAGGTCCGGAGAACCCGGACCGGGTCTGCTTTTTTAATAACGGCGAACATTTTCTTTCCCTCCTTATCCCGCTTTCTTTTCAAGGCGGCTGTCCGCGACAAGGAAGTTACCCACCAGGGCGCAAATTTCCTTCAGGCTCTCCGGGTAATTCCTGATATAGTCCGGATACTGCACGGGCATGATGCCGCTTAAGAGCAGGACCATCATCGTGAGCAGCTGCTGCCGCGCCTCATATCCGTGCTGCCGGTATACCAGGTTCAGCTGCAGCCGGTACACGGACACCAGGTGCTGTGTTAACTGCGCGTAGTCTTCCGCACTCTTTAGCTCTACCGGGGCGGGGACTTCCGCCGCCTCAAAAGGTTCATCCTTTAACAGATCATATTTTTTCATTCGTCGTCCTCCCCAAACAGATCATATTCGATCATATCTTCGACCCGGATGTCATACCAGGGGCGAGATTTTTTCTTCATCCGGACCGGTCGCTCTCTGGCCGCGTCCGTTTTTCCTTTTTTCCCGGTTGTGTCCGCTCCGGCACTCAGCAGGAGCAGAATAACCACGATCAGAACGGCGGCCTTCATCTCACGCAACCCTCGGCCGACGCTCTAACTCTTCCGGGAGTTCCATTTTTACGGGCTTTGCCCAGTACAGGACCTTCCAGTACCGATCATTCTGCCGCCAGCGGTTCCGATGCCACTGTTCGGCGGTGTCCACCGTCACGGTTCCGATGGGAATCTGCGGTGCACCCCTCAGGGCCTCCTTGATGGTGTAGTAGTTGCCCTCCCTGTCCGGGAGGCGTTCTTTTACGCTGATCCATTCCGGCTGCGCTGCCAGGTGCCCTGCGGCGTATCCCTTGTAAAAATCGTTTGTCATTTTCATTTCCCTCCACAGTTCCAATACTACTCTGAATCCTGTCGTAAAAATTTCCCTGGTTTACTTGCGCTGCATGTACCAGCGGCCCAGCTTCTCTTCCGAAGGGCAGACATACCGCTCAAAGTACAGGTAGCTCTCCCGGCCGTTGATACGGACGCGATACCGGTCTCCCATGCCGCCGCCCGGGATGGACTCCGCCCTCCGGATCTGGATTACCCGGTCGATGAGGTAGGTTCTTCCGTCTTCCCAGCGGATCGCCTTCGGGATCACGTTCCCATTGGAGTCGAAGTCCGCCCGCACCGGCACGTAGACCTTTGGCACTGCCTGAGACTCTCTTTGCATGATCACTTTCCGCCCCCCGTGGTCTGAAAATCGCGCGCATCGGATGGTCCGGCCCGTTGCAGACCTGTTCGGCTGTATTCACACTTCGCTGAACATTGTACCGGCTCGCGGGTTTTTGCCTGTCATATAGAATGCCGAAAACCGGTCAGCTGATGCAGGCTCTTACTGCGCCCTGTTGCCGGTTCATTCATCCGGACAGCAGTTTGCATTGGCTCATAATGCTTCCTCATATGAGTTCTCCTCCTGAGACCGGCCGAAAAAGGGCATAACAATACCGACCCACCGCAAGACAGGTCGGTGCGTTTGTGTAACGGGCCCGGCAGGCCGCCGCTCAGGCGGCCGCGTGCGCCCTTTTCGGTTTTCAGATATTCTTACCGCAGCACTTTTCCAAAGACCCGGAAGGTGCAGGAAGGGGAGACCTCAATGGGATCATAGGCCTTGTTGTAGGAAATAAGCACCGGCTGCCGGTGCACAACCCCGTAGCTGTCGGTGTAATGCTCCCTAACGTTCTCACCCGGCTCCTGCTCCTGGTAGAGCTTGATGTAAGCCCGGCCGTCATAGTCAAAGATGCCTACTTCACCCGGGTTCAGGGTGTCGCATTTCTGTACCCACACCGTCTGCCCATCGTGGTAGACGGGCTCCATGCTGTCGCCGGAGATACGGATGCCCACATCCGCCCCCTTTTTGATCTCGCCTTCGGGGAAGCTTACCATCTCGTAAGCTTCGTCATCATCCAGGAGGTTTCCTGTGCCGGCGGCCGCCCGGATATATGCCACCTTCATCTCCCTGAACTGGACAAGATCCAGGGACTTCGACTCGGGCCTGTAGTTCCCGCTGCAGATGAGGTCCCTCCGGTACTGGGCCAGGAGCCTCCGCCCCTCGGCGTTCAGCTCCGGCTGATAATCTGTCATGTAGGTGCTGATCCGGTCGTCCAGTCCCAGCAGTCGGCACACTGCCAGAAATTGATAGGCCGAGGGCACCGTGTCGCCGTTTTCCCATTTGTTCAGGGCGGTACGTCCCACGTCCACTCCATAGTCCTTCAGGTGCTCCACCATCGTCACGAGACTCCAGCCGAGCTCCTTCCGCGCGTCCTGAATTCGCGTTCCGATCAGGTTCCTGGCCTTCTCAGCCTCAGCATTGTACTCCGCACCCTTCCCGGCAGCTTTCCCGTTCGTCATCATCTATATATCCTTTCCAAAGTCATCTGCCTTTATCTGAATCAATACACAGGTGTCTCCTGTGATACAGATTATACACTGCAGAGAAACACCTGTCAAGAAGAAAATCCACTAATAAGGGACAAAATATTTTAAATATCCCCAAACAAGGGAAACCTCGACGGGAATACCGGGCAAAACGACCCTTACAGGGGACGGTCGATCCCCGGAGCACAGCACTGCACAGGGGGCGCGGACTCACGCCGGTATTGATTCTGTTGCGCAGGTCCGGGTGATGACACTTTTGCTGTAATCTGATAAACCCTTCCGGCTCATATCAGACGGTTCTTCTGTGGAGAACTCCGCTGTTTACAGCAGGGCTGCGGAATGATAGAATATTCCCGAAATACATTATTTGGGACAATAGAATCGCCCTTTTCAAATGTTTTCCCAGGGCCGGGGTGTCGGCACCGGGGAAGATATCACAGGCCGGATATATACGCAATCGGGGAACCTGCCCCGGACCGGACCGAGGAGGATAAAGATGACCCGAAACCTGAAAATGACAGTGCTGATTGACAACCTTGCGGGAGAGACGCTGAGTTGTGAGTGGGGACTGAGCATCCTGATTGAGGCAGACGGGAAGAAGATTCTGCTTGATACCGGTGCAAGCGGCCTGTTTGCTCAAAACGCCCAGCGGCTGAATATTAATCTTTCAGAAGTTGATATCGGCGTTCTGTCCCACGCACACTATGACCATGCGGACGGTATGGAAGTGTTTTTCTCATATAATGATCATGCAATGTTTCTTCTGCGTGAGGGATGTGAGGAGAACTGTTTCGGCGTTAAGGAAGGCGTGCTCCGATACAACGGTATTTGCAGAGGAGTACTGGCCCGTCATGCGGACAGGATTCATTTTGTGCGTGGTGTGTACCGGATTGCGGAAGGAATCTGGCTTCTGCCCCACCGCACGGGAGATTATACGGCGATTGCGCGTCGAAATGAACTGTATGTCCTGGATAAGGAGGGCTATGTACCGGACAACTTCGCGCATGAGCAGAGTCTGGTTATAGAAACGGAAAAGGGGCTGGTGGTCTTCAACAGCTGCTCCCATGCCGGGGTGGAAAATATTCTTGAAGATGTGCGGGAAATGCTGGGCAGGCGGGATGTATGTGCCTATGTGGGAGGACTTCATTTGTATAAGCTCACAGATGAGGAGTTGTCCGTACTCTCCGGCACTCTGCAGGCCAGCGGGATTCATCGGATTCTGACAGGACACTGCACCGGCTCCCATGCCTGTGATTTCCTGAAGTCGCGGCTTGGAGATCAAATAGAGCAGATTTCGGCAGGGTTTTCCTGCACATTTGACTGAACTTAAGCGGTGCTGACGATCCGCTTCCGGTGAACGCCGGAAGGGGAGAAGCCGTTCTGCGGGTACAGGGTAGATAAATGCCGGTGGCGGCCGCAATGGCTGTCACCGGCAATAGTCTTTATTCTGCGAGCTCTTTCAGCGTATCCCCCGCAATGCGGTATACCGTCCAGTCGGACATGGGCTCGGCCCCCAGGGAGAGATAGAAATCAATGCTGGGTTTGTTCCAGTCAAGGCACCACCACTCCAGCCGGCCGCAGCCCCGCTCCACCGCAATGGAGGCGAGCTTCTTCAGAATGGCCTTGCCGTAGCCCCTGCCCCGGTATTCCGGCTTGACGAACAGATCCTCCAGATAGATTCCCGCCCGCCCGAGGAAGGTGGAGAAGTTGTGGAAGAACAGGGCGAAGCCGACCTCGGTACCCTCCGCCACGGCAAAGATTACCTCCGCCTTCTGCTTGTCGAAGAGCCAGGTTTCCAGCGTGGCTTCATCGGCCACCACTTCATCCAGCATTTTCTCATATTCAGCCAGATCCCGGATAAACTGAAGGATCAGCCCCGTGTCGGCCCGTTCCGCTTTTCTGAACACAGGTGTTTCACTCATTTTTTATCCCTCCGCGCTCCAAGGTTTAACGCCTGAATCATAGCATCGGCGGGGAGCTTTGTAAAGAACAGAATAAAAGGAAGGGCCTCCTCAGCGGCGGCCCTTCCTGTTTATCAGAAGGCGTAAATTCAGTTTTCGGCGGCGAGGATCTCCTCCAGAGTTCTGGGGGTGTAGTCCATCCAGGGGAGCATCGCCCCCACGTTATAAGCCCGGCAGACGTCTTCCCGGGCATAGAGCCGCTTCAGCTGCCCCTGGGCGTGCAGCACCACGTTGGCCTCGTATCCGGTGTGCACATGCCCGTAGAGGTGGATCCGCCCGAAGTAATGATCCCGGAAGGCAAGAATCGGGTAGTGGCAGAGAATCAGCTGATGCCCCCCGTCCGTGATTTCCCGGTATTCCGCGATGTCTTCAAAGCAGCGGGCCAGCTGCTTCACAGTCCGGGGGTCGTCGTGATTCCCGACGATCAGGGCCTTCCGGCCGGAAAGGCGGCTCAGCACCGTCTCCCAGCGCGCGGCGTCCCCCGTGCAGAAGTCCCCCAGAATCCAGATGAGGTCTTCAGCCCCGACGGCCAGGTTCCAGCGGGCGATCATTTCCTCGTCCATTTCCTCCGCACTACGGAAAGGCCGGTTGTCATAGGCGATGATGTCTTCATGGCCGAAATGCAGGTCCGCAATGTAGCGGTTTTCTCCCATGGGTGTCAGCCCCTTTCAGACTGATTGTTTGGCTTATACCGAAGCCTCCAGCAGATGCCGGGTGTATTCCTCCCGGGGATGATCGAAGACGTCCCGGACGGTTCCCTGTTCCACAATCCGGCCGGCCTTCATCACCATCACCCGGTCGCATAGAAGGTAGACCACGTTCAAATCGTGGGAAATGAACAGAAAGCTCAGGTCCAGGTCGTCCCGCAGCTGCTTCAGCAGCTTCAGGATCTGGGCCTGGATGGTGACGTCCAGGGCGCTGACCGGTTCGTCGGCGATCAGGAAGCGGGGGCGCTGAATCAGGGCGGCCGCGATGCAGACCCGCTGCTTCTGTCCGCCGGAAAGCTCCGCGGGGACGGAGTTCCAGCATTCTCTGGGGAGCTCGACCCGCTCCAGCATTTCATGGACGCGGCGCTTCCGCTCCGCCGCGTCGTATTTTCCGAAGATCCGCAGCGGCTCCTCCACGGCCCACTCCGCCGAGTAGGCGGGGTTCAGGGCGCTGGCGGGGTCCTGGAAGATGATCTGGGGCCGCTTGGTATAGTGGATCACTTCGCCCTCCTCCGGCTTTAAGAGGCCGAGGATG
>CAMONN010000060.1 GCA_946620645.1 uncultured Clostridia bacterium
TTCGCGGCAGCGGGCTTGGCCTTGTTGATGGCGCCGATGAGAGCGGAATAGTTCTCATACAGCTTGTCAGCGCCGAAGCTGACCTTGCCAATGGGGCAGTGGATGATATTCGTCTTGTCCAGACGGTACTCCACCTTACCGGCTTTCGCCTCGGAAACGGCCTGCGCAACGTTCGGGGTGACCGTACCGGCCTTGGGGGACGGCATCAGACCCTTAGGTCCGAGGATCTTACCGAGACGGCCAACCGTGCCCATCATCTTGGGGCTGGCAATCACGCTGTCAAATTCAAACCAGTTCTCTTTCTGGATTTTCTCGACATATTCCATGCCGCCGGCATAGTCAGCGCCGGCTGCGAGGGCTTCCTCCACCTGCTCAGGCGGGCAGAAGACCAGGACGCGCACAGTCTTGCCGGTTCCGTTGGGCAGAACAATGGCGCCGCGGACCTGCTGATCGGCGTGACGTCCGTCAACACCCAGCTTCACATGCAGCTCGACCGTCTCGTCGAACTTCGCCTTGCTGGCGGAAATAACCAGACCGAAGGCTTCCTTCGGATCATACAGAGCCTGTTTATCAATGAGCTTTGCGCTCTCTTTATAGTTTTTACCTCTGAACACTTTGTTTTCCTCCTAATTAGTGGTTACATGCGGAAATAATCCTCCCACACGGGAACGGCTCCTTCCGGATTCTCCGTCCCCTTTGAAGAGCTTTGCCTGTCAGTCGCCGACGACGACGCCCATGGACCGGCAGGTGCCTTTGATCATGCTGATGGCGGACTCGATGTCGGTGCAGTTCAGGTCGGGCATCTTCTGCTCGGCGATCTTGCGGACATCCTCCATGCTGATAGTGGCAACCTTGTCCCGCTGGGGAACACCGGAGCCGGACTCGATGCCGCAGGCCTTCTTGATAAGCAGGGCGGCAGGGGGAGTCTTGGTAACAAAGGTGAAGCTGCGGTCGGAGTACACGGTGATGACAACAGGGATCATCATGCCCATGTCGCCCTTGGTGCGCTCGTTAAAATCTTTGGTAAACTGGCCGATATTCACGCCGTACTGACCCAGGGCCGGGCCGACAGGGGGCGCCGGAGTCGCTTTTCCGGCAGGAACCTGGAATCTGACGTATCCAACAACTTTCTGTGCCATGAAATAAGCACCTCTTTCTTTTAATCTTTAATCGCTTCGACCTGATCGAGCTCCAGATCCACCGGAGTCTCACGGCCGAACATTGAGACCACCACGCGTACACGGTTCTTGTCGGGCTCCAGCTCTTCAACAACGCCGTTAAACCCGCTGAGCGGACCGTCATTCACCCGCACAGTGTCTCCCAGACCGTAGGCGACCTCAATCTCGCGCCGCTCCACACCGAGAGCAAGTATTTCCTCCTCGGTAAGCGGGATCGCCTTCCCGTCTGCGCCTACAAACCCGGTGGCCCCGCGGACATTGTGCACCAGATGCCAGCTGTCATCCGTGAGGATCATCTTCACCAGCACGTAGCCCGGAAAGACCTTCCTCTCCACGGTTTTCTCGCCTGAGTCTGTAATTTCGGTTACGGTTTCCAGCGGAATGTTGACCTCTTTGATCAGGTCTGTCATCCGGCGGTTCTCCGCCGCCTTCATAACAGCCGCCGCCACCGCATTTTCATACCCGGAGTACGTATGGACTACGTACCACTTCGCTTCTTCCGCCATCGGTGTTAACCTGCCAGCATGAAGAGCCCGCGAATAAAGAGCTGCGCCAATTCGTCAAAGCCCCAGAGCACCAGCGCCGAAACGAGAATCGCCGCCACGGAAACACCGGTGTTCTTGGTCAGAACCGGCACTGTGGGCCAGATGACCTTCTTGAGCTCACTGCGCATTTCGCGGAACCATTTACCGACCCGCTTGAAAAAACCGGGTCTGCTGTCGTCCTTTTTGACGGCAGCAGCAGCCTTGGCAGGTGCTGCGCTAGCTTTCTTTTCTTCAGCCATTTCTCAGAACCTCCCCTGCTTACTTGGTCTCAACATGCTTGGTATGCTTTCTGCAGAACGGGCAGTACTTGCTGCGCTCCAAACGGTCGGATGTGTTCTTTTTGTTCTTGACCGTGTCGTAGTTTCTCTGCTTGCATTCATCGCATCTGAGTGTAATCTTAACTCTTGCGCCTGCAGCCATTGTTCGGCACCTCCTGTTTTTATTTACCTGCTCACGGCAGGCATTGCCTCCCTGTATGGAACAAAGAGCGCGCAAAAAGAAAGCCTCTCGTCCGACAGGTAATGGTGACTATACCACAGACAGAGGCCCGCGTCAAGTGCGGAATTTAAGTTTTTTGCCGGTTTTCCCGCGCTTTTTTCAAGTTATCCATGGGCATTTTCCGGACTGCAGGCGACGCCGTCTCCTGCGGCTTTCACTTTGCCTGATTCCCCGCGGCCGCTTGACTTTTCCCGGCAGTTGAAGTATCCTCAGACCAGAAAGAGCCGCAGCCGGCGGACGGCCGCGGATGAAGGAGGATTTCGCCCTATGATCATGGACTGCTCAAAGTATATCGGTCCCTGCCGCTGCGGAAGAACGCACGAACTGGAAACCAAAATGGTTGTTGTGGAATATGACGCTCTCAGCAAATTCGAAGAGTACATGGAGGCTGTCGGCCTCGCCGGCAAACGCCGCACCGTGGTGTACGACAGCAATATCTATGCCCTGACCGAAGGGAAACACGTAAAAGCCGATCAGGAAATCGTCCTGCCCGCCCAGGGCCTGCGCTCGGAAGACGTACTGATTGAGGACATGATGACGAAACTGGAGAACCCCGAAGTGCTGGTGGCCTTCGGCGCCGGAACCATCATGGACTTCGGCCGCTACCCCGCCTTTATGCTCGGCATTCCCTTTGTGGCCATCCCGACCCTGGCCAGCTCAGACGGATTCACCGCCAGCATCTGCTCGGTCATTCTCAACGGTCAGAAAAAGTCCATTTCCATGAAAGCGCCGGCTCTGGTTGTGGCAGACCTGGATATCATCAAGGGAGCTCCGAAGCGCCTCGTCTCCAGCGGCGTCAATGACATTCTGGCCAAGTACGTGTCCCTGGCGGACTGGAAAATGGCGACCCTCGTCTCCGGTGAGGACTACTGCGACATGGTTGCGGACCTGGCCCAGGAGGCCCTGGACATCATGCGTCAGGCCGCCGACAAGATGGCCGCCACCGGGGAGATTGACCATGAGGCCATGACCATGGCCCAGATGAAGAGCGGTCTGACCATGCAGCTCTGGGACAACTCCAGGGCGGCTTCCGGAGCCGAGCACCTGATGGCCCATCTGGTTGAAATGAAGCCGCCGCGCTTTGAAAAGGCCGAAGGCATCCACGGTGAGTGCGTGGGTGTGGGCACTTTCCAGTGTGTCAAGGAATATCACCGGCTTGCAGCCATGACGCCGAAGGCAAAGCCCTTCACGCCGCTGACCCGGGAGTGGGTTCTGGAAAAGTTTGGAGAGCGCCTTGCCGACGGCATTCTGAAGGAGAACGCCAACGACGTGCTCGGGACCTTTGATCCCCAGACGATTGTGGACCACTGGGATGACTTCCGGAAAATCATTGCCGCCATTCCCCCGGCCGAGGAGCTGGAAGCGCTCTATCAGGCCTGCGGCTGCAAATATCTGCCGGAGCATATCGGCATTGACCCGAGCCTTGCCGGGGAAGCGCTGGACATCTCCGCCGCCATCCGCAACCGCCTGACACTGGTGAGGATGAAACGGGTCCTGGACTTTGAATAAGAAACCAGTCAATTAATCGTCATTCATCAGAAAATGCCGCCCCGAAGGGCGGCATTTTTCTTTCGTGTATTTGACTGAACGGGAGGCCCTTTATTCAACCACATAGGGAACCGAAAAGACATAGACGTTGCGGTAAGTTTCCATTTTTCTTATCAGGCGGTGCGTCAGACTGTTATGAAGTATTCTTGCAAAGGGAGAGGTGACCACAAGCCCGCCCATCATCACAATCAGCCGCTCATTCTCTCGGGCATCCGCTTCCTGCCGGATGTGATTGAGAAGGACCTCCGAAGTGTTGCGCAAAGTCGTAATGTTATAGCGAAACTCACAGTCAACGCCCAGCGCTTCCACCTGTTTCCGGAGGTTTTCCGCCTGTTCCGGAGTACTGCACACACTGTAAAGCTCCATGGAGGAAAAGCCGCAGCTGAGGGCGCAATTGAGCGTTTTTATAAAGGACTTGTTCAGGGACTGTACCGGGATGATGACCCGGGCGGTCTTATCCCGGTTGAGCTCCGCCAGAGCGCTTTCGGCAGAGGGCAGGGCGAGGTCCTCCCGGACCCGGTCATAATGGCGTTTAATACTCCGCATGATCAGAATGAACAGGAAGATCAGCAGCAGCGCAACCCATGCCCCGCAGGTAAATTTCATAATAACAATGATGATCAGCACCGTTCCTGTCAGGACACTGCCGAAGCCATTCACCGCGGCCTTGAATTTCCAATGGGGTCCCTTCTGTCTCCGCCAGTGGGTAAACATACCGAACTGACTCAGGAAGAAGGAAATAAAGACGCCGCTGGCGTAAAGCGGGAGCAGCAAATGCTGGCTTCCCCGGAAAATGAACACGAGAACGGAAGCCATCCCGAAGAGGAACAGGATCCCGTTGGAAAAGTTCAGCCGGGACCCCCGGTTTACCAGCTGCTTCGGCAGATAGCCGTGGCCGGCAATCAGGCTCATCAGCAGGGGCAGGTCCGCGAAGGCCGTGTTTGCCGCAAGAGATAGAATAACCACCGTCATAACCTGGGTAACGTAAAACATGGGGCTGCCTTTTCCGAAAACAGACGCCGCCAGAAGGCTCACTGCGGTCGCATCCTCGGTCGGCACGATTTTATAGAGGGTAATCAGCAGGCTGACCCCAAAGAAAATGACGCAGACGAAGCCGGCCATGGCCAGCAGCACCTTTTTGGCGTGTTTGGGTGCCGGCTCCCGAAAGTTCAGCACGCCATTGGAAACCGCCTCCACACCTGTCAGGGCAGTACAGCCGGAGGCGAAAGCCTTGAGAATCAGGATAAACAGCGAATCCGCCGCAATCTCAGCGGAATTTGCCGTCATAACCGCTTCCTCCGCGGGGCTTACCAGGCCGAGACTGTAGCGGGCAATTCCGGTCACGATCAATTCAGCGTGGTCTCCCGCCATATCCGCCGCCGCGTACAGGATTATCGGATTGGATGGGGAAGACGAGAGGCAGGCAAGTTTTTTTCCAATGAATGCTCCCTCCTTCGCTTTTTGCCGGCCCGGGGCAGAGCCGCCGCGGATCGGTTATCGGCAGTATAGCGCATATTTCCTTCCGGCCGCAATCGTCCCATCCTGATTTTTTATGTCAGATCTGCCATAAAAAAGGGATAAGTACTCTTCGGACGGCATAAAGATTGTGTAAAGAAAGCGTCCATATGGAAACAGAAAGCGCTGCACCCGGAATCGGGTACAGCGCTTTCTGTTCTGTATGGGAATGATAGTTCCGTGTGAAGGATCATCCGATGCTGTGCCGGTAATTTCCGTCACACACGGCCAAGATAGCCGTAATCCTCCTCTTCTACCGCCTTGCGAACTTCCTCCTCGTCCAGGCTGCCGCAGAGCACGGCCGTGGCAATGCCGGTTTCAAAGTCAGCGCTGGCCTCCGCCACGAAGGGCAGGCGTTCCAGGGCCTTCTTTATGGCGGCCTCGCAGTGATGGCACATCATGCCGTCAATGCGAAACTCCACCCTGCCGCCCCGGTCTCCGTCCTGATGATCCGTTTCGGCGATGTCTGTCTCCGCGGGGGTCTTACCCGCAGAGTCCACGGCTTCCGCCGGCAGGGCACGCCTGCCCTGGGGCCGGTCGTGAGAGGCGTCGTGCATGTCAAACAGATTCAGACGCAGCGCGTTCATGCACACGGTAAAGCTTGAGAGACTCATGGCAGCGGCGCCGATCATCGGGTTCATCTTCCAGGGGAAAAGTCCCGCAGCCAAAGGAATGCAAATGACATTATAGAAGAAAGCCCAGAACAGATTCTCGTGAATATCCCGGAGGGTCGCCCGGCTCAGACGGACTGCGGCAGCCACGTCGGAGAGCCGGCTGTTCATGAGGACAATATCAGCGCTGTCAATGGCAACGTCTGTCCCGGCGCCGATGGCGATACCGATGTCCGCACGGGTCAGGGCGGGGGCGTCGTTGATCCCGTCACCAACCATGGCAACCCGTCCGCGCTCCTGCAGTTTCCGTATGACCGCTTCCTTCCCGTCCGGGAGAACGTCAGCAATGACCCTGTCCACCCCGGCCTGGGCGCCAACGGCCTTTGCCGTACGTTCATTGTCACCGGTCAGCATGCACACTTCCACGCCCATCTTTCGCAGGGCGGCAATGGCGGAGGCCGAGTCCTTCTTCAAAACATCAGCAACCGCGATGATGCCGAGGAAGCGTCCGTCTTCAGCGAAGAACAGCGGGGTCTTCCCCTGTTCCGCCAATGCTTCGGCAGCGGCCTCCGCCGCCGGCGGCAGAGCAAGCTGCCTGCCGAGATAGCTTCGGTTCCCGCCATGGAGAACTTTTCCGTTCCTCTTCGCCGTCAGGCCGTTTCCGGGAAGGGCCTTGAAGTCCGCAACCTCCTCTGCCGTCAGCCCCTGCCTCTCTGCCTCGGCAACCACAGCACGGGCCAGAGGGTGCTCGCTCTTCGTCTCGAGGGCATAGGCCATCCGGAGAAGTTCCCCTGCAGTGCAGCCTTCAGCCGGGAGAATATCCGTAACCTGCGGCTTTCCCTCCGTGATGGTGCCGGTCTTGTCCAGGGCAATAATCTGAATCTTACCCGCAGTCTCCAGCGCTTCACTGGTTTTGAAGAGAATCCCGTTTTTCGCGCCGAGGCCGTTTCCCACCATAATGGCGACCGGCGTTGCAAGACCCAGGGCGCAGGGACAGGAGATCACCAGCACCGAGA
>CAMONN010000061.1 GCA_946620645.1 uncultured Clostridia bacterium
GAACCCGAGAAAGAAATTGTTGAGGAATTTGAGAGCGTCTGAACGATTGCTCATAAATTATAGCGGGCCCGTCATTCCTGCGGGCCCGTTTTCACGCTCTTGACAGAACCCGGCTCCTGTGGAATAATCTAGCGGTAAACAGCCAAAAAACGCGGGCCCTTTGTCCCCGCAAGGTGGGATTCAATTGATTGATACCTATGGGCGGGAGATCACCTATCTCCGCCTTTCCGTAACAGAACTCTGTAATCTGCGCTGCCGCTACTGTATGCCGGAAGACGGCGTCTGCAAAAAGCGGCATGAAGACATGCTGACCCAGGAAGAGATGGTCACGGCGGTCCGCGCCGCGGCCGCCCTTGGAATCCGGAAGCTCCGCATCACCGGCGGTGAACCGCTGGTAAAGGCGAACATTGTTGGCCTCTGCCGGGACGCCGCAGCGGTTGAAGGGATCCGGGAAGTCTGTCTGACGACCAATGGAACTCTCCTTCCGAAACTTGCACAGCAGCTCAGGGATGCCGGCGTTAAACGCCTGAATATCAGCCTGGATACGCTGAACGAGGAAAAATTCCGCTATATCACACGGATCGGCAGCCTGCAGGACGCCCTGAACGGTCTTGAAACCGCCCTTGCCTGCGGCTTTGAGAAGATCAAGATCAACTCCGTTCTGATCGGCGGATTTAATGATAATGAAATACCGGAGCTGGCAGATCTGACACGCCGGTACCCCGTGGATGTACGCTTCATTGAGCTGATGCCCATGTATGACAGCGGCGACTTCGGTCCGGAAGCCTTCATCCCCTACACCACCGTCACCGAGCGCCTGCCGGAGCTGATTCCCATGCCCGCCGACGGGGGCGTAGCCAAGCTCTACCGGTTGCCGGACGCCTTCGGAAATGTGGGGCTCATCAGTCCCGTCAGCGCCCACTTCTGTGCCGAATGCAACCGCATCCGCCTGACGGCGGACGGGAAGCTGAAGCCCTGCCTGCACTCTTCGGACGAGATTTCTCTCAAAGGGCTGGACTACGACGGGATGCTGGAAACCATGCGTTCCGCCATCCTGGCAAAACCAAAATGGCACGGTGAGCTCTCCTACCGGGAGCGCAGCCACGCCAACCGCAACATGAATCAGATCGGCGGGTAAAACCGCCGATCTGTTTTTGTTTCCTTTTTTCGAGAATCTTTCCCCTGCCTGAAACTTTCTTCCGTTTTTTGCGTCTATCAGGGTGAGAACGTTCTTGACACGATGGAGGAGACCGATGGACGACGAAGCCATTCTGACTCTGTACCGGCAGCGAAACAGTTCCGCTGTTGCCGAAACCGAAACAAAATACGGCAGGCTGTGCTTATCCGTTGCAAACAACATTCTTTCGAGTCGCGAAGACTCTGAAGAGTGTGTCAATGACACCTGGCTTCACGCCTGGAACGCCATTCCGCCCGAGTGGCCCCTTCACTTCGGCGCGTGGCTCAGCAGAGTAACCCGAAACCTTGCGGTCAGCCGCCTGCGGGAGGCCCGCGCACAGAAACGCGGCGGCGGCGAGCTTCCGCTTGTGATGGATGAACTTGCCGAGTGCATTCCCGGCGGCTCGGATCCGCAGCGGGCGGTGGAGCGGAAAGAGCTGTCTGAAGCAATAAACCGCTTCCTCGCGGCGCTTGACCCGATGACCCGGGATCTCTTTGTGGCGCGTTACTATTATTCGGCACCGGTTAACGAGCTGAGTAAACGCAGCGGCTGGTCCGCGGGGAAAGTGAAAACCGTGCTTCGGCGTACCCGGTTGAAACTCCGCAACAATCTGAGCAGGGAGGGACTGTTATGAACCGTGATGATCTGTTCGATGCCATGGGCGGCATTCGGGATGAATATCTTGATTCCGCCGCAACCCTCCTTGACTACAGCAAGGAGGAAAACAACATGAATGGTTCTGCAAATAAAACAAAAACCGGTCTGAGGAAGACCGGAAGAATTCTTTTGATCGCGGCAGTGATTGCCTGCCTCTTTACCGCCACCGCCTTTGCAGCGGGCCTGTTTTCTGTCTCCACCCGGGTGCCGGACCCGAAGGAGACCTTCCAGATCCATTGGGATGACAGTGAAAACGGCTATCTGGAGTGGTCGGACGCCAAGCTGGTGCTGACCTTCCCGGATGTGGGTGAAAGCCGGGAGATCGAAGTCCGGCCAGGCTGGCTGCCTTTCGAACTGCCGTCTCAGCTGGCCGGCAGTTCGCCCTGGGATCATCTCAGCAAAGAGACCTGGTTCCAGCGCTTTGCATCTGAATCTCTCTGTTTCCCGGATGAGTCCGGCAATCTGCCGGAGATGTTCCAGGGAATCTCGCAGCCGATTCTGATTCAACTGTATTCCATGGCTCAGTTTCGCGGTGACGGCGCCATGCTGATGCTGTATCAGTCACCTTCCGACATGACGGAGGAGCACTGGGACGACATGAATGTGGATGTGCTGAGTTTTCACGGCAGGGAGCATTTTGACGAGCGGTACGTTGAAGCACTGGGCAAAACCATAGAAGCCTACGACCTCGAATATGATTATGTGCTGCTTTCCAACGCCGAAGCCGGCTGGGTCATCGAAGTCTGCGGGCAGCTGGGCATGGATACCGTCCGGAAAGTCGCCCGGAATCTGGAGATCCGGGAAACCGGCAACGTTCTGACCTCGGATGACTTTCAGAATCAGTTCCTGTTCATTGACGGCGGCGTCGGCTGAGAATCCGTATCTCAGGAACACTTCAAAAGGCAGCTTTTCTCTCTGAAAGAAAACCCTCGCATTCTCAAAACTCTGCTCTCAAAGCAGTGTGGAATGCGGGGGTTTTTCTTATCTCCCGGTCAGCCGGGCAACGGGCGAGCGCTTTGCCTTCATGGCGCCGGTCGGACAGAACTCCTGGCAGCAGAAACAGCGGATGCACTTGCGCCGGTTGATTCTTGCCCTGCCTTTTTGAATCCGGATTGCCTCAGCCGGACAGTTGTTGGCACACTGCCCGCAGCCGATGCAGTCCCGGTCCGCCGCCGGACGGGACCGGTAAAGGAGATACAATGCCTTCTTTTCAAGCTTTCGGAGGCCCCTGTCTTCCGGCGTACGGATAAACCAGGCCGAGGTTGCGCCGGACCGCCGGAAATCCTTTAGCACATAGGGGGCTGCCATAGCTGTGATTTCATCTTCCCGTCCGGGGGTGAGAAGGCCCCTTTGTTTCGCCGCCTCCAGGTAAGGGATTTCCTGCTCCCCCAAGCCCAGAATGGCGGCACCAAGGCGGTCCAGCAGGTAGGGATCCGTTCCCGCCAGCAGAAGGCCCAGATGCCTCGGCGTCCCCATGGTGGGCCCGTTTCCTTCCATGATCTCCACCGCGTCGCACAGGCAGAGGCGCGGCTTTACATATTCGTTCAGATCAACCAGGAGATTGGCAAAATCCATCGGGTCCTCATGACGGAAATGGGTCTCGCTCTTGATCGTGCCGGGGATCACCCCGTACAGGTTCTTGGTCGCAGCGGTCATCCCCTGCATCCCGTGGGATTTAAGTTTGGAAAAGCTGATAATCGCATCGCAGTTTCGCATCCAGTCCACACAGGCAAATTCCCGAAGGCTGACGCCCTGAGGAAACGTGACCTCCGTATAACCGCAGTCCTCGTTCAGCTTTCCGCCGGCTTCTTCGCAGAGCCGCATCCCTGTCATCTCGTAGCTCCGCCGCATCAGCGCAGGAGTAAAGGGCCCGCCCGGGCTGTCCCCGAGGATGACCTCCGCACCGCGGGCCTTCAGCATTCTGGTCAGTTCCGCGGCCAGAACCGGGTGGGTTGTCGCTGCCGCTTCGGGCTTCTTCGCCGCGCAGAGATTCAGCTTGATGCCGATCCGCATCCCGGTCTTCACCCATTCCAGCCCGCCCGCCGCTTCAAGCGCCTGCTCCAGCGCGTTGCGCACGGTTTCCTGCCTGTAATCCGGGCAGGGAATCAGGACCGGGGTCCCTTTCTTGTATTCCATGCTGGCACCAGCCTCTCTGTATTTCTGCCGGGATTATTGTAACACGGTATTCCCTGCCGCGCAATGCAGCGGCCTGAACCGTTTTAGGGCGGAGCTGCCTGATTGGGGTTTTGCTTCTGATCAGGCTATGGTTGTCAGCGCAGGCATATAAATGCTTTCTTCCATCTGCTGCCACCGGCTGTAAAACTCATCTTCTGAGATTCTGATGCTCTTTTCACTCGGGAAGCTCTCGCTGGCGCCCTGCTGAGAATAAAAAACGGTGGCATTGTCTGCCTCATCATAATCAGTGAAAACCGATTCCGTGTCTTCCAGTGTGCTTCCGTTCAGTTTTTTTACAGTAATGTACGTGTAAGACGCGCCGCCTGAGCCGCGGTACAGAATGCTGTTGTCTGTCCGGACGAAGTAGCGCATCCTTGCGGAAGAGGTGGCAATGTTGACCGGAACATCATTCTCCAGCGTATAGAGCCCGAACACGGTGCGGGAGGTGTCCGCATCTTCCGGCAGGACCGGTGCGATAATCAACTCCGGAATACCGTTCTTGTCCAGATCTTTCAGCGCATAGCCAACCCCGCCTGAATAGGCGGCCAGTTCGGACAGCTCATGGCTCCACATGTATTCCCCGTCCGTGTTTTTCCCGCTGCTGAAGGCGGTTTGATAGGCATCCATCACACTGCTGTAAGAGTGCAGAAAGTCCCCCACGTAAATGTATGCCGGTGCCGTTACCGCATAGCTTTCCTCGCCATCAAACCAGGCGCGGATGCCCCAGCCATTCAAGGCCAGCGGCGCTTCACTGACAGCAAGAGTGTCTTCTTCGAGGACTTCCAGCTTCAGTCCGGGTAGTTCCGCTTCGGCATCTTCCAGAGCAAAAATCACTCCATCCGGGCTGACAAGCTGCCAGGTCAGGCTGCGGTCATTGTCGGCATGGGCAATGAACCATGTTCTGCCGCCAACCGCGATGGCTTCACTGGTCGGCCTTTTGGTGATCACCACCGGCGGTCTCCGGGAGCCGGGCATTTGGTAGCTCTCTTCAACCAGAGGGCTCATCTCTTCAGGATTGCCCTGCAGATTCCCTCCGGCTGGCAGGGACTCTTCTCCCGTTTCTTCTTTCCGGGCATCTCCTTCAAAAGGGATTTCCACCCTTGTCCAATCAAGCTTTAACTCCGTTCGTTCCATTCCCGCAAAACGCTTTTCCACTGCATTGTCATACTCCTGCTGGCTGATCACGGCATTTTGAGCATCTTTGCAGGTAATCTGTTCCGATTCACCTCCGTCAAGCCATTCCACGGTCTTGGAAGCCAGGAACTCCCAGTCGGCCGCCCCGTTCTTCAGGCACAGGGCGTGCCAGGCATAGTACTGATAAGCGTACCCGCTCTTGGTCACCCCTTCACACGGATAGTAATACCGGTCAGCTTCCGCATCATAATAGCAGGGAAGAGACTCCTGAACGATCTCCGGCCAGTCTTCCGGGCCGTCTGTCTCTTCGTGGTCCGGCCAGCGGTTCTCAATCCCGCTGCCGTCCGGGCGAACTTCCCAGAAGTTTACATAGGTGAAAACACCGGTTCCCTGCGTGGTTGCGGCAATGACTTCCAGGCAGCCGTTATGGTCAAGATCTGTAAAAGTATAAAACCACGGAGACTCATAGGGATCGGTAAAAGCCCAGCGTTCCCGGCTGGCCTCTATAACCCGCTTCTGTTCTTCCACGGGCAACACCGACAGTTCTTCCTTTGCCGGCTCAGCAATTGTTGCATCCGTTACTGCAGGCGCCCTGCCGCAGGCCGCAAGCGTAAAGAGCATTGCCATTAGCAGCAAAACACTGACTGATTTCCGCATTTTTCAACGTCCTCCATCGTTTGTTCCTCTGCCGGAAGTATATCACAGTTTTCTGACGGAGTCTCTGAAGAATCCTTAACCCTCTGTATTTGAAAAATCGTTTTTAGTATTTTCGAGATTTCGAGAGATTTTGAGAGCATTTAAGAGATTTCACTTTGTTTTGAAAAATTTCCGTTGACAAGCGCATTCCCCTGTGCTATAAAGATTAAGCGCCTCGGGGGAGCCCCGTCCTCTGTTGGCTGAATGTTGTTGTATTTTATCATATTTTTCGGAGGAAGAACATGTCTACTACCCTTTTGACCAAGGAGCAGGCCGCAGCCGCCCGCAAGTGGTACGTCATCGACGCCGCCGGCAAGCCCATGGGCAAGACCGCCGCTCTCGCAGCGGATCTGCTTCGCGGTAAGCTGAAGGCCGACTACACACCGCATGTTGACAGCGGTGACTACGTCATCATCATCAATGCCAAGGACGCTGTCCTCACCGGCAAGAAGCTGGAGCAGAAGTATTACCGTACCCACTCCGGTTACCCCGGCGGACTGAAGGAGACCCAGTACAAGACCCTGATGCAGAAGAAGCCGGAGCTGGCCATGCGTCTCGCCGTGCGCGGCATGCTGCAGAAGAACACCATCGCCCAGTGGCAGCTCAAGCGCCTGCGTATCTTCGCCGGCCCCGAGCACAACCACGCTGCTCAGAAGCCCGAAGTCTGGGATCGCTGAGAAGGAGGATCTGAACTATGGCTACTTATAAAACCAAGCGCCCCTACATGTACGGTACCGGCCGCCGGAAGTCCTCCGTCGCCCGCATTCACCTGATTCCCAACGGCAGCGGTGTGATCACCGTGAACGGCCGTGAAATTGATGATTACTTCGGTCTCGAGACCCTGAAGCTCATCGTCCGTCAGCCTCTGGTTGCCACCGGCACCACTGGTAAGGTCGATGTGGAAGCCACTGTGAGAGGTGGCGGCGTTTCCGGCCAGGCCGGCGCCATCCGTCACGGCATTGCCCGCGCCCTCGTTGTTCTGGACGAGAATTACCGCTCCACTCTGAAGGCTGCCGGTCTCCTGACCCGTGACCCGAGAATGAAAGAGCGTAAGAAATACGG
>CAMONN010000062.1 GCA_946620645.1 uncultured Clostridia bacterium
TCCTTGTAGCGGGGGTCCATGTAGTCCATGTTCCCGGAAAGAGCGCTGGCCATGGCATTGAACATCTGTGTCTGATAGGAATAAGTCCGGTAGGCCGCGGCAATATAGGGGGTGTAGCCGGCCTCCTCGGCGGCATGGAGCATGGCGTTGAGGTACGGCAGCGCGTCCACATCGAACATCATGAATTTGGTGCCGTCAACCACGCCGCAGACAGGCTCAAAGGAGGAGGGCAGCAGGAACTCGGTATCATCGTTGACCATGCGGTACTGGGCCTCGGTAATGTCGATCACCGGCCAGCCGTCATCGCCTTCCTTAGGCTCCGGCGTAACCTCAGCCACCGGATAGGCATAGGTGTCGGTCTGGACAAAGGTGCCTTCCGAGCCGCCAAGAATGATCTGATCCCGGCTCTCAATCCGGGAAGCCACCACGCCTGCGAGAACAACACAGAGAAAAGCCATGCAGAGCAGCCAGCCCACTTTATTCTTCAAATGCAGTCACCTCCAGACCGATCCGCTTTCCGCGCTTTGGGATTCTACACCAAAACAGAGCCAGTTTCAAGAATATTCCGTAAACTCTGGCCCCGGGGCGTCTCACAGGCCGAAAAGCCGGCAGCCGTTTTCCAGCGTAAGGCGGGCCGCCGCCTCTCCGGTGAGGCCCTTCACCTCCCCGATCTTCTCACAGATGTAGGTGAGGTTCCCGGGGTCGTTGCGTTTTCCCCGCATGGGCACCGGCGGCAGATAGGGGCTGTCGGTCTCCACGAGGATCCGGTCCGGAGGGCAGATCTCCAGGACCTCAACGGCCTTTCGGGCGTTCTTATAGGTGACGGGCCCGTCAAAGCCCAGGTACCAGCCCAGCTTCAGCAGCTCCTTCGCCATCTCGGCGCTGCCGGAGTAGCAGTGGAACACGCCCCGCAGGCCCGGGTACTGCCGGACGATCTCCAGACAGTCGGCGTGGGCTTCCCGGTCATGGATGATGACGGGCTTGTCCAGCTCCAGAGCCAGCTCCAGCTGCCGCCGGAAGAGGGCCTTCTGCTCCTCCTTGCGGCTGGTATCCCAGTAATAATCCAGGCCGATCTCGCCGATGGCGACGCATTTGGGATGTGCCGCCAGGGTGCGTACGGTCCCATAGCCCTCCTCCGTCAGGGAGGCCAGGTCCTCCGGGTGATACCCGGCGGCAAACCAGATAAAGTCCCAGGCATCCGCCAGCGCCGCCGCCTTCCGGGTGCTGGCGGCGTTGCAGCCCGGGTTCACCACCCGCTCAACGCCGGATGCCCGGATGCGCCGCAGCACTTCCTCCCGGTCGGGGTCAAAGGCCTCATCGTCCAGATGGGCGTGGGTATCAAAATACATCGTCGTTCTCCCGCTCACAGTTTTCGCGCATGATGATAGCACAAAGGCGCGTTCTCTGCAACCGCCCGGGGATCAAGCCCGCGGGCTGTGCAGAAACAGGGCGGCGGTTTCTGCATTTTGAATTGACAGGGGAAGTCAGTATGATATATTATTTTTATCTGTATATTTCTCTGTACCATACCGGGATTATCCGTTTAACACTTCAAGGAGTCAGCTCATGACCGGACGATTAAACAACCGAACAGGAAGCCGCACGGGCAGGCTGCTGCTGTGCCTGCTGCTGGCCGCAGTCTGCCTGTCGCAGTGCCTGGCACCCGTGGGCAGTGCGGCGGGCAGAGAGGTTCTCAACCTTTCCGGCAACCGGAACACGGAGCTCTCCATTGACCCAACCAGGCAGAGCGAGGGGTTTTCGGCGGTGCTGTACAACAACCGGAACGGTCTGCCCACCTCCGAGGCGAACGCCATCGCACAGACGGCCGAGGGCTTTATCTGGATCGGGAGCTACGCCGGTCTGATCCGCTATGACGGCAATACCTTTGAGCGCGTCAGCCCTTCCACCGGGATCGCCAACGTCCGCTGCCTCTTTGTGGACAGCAGGGACCGGATCTGGATCGGAACCAACGATTCCGGCGTGTTTTCCATGATGAAGAACAGCCTTCAGAACTGGGGGAAGGAGCAGGGACTGCGCTCCGTCAGTGTCCGCGCCGTCACCGAGGATGAGAACGGGCTCATCTACATCGGCTGTGCGGCCGGCGGGGTTGCAATGATTGACGACACGCTGAAGCTCCGCCTGCTGGAGGATGAGCGCCTTGACCGGAAGACCATCTGGGAGTTTCGTCCAGGCCCGGACGGCCTGGTATACGGCCTCACCCAGGACGGAGATCTCTTCACCCTCCGGGACGGCGCCGTGGTGACCTTCCTGGGCAGTGAAGAATGCAGCATCAAAGACGTCCGCAGCATCCTGCCCGATCCCGAGCACCCGGGATGCCTGTATGTGGGGACGCAGGACTCTGAAGTCTGCTACGGGAGCATGGAGGCAAACTTCCCCGTCATCCGGAGGAAGGACATCGCCCCGCTGTATTCGGCAACCACCATGGAGTACATCAACGGCCAGATCTGGATCTGTGCCGAAAACGGAATCGGCAGGCTGGGCGCTGACGGCTTCCGGATGCCGAAGAACGTGCCCATGAGCAACTCCATTGAGCATGTGATGACCGATCACGACGGGAACCTCTGGTTTGTTTCCTCCCGCCAGGGCCTGATGAAGATCGTGCCGAACATGTTCTCAAATCTCTTTGAACGCTACGAGCTGCCCTCTACTGTCGTCAACAGCACCTGCCTCAGCGACGGGAAGCTGTTTATCGGCACGGACAGCGGGCTGATCGTCATGGACGGCGACAGAAGGCTGAACCGTATCCCCCTGACTGAGGCCGTGACCGCGTCCGGCGAAGAACTGGAGGCGGACGACCTGCTGACGATGCTGGACGGGCTGCGGGTCCGCTCCATCGTCCGGGACGGCAAGGGCAGGCTCTGGATCTCCGGCTGGCGCAAGTACCTGCTGTGTTATGATCAGGGGGTTGTCACAGCCTATACCCTGGAAGACGGCCTCTTCTCCAACGCGGTCCGGGCGATCTGCACGGGGTCGGACGGCACGGTCCTGACCTCCGGCACCGGCGGCGTGAGCGTGATTCAGAACGGCCGGGTGAAGGCCTCCTACAGCTCAGAGGCCGGGATCGTCAACGAGGATATCCTTACCGTGGCGGAAGGCTTTCAGGGGGATCTGATCCTCGGTTCGGACGGCGACGGGATCTACGTGATCGGCCCGGAGGGAACCAGGCGGATCGGAACCGAAGACGGGCTGGCCTCCGACATCATTCTGCGCCTGAGACGCAGCCGGACCCAGGACCTCTTCTGGATCGTCACCAGCAACTCCCTTGCCGTGATGACGCCGGACTACCGGGTGAGGACCCTCCGGCAGTTCCCCTACCCCAACAACTATGACATCTATGAGAGCAGCAGCGGAGAGGTCTGGATTCTCTCCAGTGCGGGAATCTATATTGCTTCCGCGGAGGATCTGCTGGCCGACGGCCAGTATGAACCGGTGTTCTACAGCATGCAGAGCGGGCTCCCCTTCGCCCCCACCGTCAACGCCTACAGCGAGCTGACCGAGGACGGCGACCTGTATATCGCGGGCACCGAAGGCGTGGTCAAGGTGAATATCGAGACGCCGTTCCAGGACCTTTCGGAAATGAAGATCGACCTCCCCTATGTGGAGGCCGACGGCGTGCGGTACTACGCCGACGAGTCCGGCCGGTTTACCGTCCCGGGGAATGCCAGCAAGGTGACGCTGTATCCCTTCGTGTTCAACTACTCGCTGATTGACCCCCAGGTCTCCTACCGTCTGGACGGCTTCGAGAGGACGGACGAAACGCTTCTCCGCAGCAGGCTGGCGCCGGTGGACTATACAAACCTGAGGATCGGCGCCTACACCTTTATCATCACCGTGAAAGACCCCACCGGGCACGGCGCCCAGAGTGCGTCGTTCCCCATTGTCAAGGGAAAGCAGCTCTCCGCCGGAGGCCTGGGAACCATCATGATGATCTCCTCGTCCCTGCTGCTGCTGGGCGGGCTGCTGATCTTCAACGCCGCGAACCGCAAGCGCGCCAGGCTGGAGGACAGGATGTTCCTCTCCATGATTCTCGTGCTGCTGGCGATGGCGGTGGGAGAGCTGCTGTCCTTCCTGCTGGAGTTCAGCACGCTGCCTATAGCAAGGGACATGATGATTCTGGGGAATACGGTCTATTACATGGCGCTGATCGGCTTCCCCTATCTGGTGCTGGTGTACCTGGAGTACCGGATTAATCCGGACCTGAACGAACTGCGGAAAAAGAACCTGCTCTTCGGAATCCCCTGTCTGCTGATGCTTCTTGTGGTGATCATCAACCTGGAAACCGGATGGATTTTCTCCATCCGGGACGGAAATGTGTTCCATGCCGGGCGCATTGCAAAGCTCATGTTCCTGCCGCCCCTGTTCTACCTGCTGTTCTCCCTGGTCCGGATCTACCGGGTCAACAGGCTGCTGGCGCTGCTGGGCTTCTTCCTGCTGGCCACCCGGCTCGCACTGGACCTCTGGTTCCAGAGCATTTCCTCCACTGTGTTTATCTTTACGCTGATTCTCGTATGTGTCCGTCTCCATGAGATGAACATCCCGATGTCAGAGGAGGCGGTATCATGAATGCACTCAATGAGACCGCGCTTGTGTCCTGCTACGCGGACACGGTGGCGCTTCTGGTCACGCTTCTGCTGATGGTTCTGTCCGGGTTTCTTTACCGGCGGAAAAACGAGGCCCTGCGGCTGTTCGGCTACCTTCTCCTGACTCTCGCGCTGACCTGTGTGCTGAGTTTTATCTGCCACGCCACGGCCGGGCAGACGGCGCCCTGGTGCCATACACTGGCAATCGCCGCCCGGACCCTGTGGGAGTGGTGCGCGTTCCTGATCATCCTGCTGTGGTGCGCCTTTGTGGACGCCAGGCTGCGGGGAGAAAAAAAGCAGTTTTCCATGACGGATCTGCTGTATTATGTACCCTTCGGCGTGTTTACCTTCCTCCTGCTCATCAATCTGCTGACCGGGGCCGTGTTCACCTATACCGAGGACAACCAGTTTGAACCGGGCCTGCTGTATTATATCTTCCTGGGCCTGGAAACCGTCTACTTCCTGATCTCTCTGGTCCGGGTCCGGATTTATGACGCACAGTCCGCGAAAATCCGCTTCCTCCGGGTCCTGCCCATGGTCCTGCCGGTGGGGCTGGGCGTGGCCGCCCAGTTCCTCCTGCCGTTTCAGGCGGATGTTCTGGGCTTTGCCATCGGGGCGCTGCTGTTTTACCTCTCCATGGCGGATGAACTGCGGTATCTGGATGATGAATCCGGCATGTACAACCTGGCATTCATGTCCTTCTTCTTTGACCACACGGCGGCAGACGATACCCGCAGCGCGCTGATTCTCCAGCCGGACGGGGACCTTCCCGCCGCATTCGGGATTCTGCGGGACACGCTGCACCGGGATTACGACGTGATCCGGATGGAGGAAAAGAAATTCCTGATGTTCTCCGGAACCGACAGCCGGTCGGAGCTTCAGCTGCTGTCCACCCGGGTGGAAGAGGCCGTGGAAAAACACAATGCGGAACACCCGCAGGAGCCGGTACGGATGACGGTACGAAGCCGGATCCGCGGCCGGGATGAAGATGTTTTCGCCTTCATCCGCTCGGTGACGGAAGACCAGGATGCGGGAGACCCGGTGAGGGGCGTCGTGTCCATGATCTCGGAACTGGACCGACTGGATGAAGAGCTGAAGCTGGCGGCGGACATCCAGCTCAGCATGCTGGAGAGCGACTTCCCGGCCTTCCCGGACCGGACGGAATTTGACCTGTACGCATCCATGCGGCCCGCGAAGGAAGTGGGCGGCGACTTCTATGACTTCTTCCTGATCGACAAAGATCACCTGGCGCTGGTGATCGCGGATGTTTCCGGCAAGGGCATCCCGGCCGCCCTCTTCATGATGGTCTCAAAGACCCTGATCAAGAACCAGCTGATGAGCGGCTGCGACCCGGCAACGGCACTGAGCAACGTGAACATCCAGCTGTGCGAGCAGAACTCCGCGATGATGTTTGTCACAGTATGGCTGGCCGTACTGGAGATCTCCACCGGAAAGGGCCTTGCCTGCAACGCGGGGCATGAAAACCCCTGCCTGCGAAGCGGAGGCGGAGATTTTGAGGCGCTGAAATACAAACACGGTATCATTGTAGGCTTCAACAAAGAAGCGAAATTTCAGAACCGGGAATTTGAGCTTGGTCGCGGCGACAGCATCTTTGTGTATACTGACGGCGTGACAGAGGCGGCCAACGGGAAAAAGGAACTGTTCGGCGAAGAGCGGGTGATCGAAACCCTGAATCAGAACCCGGACGGCGAGCCGGAGGCCCTGATCCGGCAGATGCGGGAGGCGGTGGACGGCTTTGCCGACGGCGCCCCGCAGTTTGACGACATTACCATGCTCTGCCTGAAATACCGCGGCGCACACGGTAAAAAACCGAAGCCGGCCGGAGACTCCGCTCCGAAGGGATCACGGAGCCGCAAGACAAAGCCCGCTCAGGAAAAGCCGGCGGAGAGCGAAGAAGGTTCCCCTTCCCAGTCCTGAAGTCATCTGACAATTGAATCCATGAAACGGATACGGGCAGTGTCAGGGGCAGCCTTCTGACGGAGAAAGTGTTCCTTACGGAGACAGGCACCGGTAAGATTGACATACCGAAAAGCACCTCCGGCGGCAGATGCGAGATCAGCACCGACACCGGAGATATCCGGATCGAGGTCCGGTAACCGGAATCCGCAACTTCATCCGTCATGCTTGATTGCAGTTAAATATTAACAGCAGAGCGCCTCTTCCCTTTTGCGGAAGAGGCGCCTGTTTCTGTCTGGATGCACATTTGTTTTCAAGTTTGCCTGGGGGAAATCCGGGATGTTGACGCTGCCCTATTAAACCGGGCTG
>CAMONN010000063.1 GCA_946620645.1 uncultured Clostridia bacterium
CTGGCCGAGGGCGAGGCCTTCGTCGTTGCAGGAGACGCGGTTATGGCAGAACACCTCCAGCCCCGCCTTCTCCAGGGCAGAAGGGAGCCTTCGCATGACATACATGTTCTGAAAGCTTCCCCCGGAGAGCACTACCCGGCGGAGACCGGTTTCAGCAGATACCCGGAGGACGGTCTGCAGGGCCATTTCAATGAGGGTGTTCAGGAACATGGCGGCAGGGCCCGGGACCGGGGTCCCCTGCTCACGCCGCAGCGCCAGCTCCCGGATCATGGGCCGCCAGTCAAAGCGCAAAAGGGCCGGAGATGCATCATCGTTATAAAACGCCACCGGGAAGGCCTTGTCGCACTCCCCTGCTGCAGCCTCCAAAAGGACGGCGGCCTGGCCTTCATAGCTGCAGCGGCCGCAAATCCCTAGGATCGCCGCCACGCCGTCAAAGAGCCTGCCCATGCCCGAGGAAAGAGGGCAGTTAAGCCCGGCGGACAGCTGCCGCTCCAGAAGGGACCGGTCCTTCGCCGAAAGTCCTTCCCCCCGAAGCGTCGGGCCTTTTTCCAAAAGGCCGGTATCACAGCCGGAATCACTCAGAAGGGCGAAAGCAATGCGGTTCGGCTCCATCACCGCCCGGTCGCCGCCGATGAGCGGAACGGGCCGGACACTGCCGAAACGGGTGACGGTCCGGTAGTCCCCCGCCAGGCACTCGGCCCCCCAGACGGTGCCGTCGGTTCCCAGGCCGGTTCCGTCCCACACAAGGCCGATGCAGGGGCCCTCCAGTCTGTTGTCCGCCATACAGGCGGCCATGTGGGCATGGTGGTGCTGCACCCGGAGGAGCGGAATGCCCTCCGCCTCGGAGCGCTCCTCGGCATAGCGGGTGGAGAGGTAGTCCGGATGCAGGTCGCAGACCAGTGTTTCCGGCATGACGTCAAAGAGCCGCTCAAAGTACCGCACCTGACGCTCGTAATGCTCCAGGGTTTCCAGATTTTTAAGATCCCCGATATGCTGGCTCAGGAAGGCGTGCTCCCCCCTGCCGAGGCAAAAGCTGGCCTTCTGCTCGGCGCCGCAGGCGAGAATCTGTCCGGAAAGCCCCGGCACCGTCACAGGCTGAGGAACATAGCCCCGGGAGCGGCGGGCAAAGTACTCTTTCCCGTTAAGCACCCAGCAGAGAGAATCGTCACAGCGGGTCTGGATAAAGCGGTTGTGCAGCAGGAAGCCGTCGGCAATCCCCTCCAGCCCGGCAAGGGCGGCTTCGTTATCCTTGAGGATCGGGGTGTCGGAGAGGTTCGCGCTGGTCATCACCAGAAGGTCGAAGGCGCCTTCGAAAAGCAGAACATGCAGCGGCGTATAGGGCAGCATCAGGCCCAGAAAACCGTTTTCACTGAGATGCCGAAGCTCTCCGCATCGCTCCGGCCTCTTTTCCAGGAGGACAATGGGTTTGCGTGCACCGTTTAAAATGCGCGCCTCCTCCTCTGAGACGCGGCAGTAGCGCCGGGCCGTCTCCACATCCCTGGCCATGAGGGCAAAAGGCTTTTCATCCCTGTGCTTGCGGCGGCGAAGCTCCCGGGTGATGGACGCATCATCCGCCCGGCAGGCGAGGTGAAAGCCTCCCAAACCCTTGACGGCGATGATCTTCCCTTCCCGCAGGGCCTCCTGCGCCAGGAGAATCGGGTCGCCGGACTGGGGCTCTCCCTTCTCGTTCAGATAACTCAGCCTCGGCCCGCAGACCGGGCAGCAGTCCGGCTGGGCGTGGTAGCGGCGGTTTTCAATGTCGTGGTATTCCCGCTCGCAGTCCGGGCACATGGGAAAGGCCTTCATGGAGGTTTTCGGCCGGTCATAGGGAACGTCCTCAATGATGGTCAGGCGCGGGCCGCAGTTGGTGCAGTTAATAAAAGGATAGCGATAGCGGCGGTCCTTCGGATCCAGCAGCTCCCGCAGACAGTCGGGGCAGATGGCGATATCCGGAGAAATGAGGGTGTCCCGGCTGGCCTCCCGCTGGCTCTGAACGATCGTAAAATCCGTAAAGTTTTGCGGCGGGATTTCCCGCACCGCCACATCCTCGATGACGGCGAGGGGCGGCGCTTCCCGGGGCAGCGCCTGAAGAAAGGCCTCCAGAGATTCCTCCTCCCCTTCCAGCTCCACCGTGACGCCGGAAGAGGTATTGCGGATATTCCCCTTCAGGGAATGCTTCCGCACCAGGCGGTGCATAAACGGGCGAAAGCCCACCCCCTGGACGATTCCCCTGATTTTGATCTCAAGTGTCTTCATTGTAAAAAGCAATGGCAAGATCCGCCACCCGGTCGGCCGTATCCGGACGTCCGGACAGAGAATGCCCTTCGTTTTCAAATACCGTCAGAGGAACATGAAACTGTGCGGCAAACTTTTCCGCCGCCCGCGGGTCAATGACAGCGTCCTCCGAGCCGTGAGCCATCCGCACAGCCGTACCCCCGAAGGCAGTGGGATCAAAAATCTGAAACAGATCATTCATTTTGAAATCCCGGTACATCTCTTTCGTAATGCGCACCGGTTTGGAGGTTTCAATATTGGCGTCAAAGTAGCCCTGCTTCTCCAGCGCCTCAAGAATCTGCCGGTGCCGCTCGGGAGGATTCGGCCCCACAAAAAGCTCCGGCATATTCACCGCCGCACTCCGGAAGAAGGCCTTTCTCCCCAGGTGAGGCCTGGTGCTGACATAAAGTCCTGTCAGGTAAGCGCCGAAGCTGGAAGCGAAATAAAAGATCGGAAGGCCCGGAAAGCGGTCCGCGGCAAAATGCTCCGCAGCCTCAATGCTGTTCTTGCAGCCCTCGATCCTCAGCGTCTCCTGCAGGGATTCCTCACTGCCGTGTCCCGGAAGATCAATCCCCAGCACGCCGTAGCCGGCGGCCGGAAGTCTCCGGAAAAGCATCTGAAAGGTCGCACATTCCTTGTTGCTGGAAAACCCGTGGATCGCAATGACGATCCCCTTCGGGTGCTCCGGGTTCTCCATCAGGCAGGAGACAATATTCTGATCTTTTTTCTTGATCTTGACGGATTCCATACTGGAGATCCTCCACCCATAATACTCCCGGGTTTATCCCGTTTTGTATTCATTTTAGCAGAACCCGGATTGATCCGCAACATGAATCAGAAAACGCCCGCGGCCACGTGGCCGCGGGCGCAGAATGGTTTCCGGATTTGATAGAGAGACTACCCCTGTTTCGCTTCCTCCAGCACGGCGGCAACCACCGGGTTTCCCTGACGGGAATCCAGCAGAACCCAGAGAACCGGCTGTACCTCCACCGGGCCTTCTGTGGCGCTGTACCAGGAGGCGGACGCCCGCACCCTCGCCGCGGTGAAGCCCTCATCCGGCCGCAGGAGCTCCCGGACGTCGGTATTCAGATACTGAAAGCCGTAATTGAGGGCGGAGCCGTCGTCGACGAGTTCAGCACGGACACGGGTGTCCAGCTCACCCCCCGGTTCCAGATAGGGTTCCAGCTGCATGTTGGCGAAAAAGGCAGTCATGATCCCGGAGTGAACTGTCATCCAGGTATTGAGGAAGCTGTGGAGATAGGCATTCAGGTTCTCCGCCTCGGCAGGCTCCGCCGCCGGGAAAACAGACGCCGGGTCCTGCAGCTGGCTCAGCTTTTCCAGCGCCTCGGCATAGGAACCGGCCTGCAGGCGGGTCCGTACCAGACTCACCGTGGCAGTCTCGGCCTGGGAAGCGGCATCCCGGTAGTCGCCGAGGGCCGCAAAGGCCGCAGCAGCCGCTTCATATTCTTTCTGCTGAAGCAGCTCCTCCGCATCGCGGTAAGCCTGCTGCAGGGCGGCCTCCGCCCGGGCAGAGGCGTCACGAACCTCAGGGACCTCAGCAAAGAGCGCCGCAGCCGCCGGGAAACTCCCCTGGGTTTCCAGCTCCGCCGCCTCACAGTATTTCCGGAGCCCGGCGCAGTCCCGCCAGTCACCCAGGGCGGCGAAAGCGGAGGCCGCCTCAGCATACCGGCCACCGTCCATCCATTCAACGGCGCCGCTATAGAGCAGTTCCCGGCAGGCCTCCGAGCGCTGGTCACAGTCCCGGAAGAAGGTCAGCTCTCCGTACCCTGCGACCGCCGCGAGGCAGGCCTCCGCCGCAGCATCGGCGTCTCCGGCAGCCTGAGAGGCCCGGGCGCGGGCCTCCTGCTCCCGGGCCCCGGTGTAAGGGATCATCAGGGCGCTGTCCCGGAAGTCCCCAAGGCCCTGAAAGCCGGATCTCGCCCCGGCATAGTCCTCCGCCTCCAGGGCCTGGAACGCCATGGCATAGTGCAGCAGCCGGAGGGCATCCGGTGTGCCGCCCGCCTTTTCAAAGGCGGACGCCGCGGCGGCATAGTCTTCCCTGGCCAGGGCCTGCTCCCCGGCCTGAAGGTTCCGCTCCTCCGCCCCTGCGCAGCCGCTGAGGATCAGTGCCGCCATCAGGGAACACAGCAGGAGCATTGCAATCGATTTCTTCATCCTTCAACCCCCCTCATTTCCGGACCAGAAAAGCGTTGGGCAGGTAACGGGAGGTGCCGCTGGCCGAAGAGGGACTGTTGACATACTCTCCGTTAAAATACATCACCGTAGAAGAGCCGCCGTCCATACTGCAGGCGTTGACAGCGCCGAAGTCCAGCATCACGTCCCGGATATCGCCGTAGCTGGCGCCGATGCTGTGAAGCTGCCGGCCGTCAATGCAGAGCATCAGTACCGCCCCGTCCGCCCGCTGGCCGATGGCTGTGCGGGGATTGATACCGCTTTCCATATAGGGGCCGTATTCCGCAACTCCCTCGGAAATCAGGGCCGGGCCAAAGCTGGCACAGTCCCGGATCCGGTCTGCCGCCGCCTCCTCGGGGGTATAATAGCGCACATGGAGGACATTGTCCTCATCGAAGGCAGCTGAAGCGCCGGAGGCCGCCCAGAGATAGGTCTCCCCTTCCACAATGGTAAGGCCTTCGGGCAGGCCGCCGGACCCGCCGCCATCCTCGTCAATGAATCCGCCGGCATTGATGCCGCCCAGGGCGTCATAACGGGTAGCCAGAGCATCCAGCAGCATGCCGTTGCCGCCGTAAAAGCCCGGGAATCCCACAAACACCCGGGAGGGGTCCAGCACAACCATCATGGTGCCCCGGAAGCCCTTCTTCCACACGTCGAGCATCAGGATGCCGTCGCCATCCTCATCCGCCGGGAGCTTCCCGCCCGGCAGGGGGCCGCTGACAACGGGGCGCCCGGTAGGATTCACGGCACCGCCGTACAGGCAGTCCTCAATGGACTCGGCTACGAGGGTCTCCCCGGAAAGGCGAAGGGTGATGCGGAAGGTCCTGGTAATCTCCACCCCGCCCCGGGGCTGCAGAACCGATGCCTTAGCACGGAAATAGGCGAGGCAGGAGTCCTCATCCAGGCGGAAGAGGTCCAGCAGTTCACCGCCGTAATAACGGAAACCGGAATTGTGGCTGAAGCTGCCGATCATCAGAAACTGCCGGAAGCGCTGATCCAGGGTGCCGCCAGGCTCGAGGTACTGGGCAGCGCCATAGTAGGCGGAGACGGCGTCCCCGGTGTTGGCGCTGAAGTACAGGTAGGCACTGACAAAGCTGTCCAGAAAGGCCTCAACATCCGGAAGCCCGGAGGGATCCGCATGCTCCAGGGTAATCGCATCCGGCTCCATATCCATAAGAAGCAGGGCGCCCTCATAGTCCCGGCGCTCCAGCCGCTGCTGAAAATACTGGCGAAGGGTTTCGGTCCGCCGCTCCGCCGCGTCCCGGTAGTCCCCGAGAGAGGCATAGAGAGAAACGGCCCTTTCCGGATCCCCCGCGGTTTCCGCCTCCGACGCCGCATCATAAATCCGGTCCCGGGCGGCGTCCGCCCGCTGGGCGGAATCCAGAATATCCGGAATCTGCAGGAAAGTCTCCGCAGCCTCCAGCCAGGACTCCTCCCGCTCCAGCCGGCGGGCGTCGCAGTAAGAGAGCATCCCGGCGCTTTCCTGAAAGTCCCCCAGCGCGGCAAAGGCCCTCCCGGCTTTCTCAACATCGCCCTCCCGGGCGGCAGCCGCAGCCCTGCTGTACATCAGCAGGCGCCCGGAGTCTTGATAACTCCCCAGCGCGGCAAAGGCCTCTGAGGCCTCGGCGTACTCTCCCCGCTCCAGCATCTGAAGCGCCGCCTCATAGTCCCGCGCCGCAGTACCGGAGGCACCGCAGCCCGAAAGGGCCGGGAGCAGAAGGACGCCCAGGAGCAAAATGGGAAGAATTCGGTTTTTCAATCTGTCAGTCATAGAATCTCTCCGGTTTTCGGATAAGCTGGAGCCTATTCTACCACAAGCCGGGCGGGAGTAAAAGAGTTTTCTCCGGGGAGATTTCACCCCGGAGTTTTTTCATATCACATAAAAACGCCCGCGGCCTCTCGGCCGCGGGCTCCCTCTCAGGAATATCTATGACGCATCTTGAAAGGTTTTACTGTTCAGATTTCTTTCCAACGTTTGCATAGGCGAAGAAGCCTACCAGGAGGACCGCCGCAACCACGTACCAGATTACCTTGCTGCCGCCGAAGAAGTCGATCATCTGACCGGCCAGCACGAAGGCCATCACAACAGGCACAACATACTTCACGCAGAGGCGGTAGAAGCTCTTGAAGCCCGCAGACGGGTCGCCGTGGGCAACCTCATCCAGAACCAGGTTGGGGC
>CAMONN010000064.1 GCA_946620645.1 uncultured Clostridia bacterium
ATCACCGCCTCGGCGCAGCGCATCCCGTCCACTGCTGCGGAGGTAATACCACCCGCATAACCCGCGCCTTCGCCGCAGGGGTAGAGTCCATGGATGGGAGAGGAGAAATCTGCATCCCGGAGGATCCGAACCGGTGAAGAGGAGCGGGTTTCAGGCCCGGTGAGGACTGCGTCCGGTGCGTCAAAGCCCCGGAGCTGCCGGCCGAAGACCGGAATGGCCGCGGCCAGAGAGCCGGCGACCCGCCGGGGCAGCAGGGAATAGAGATCCGCCCGGACGACCCCCGGCCGGTAGCTTGGTAAGACCCGGCCGGCATCAAAAGCGATATCCTCATCAGCAGGGGAGTGATCCTCTGCCTTTTTTTCTCCGGAGACTTTATTCCCGCCGGGAGGCGCCTGCCCGGCCTCCGCGGCTGCGGCGCACAGGAATTCCCCGACCGTCTGGGAGGGGGCGAGATAGTTTCCTCCGCCGCAGCGGAAGGCAGCCCGCTCCAGCTCCCTCTGCCAGGTCATTCCGGCCAGCACTCCCTCGCCCGGGAACTCCTCCGGCTGCAGTCCCACCAGCAGCGCCGCATTGGCGTTTTCTCCGTCCCGGGCGGAGTAGCTCATGCCGTTGGTAACCACGCCGCCTTCTTCCGAGGCGGCGGCGAAGACCTGCCCGCCGGGACACATGCAGAAGCTGAAAACTCCGGTTCCGTCCGGCAGGTGTGTATGCAGGCTGTAGTCCGCCGGCGGCAGCGTCCCCCGGGTTCTTCCATATTGGGCGCGGTCAATGTCCGCCTGCCGGTGCTCGATGCGCACCCCCATGGCAAAGGCCTTCCGTTCCATGGGGACCCCCTGTGCGTGCAGCGCCTCAAAGGTGTCCCGGGCCGAGTGCCCGATGGCGAGAATTACCCGGCGGCAGGTGAGAACTCCATCGCCCCCGGGGCCCTGAAACCGGAGCCCTGTGAGAGCGGAGTTTCGCACATCCAGTTCCAGCCCGGTCAGCCGGGTGCCGAAGCGCACCTCCCCGCCCAGAGAGAGGATCTCTTTCCGGATGCTCTCCACCACCGAAACCAGCACGTCCGTGCCGATGTGCGGTTTGGCGTCATAGAGCACCGACTCTCCGGCACCGTGCCGGTAGAACTCCTCCAGTACCCAGGCGATCCGCCGGTCATGGGTGCCGGTGTTCAGTTTCCCGTCGGAAAATGTGCCGGCGCCGCCCTCGCCGAACTGGACGTTGTTCTCCGGGTCCAGGGGGCCGCCGCTGCGGAAGGCCTCCACCGCCCGGCTGCGGGTGTGAACATCCTGCCCCCGTTCCAGCACGATGGGCCGCAGGCCCGCCCGGCTCAGCACCAGGGCGGCAAACATCCCCGCCGGACCGAAGCCCACCACCACGGGCCTCTCGCCCTCCGCAGTTTTCTTTCCCTCTGCAACAGGGATCTCATATACCAGCGGCCGGTATTCCGCCACGTCGGGGTTCTTCCCGCAGCGCCGCAGAATGCCGGCTTCGTCTCCGGAGACCTCCACCGCTACCGAGCAGACCCAGCTCAGCTCCGGTTTCTTGCGGGCGTCCAGGGAGCGCCGCTTCAGCTTCCACCGGGAGATCTTCCCCGGCGGGATCCGGAGCTTCCCTGCGGCCAGAGCCGGGAGCCGCTCCGCCAGGCGGGAAAATTCCTCCTCACCGGCGGGAAGACGAAGATTACGCACCAGAATCATGATCCGAGCCTCCCGGCCAGGGCGCCGCTGGCCCAGGCCCACTGCAGGTTATACCCGCCGCAGGGTCCGTCGATGTCCAGAACCTCACCGCAGGCGAAGAAGCCGGGAACCAGCCGGCTTTCCAGCGTCTGGGGGTCAAACTCATCCGTACGCAGTCCCCCGGCGGTGACCTGCGCCGTATCAAAGCCGTCCACGCCTGTAACAGGCAGCTCAAAATCCAGGCACTTCCGGGCGGCGGCCCTCAGCTGATCCTCCGAGAGACCGGAGATGGGGCTCTGTCCCGGAATTCCGGCGGCCCGGGCCACAACCCGCCCCAGCCGGTTGTGCAGCATTCCGGTAAAGAGCTCCGAAGCCTCCGGGTCCGGGAACAGGGCCTGCCGGTTCTTCAGGAGGGAGAACAGCGCCTCCTCCTCAAAAGGCAGCAGCTTCAGGTGCAGGCTCAGCCCCTCGCCCCCGGATGCCGCCGCCCGGGAGAGGTCGAAGCCCGCGGGCCCCGAAACGCCGGTTTCTGTAAACTGCACTTCTCCCTTCACGGTCTGCAGCGCCTCGCCGGCCATGCCGGAAAGCTTCGTGCCCTCCCGCCGGAGGGTCATCTCAGCCTGTACCCGGATGCCCTTGAGGGCCCGGGGATACTCGGGTGCGGTCCGGATGCGGGTGAGGGAGGGGTAGAGGGCCGTGCGGTGATGGCCTAGCATTTTCGCAAGCTTGTATCCGTCGCTGCAGCCCCCCAGCTTTGAGCCAGCCGCGCCGCCGCAGGCCAGAATGACGGCGTCAGCCGTCACCTCGCCCGATTCCGCCCCGCTGAGCAGAAAGCCTCTGCCCCGGCGGAGGATCTTCTCCACCGGCCCTCCGCAGCGCAGCTCCACGCCCGCCCGCTCCAGGGCGAGGCGCAGCACGTCCAGTACGCTGTTGGAGGAATCCGACAGCGGATAGACCCGGCCGCCGGGCTCCGTCACAGTCAGCAGCCCCAGCTCTCCGAAAAAGCGCAGGGTATCCTCCGGAGTAAAGGCTGTGAGCGCCGGAACGGCAAAGCGGGGGTTATCCCCCTGATAGGCGGGGGGAAGGGCGTTTTCGTTGCTCAGGTTGCAGCGCCCGTTTCCGGTGGCCAGGAGCTTCCGCCCCACCCGCTGCTGCCGCTCCAGCAGGATAACCCGCCGTCCGGGAGTTTGCGCCGCCGTCAGCGCCGCCATCATGCCGGAGGCTCCGCCGCCGATAACGGCGACTGTGGCAATGGGGTCCGGCTTGCGGCCTGGTTCCGCGGATTTCCCGCGGGTCCCGCATTTCTTTTGAGTCTCAGTTTTTTCAGGTGTCCGGTTCATGGAAACCTCCAGATCATCTTACAGTAAGCCTGCCAGCACAGGCAGCGCCCTGCCCAGGTCCTCCGGCGAGAGGTCGGAATAGCTCAGCAGGAAGGTGTGCTCCGGCGCCTCTGAAGGATTCAGGTAGTAGGAGGACAGGGGATTCAGCCGGATCCCCTGAGAGAGGAGCGCCTTATACAGCGCCTCGTCTGAGCGCCCGGTGTCCAGCTGCAGCAGAAAGTGCAGCCCCGAGTCCCGCTCCAGTACCCGGATCCGGTCGGCGGCGGGGCCTTCGGAGATCTGCCGCAGCAGTTCCCGCCGGAGCCGCGCATAATAGCGCCGCATACGGTTCAGGTGTTTTTCAAAATAGCCCTCGGCGATAAACTTCGCCAGGGTATACTGTTCAAAGGTCGAGACAGTACAGGAGTAAAACTGCAGCCGCCTGAAAAATTCCTCCGCCAGCTCCGGCGGCAGCACCATGTAGCTGATGCGCACGGTGGACGCCAGAGTTTTGGAAAAGGTGTTGACATAGATCACCTTCCCGTCCCGGTCGATGCTCTTCAGGGAGGGCACCGGCCGCCCGGTCAGGCGGAATTCACTGTCGTAGTCGTCCTCCAGAATGTAGCGGTTTTCCCTCGCCGCCGCCCACCGCAGAAGCTCCAGCCTCCGGCTCACCGGCATGGTGATCCCGGTGGGGAAGTGGTGGGTCGGGCTGATATGGGCGATGTCGGCGCCCGAGGCATCCAGCCCGGATACCGTAAGTCCGTCCCGGTCCAGGGGCGCCCAGCGGCACTCTGCCCCTGCGGCGCGGTAAATCTGCGCGGGTTTCCGGTAGCCCGGGTCCTCCAGACAGTAAATCCGCTCCCGGCCCAGCAGCTGGATCAGCAGCCCGTACAGGTACTCCGTGCCGGCTCCGACGATGATGCACCCGGGGTCCGTCTCCATCCCCCGGAAGGACCGCAGATGGGCGGCAATGGCTTCCCGCAGCGGATACACGCCCCCGCCCGGCGACGGCTGCAGCAGCTCCGGTCCCAGGTCATTCACAGTGCTGCGCAGCAGTCTTGTCCAGACGCTGAAGGGAAAGCGATCTGCCGGCGCACGGTTTCCCGAGAGGTCCAGAAGGGGACTCGTTCCGGAACCCTCTGCGTCAGAGGCCACCCCGGCCCCGGGCCGGGCAGGGAGGACCCCGCTGAATCCGTTGCCCTTATGGCCATGAGCTTTCTCCGGGGTTCTGCCGCCTCCGGCTCCGGCCGCCAGTTCCCGGAGTGGAATCTCCTCCACAAAGTAGCCGCTCCGGGGTACGGAGGTCACAAGCCCTCCGTCTATCAGCCGGTTATAGGCGGCCTCCACCGTGATGCTGCTGACGCCGAGATTCTCGGCAAGGCTCCGCTTGGAGGGCAGCCGGCTTCCCGCGGGAAGCGTCCCCGACAGGATATCCCGCATCAGGGCGTCAGTGAGCTGCTCGTACAGAGGCCTTGTGTCTTCATTTGTCAGAGAGTAGGTAAGCAGGGTGAAAACCTCCCAAACAGATGTCCAGACCATCATAACATCCGGGCTCGAAAACCGCAAGGCTTTCTGCTCCGGGCCCCGTTTACAATCTCTGGGTAAGCCGTTCCAGCTCCCGGCGATTACCTCCGGTAACCTTCACTGTATTACGGCCTTTTCTGCCGGATGATCTGTCTATACAGATCATTTTACTCTGTAAAAGGCCTGAAAAACCTCTTGTCATTATCACCAAAACCCGCTGTCGTTTTTCTACAGATCATCTAAAAATCCGGCGTCATGCCCTGTTTTGGTTGAAATTTAACAAGCAAATCGTTAAAATACAATACGATAGGGGAAGTTCTGACCTTTGCGCCGGCGTATCTGTTTGACATGTCCGCGCTGACGGTTCCGCACAGGCTTTCCGCGTTGTGCGCCTGTGCAAATCCATCACGGGACATGCCCTGCCGGCACTCCCGCATTTCTGCCGCACCGCACCTTTTACAGGCACATTTTAACAAGAGGGGGAATACAGCATACCATGAGAGATCTGAAGTATCTGCAATACTTCGAGGACCTCCTGCAGGTGGCGAATAACGAGCTGATCACCCAGGCCAGGGCTGACGGTCAGGTCTGCATCGCCTACACCTGCGAGAATGTTCCGGAGCCGTTGATGAACCTGCCGGGCACCTTTGGCATTCGCCTGCACGCGCCCAACACCGGGTCCATCGACATCGCGACCTTCTACATGACCAACCTGCTCTGTGAGCCCAGCCGCGCCCTGCTGGAGCGCGCCATTGAAGGCGGCTTCAACTTCGCCGACTGTGTCATCACGCCGGACGGCTGCACCATGCTCAACCGCGCCGTGGAGAACATGGAGCTTCTCCAGACCATGGGCAAGGACAACCCGAACTTCTTCCATGAGTACATGGAGATTGCCTTCAAGAACTCCGAGGCCGATGTGGCTCTTTCGGTGCTCCAGTGCACCAACCACATCCTCAAGCCCCTGAAGGAGAAGTACGGCATCGATACCTCCGACGCCGCCATCCGTGCGGCGGTGGAGAAGCACAACCGTCTCTGCCGGGTCATCCGCGGCATCAGCGAATACCGCAAGGGCGATAAGCCCCGCATCACCGGCTACGAGTTCCACGTGCTGTGTCTTGCCACCTATGTCTGTCCCACGGACCTGGTCATCGACAAGCTGGAGGAGACCCTCAAGGAGCTGAAGACTCGCCGTCCTGATGCCAAACAGCCCTGGCGTGCCCGGGTTCTTGTGGTGGGCAGCGAAGTGGACGACTCCGGCTTCATCAAGCTTATTGAGGAGCAGGGTGCCTTTGTCTGCTGCGACCGCTTCTGCTTTGGTTCCTATCCCGGCCGTGTGGAGATTCACCTCACCGACGATGAGGACGCCCTGACCCAGGTCTGCCGTCATTATGTTCAGAACTGCCAGTGTCCCCGTATGATGAACCAGGAGAAGGTCTACGGCCGCAAGCAGTATGTGGCGGACCTCGCCAAGGAGTACGGCGCCGACGGCATCATCTATGAGCAGGTCAAGTTCTGCGATCCCTGGGCCTATGAGAAGACCCTGGGCTCCTTCATGCTGCAGCAGGACTACGGCTTCCCGGTGCTGGCGGTGGACCGCCCCTATAACATCGCCTCGTCCGTCGGCCAGATGCGTACCCGCGTCCAGGCCTTCGTCGAGAGTATCGAGATTAAGAAGATTCAGAAAGGCGGTGGGGAAGCATGAAGACGGTTGAAACCATTGTCAATCCCCGGAAGCGCGCCGGTGAAGAATCCCCCGGCAAGATCTATTCGGATAAGCTGAAGGTCCGCCGCCGCCGCGAGTGGCGCGGTCTGAAGGACACCTTCTACGATTACACCCGCTGGCTTTTCCTGATGAGTGTTCTGGGCAAGTTTATCATGAAGCCCCGGAACATCAAGGGCTTCCTCCGCTACCGCTGGATGATGAGCTATCTCTTCGTCCCCCACGGCATGGACAAGTTCACCATCGGCCTGCGTGACGAGGCCCTGCGCATCGCCCACACCTCCTTCAACTTCGTTATCGCCGACGTGACCCAGGCCATCGCCAACTGCTTCCGCGGCGACCGCCGGGTGGGCAACGACAAGGCCTATTCCGACAAGTGCGTCATCACCGACGAGAACTCCA
>CAMONN010000065.1 GCA_946620645.1 uncultured Clostridia bacterium
CGAGCCCACCGTCAGGCAGTTGAAGTAGTCGTCGATGAAGATCAGCACGCCCAGCAGGAAGGTGGCGAGCAGGGCGCCCGCGCGGGTGTGGACATGCTTGACAGCCCAGCGGCCGAAGGCGGCGGAGCCGCCGGCGGCGTTGACCAGGGCCACCATGATGCCCAGCAGCACCAGGAACATGAAGATGCCCGCGTTCCAGCCGTCGGCGATGGCGCCGATGAAGCCGTCGTTAATCATGGTGTCCAGGGCCGCCACCGGCTGGAAGCCGGCCACAAACAGGGCCCCCACCACAATGCCGATAAACAGGGACGAATAGGTTTCTTTCGTAATGAGTGCCAGTACAATGGCGACCAGGGGCGGCACAAGCGCCCAGAAAGTGCCCGACATAGCAGGTTCCTCTCATTCTTCTGTATTTTTACGCCGTCGAAAAGGCTGAACAGCTTCTCCGACGCCGCTCAATTATACCACCTTACCGGTTTCTGTCAACAGCATCTTCGGCGTCCCTCAGGGTATTCTCAGCAGCCGGTAGGCTCCCTTCTTCTCGTGGGCCAGGACCCCCTCGGCGCAGTAGTCCTTCAGCACCCGCAGCAGCTGCCGGTTGCTGACGTTCAGGTTCTTGGCCCGGCGGCCGATGTCGGAAATGACATCCCCCACCTCAAAGCGCCGCAGGGCCCGGGCCACCCGCTCCTTCAGGGGGACGGGCTGGGTGTTGGACACGGCCTCGTTCAGCTTCTCCGCGAGGCTCAGGCACACATACCGCAGGAACACGGGGTCCGACAGCAGCGTCTGCTGGTACCGGTCCAGATGCAGCGCCAGGGTGTACACGTCCGTCCTGGCCTCCACAAAAAAGGGGATGAACCCGGCGTCCAGCAGCTCCATATCCCCCAGCAGGCCCACGTCGTTGCTGGAGGCCTTGATCATGAAGGAGGACTCCTCGTCCGGCATGTCGTACAGCAGCAGGTTCCCGTCCGCCACAAACTGCAGATAGCGGCTGGGCGAGAAGGGATTGGTCAGCAGCTCCCCCGGCGAATAGTGCAGCAGCAGGAAGCTGGGAACACAGGTGCTGAAGTGCCGCAGGATCTGCTTCTCCCGCAGGTAGCGGTCCCGCAGGGCGGGATTGTTGACGGTTTCCATGGTCCGGCGCTCCTTCCAGACAGCAGGTTGACGAAAAACCTGCAATTATTTTTGACAAAACTTTGTCAATTTGTGGAAGCTGCACAAAGTGCAAGAAAGATTTTCATTTCCGGAAAGTGACACGTGTCACTACAGAGCTTTCAGCTCTTTTATATACTGTAAACATCAAAAAGGCAAGACTTTTCTTAAAAAACGATAAGGAGAAAGCCATGGAAGAACGAGTTCTCGGCTACGGCGTCATCGGAACCGGCGTCTACTGCGACCACTACTTCGGCACCCTGGGCCCGGTGTTCAAAAACCTCCGGCCGGTGGGCTGCGCGGACCTGAACGTGGAAGCCGCCAGGGCCGCCGCCGCGCGCTGGAATGTCCCGAAGGTCTACACCACCGAGGAAATGCTGGCGGATCCCGAGGTGGATATCGTCATCATCCTCACCAACCCCGCCTCCCACTACAGCCTGACCATGCAGGCGCTGAAGGCCGGCAAGCACGTCTACTGTGAAAAGCCCCTGGCCGACAGCCTGCAGCAGGCCAACGAGATTGTGGAGTTTGCCGCGAAGCAGGGCCTCTTTGTGGGGGCCGCCCCCGACACCTTCCTGACGCCGGAGTTTCAGACCGTGCGGAAGCTGCTGGACGAGGGCGCCATCGGCAAGGTCATCAGCGTGACGGCCAACTATGTGGGCCCCGGCGCCGACCTGTGGCACCCCAACGCGGGCTACCTGTACAAAAAGGGCGTGGGCCCCGCGCTGGACATGGGCCCCTACTTCCTGACCACCCTGGTCACGCTGCTGGGCCCCATCGAGAGCCTTTTCTGCTACGCCAACCGCGGCTGGGACGTGCGGAACATCCGGGGCAAGGACGTGGACGTGGAGGTCAACACCAACTACTGCGCGGTGCTGAAGTTTAAAAGCGGCGCCGTGGGCAACCTGAACCTGACCTATGACGAGTGGAAGTCCAGCCTGCCGGGCATGGAGCTCTACGGCACCGAGGGCGTGCTCTTCGCCCCGGACCCCAACGCCATGATGGGCCCCATCAAGCTCCTGAAGGCCGAGGACTTCAAAAACCTTGTCAACTCCAAGGGCGACAACATGGGCGCCCGGCTGGGCGCCATCTACGGCCCGGAGAGCCTGGGCCTCTTCACCGAAATCGAAACCCTGGCCCCCCGGGTGGGCAACCAGCGGGGCGCGGGCGTGTCCGACATGGCCCGGGCCATCGCCGAGGGCGGAAAGCCCCGGGTCAGCGCGGAGCTCTGCCGCCACGTTACCGAGGGCATCAACGCCTTTGACGTCAGCGTCCGGACCGGCCAGCCCTACCAGATGACCACCAGCTTCGAAATGCCGGAAGCCCTGTTGAGGTGAGCGCCGTGGAACTGCTGGAATTACACAACATCACCAAGCGCTACCCGGGCGTCACCGCCCTGGATAACGTCTCCATCAGCTTCCGCGAGGGCGAGGTCCACGCCCTGGTAGGCGAGAACGGCGCCGGCAAATCCACCTTCATCAAGACCATCTCCGGCGCGGTGCAGCCCAACGAGGGCGAGATCGTCTTCGACGGCGCCACCTACTCCCACCTGACGCCCCAGAAGTCCCTGGAGCTGGGCATCTCCGTGGTGTACCAGGAGATGATCCAGTTTGAGGCCATGTCCGTGGCGGACAACCTCTTCATGAGCGACGGCAGCGACGCCGGCCTCTTCGTCAACGAGGCCGAGCGCAACAAGAAAGCCGCGGAGCTGCTGCAGAAGTTCCAGTGCCACGTCTCCCCCAGAACCTGGGTGAGGGAGCTGTCCATGGCGAACCGCCAGATTGTGGAAATCTGCAAGGCCATCCTGCGCAACGCCCGGGTGCTGATCCTGGACGAGCCCACCGCCTCCATCACCGTGGAGGAGCAGCGCCGCCTCTTCGACGTCATCCGGGACCTGAAGGCCCGGGGCGTCACCATCATCTACATCTCCCACCGGCTGGACGAACTGTTTGAGATCTGCGACCGGGTCTCCATCCTCCGGGACGGCAAATACATCGACACCGTCAACATCGCCGACACCGACAAGCAGGGCCTCATCAAGCTCATGGTGGGGCGGGAGCTTTCGGAAAACTACCCCGTCAAGGACAACAAACCTTCCGATGAGGTGGTGCTGGAGGTGAACAACCTCTCCGGCAACGGCGTCCGGGACATCAGCTTCCAGCTCCACAAGGGCGAGATCCTGGGCTTCGCGGGCCTGGTGGGCGCGGGCCGCACGGAGCTGATGCACCTGATCTACGGCGCGGCCGGCATCGAGGCCGGCACCGTCACCATGAACGGGCAGCAGCTTTCCATCCGCACCCCCTCCGACGCCATGAAGGCCGGCATCGGCCTCATCCCCGAGGACCGCAAGTGGCAGGGCTGCTTCCTGGACAAGCCCATCTTCTGGAACGTCTCCATCTCCAACATCAAAGAGCTCTGCCGGGGCGCCTTCGTGGACCGGAAGAAGGAGATGGACCAGGCCAGGGAATACGGAAATCGCATGCGCATCAAGGCCCCGAACCTGACCGTGAACGCCGGGGCCCTCTCCGGCGGCAACCAGCAGAAGGTGGTCATCGCCAAGTCCCTGGCCAGCCTGCCGGACATCCTGATCTTTGACGAGCCCACCCGCGGCATCGACATCGGCGCCCGGTACGAGATCTACCAGCTGATGATCGACCTGACCAAAGAGGGCAAGTCCATCCTGATGGTCTCCTCGGACATGGAGGAGCTGCTGGGCATGTCGGAACGCATCGTGGTCCTCCACGAGGGCCAGCAGACCGGCACCATTGAAAAACCGGATTTCTCCCAGGAGCGGGTTCTGGCCCTGGCCTCCGGGATAGCTTAAAGGATAGGAGCACAACATGGAACAGAAAAACAAAAAGTCCTTCGGACAGATCGTCTCCAACTTCTCGATGCCGATTCTCCTGGGTCTGCTGATCCTGGTGTTCAGCATCCTGTCGGATAAGTTCTTCACCCCCCTGAACCTCACCAACATTCTGGTACAGAACGTCCACATCGCCATCTGCGCCACAGGCGTGTTCATGATCATGGTCTCCGGCGGCTGCGACCTGTCCATCGGGTATCAGATGTCCGTGGCGGCGGTGCTGGTGGCAAAGCTCCTCTCCAACGGCGTCATGGGCGTGGTCCCGGCCATCCTGCTGGGCATCCTGATCTGCGTGGCCCTGGGCTGCTTCAACGGCTTCATGTCCATCCTGCTCAACAGCCAGCCCATGATCGTCACCCTGGGCACCATGGCCATCTTCCAGGGCATCTCCTTCCTGATCTCCGGCTCCAAGACCTACCACAACCTGCCCCGCAGCTTCATGTACCTGGGCCAGGGCCGGCTCTTCGGCACCATCCCCCTGAACGTTGTCATCGCCCTGGTGGTGATCGTCATTGTGGGCGTCATCCTCAACCGCACCCACATCGGCCGCAAGGTCTACGCCGTGGGCGACAACCCCGAGGCCGCGAAGCTGGCGGGCCTGAACGTGCCCAAGATCAAGATCCTGGTCTTCACCTGCGCCGGCATCCTGGTGGGCATCTCCGCCATCCTGCTGGCGGCCCGCTCGGGCTCGGCCGACTCCAGCACCGGCACCGGCATTGAGTTCACCGGCATCATCGCCTGCGTCCTCTCCGGCGTCGCCCTGAAGGGCGGCGAGGGCACCCTGTGGAAGGCCATCGTGGCCGTGTTCGTGCTGGGCGTCCTCTCCAACGGCATGCAGCTCATCAACCTCGGCACCTACCCCCAGTACATCGCCAAGGGCATCATCATGCTGGTGTCCCTGTACCTGTCCAACAAGACCGCCAAAAAGGCGGCGTAAAAAAGCACCCCGGAGGGAACGCCCTCAGGAAATAAAACAAACAAAAACTATTGGAGGAACAACACATGAAAAAGACCCTCGCCCTGATCCTGGCCCTCGTAATGATCCTGGCCCTGGCCGCCTGCGGCCAGAGCGCCCCCGCCGCCGCCCCCGCCGCTGACAAGCCCGCCGAGGCCGCCCCTGCCGCCGCCGCCGACAAGAAGCCCGCTGCCGGCTTCGTCACCTTCGGTCTGGGCGGAGACTTCTTCCAGGCCCTGGCCGACACCTTTGTCAAGACCATGAACGACGCCGGCTGGGACGCCAGCTACGTCGACGGTGAATTCAACCCCACCTCCCAGATTGCCGCCATGGAAAACTACATCGCCCAGGGCGTTGACGTGATCGTCCTCTGGTCCGTCGCCCCCGAGGCCATGGACGCCGTCATCAGCCAGGCCCAGGCCGCCGGCATCAAAGTCGTGTCCTTCGTGGCCCCCACCGAAAAGTATGACGCCCTGATGCTGGCCGACGACGCCAAGCTGGCCGACGCCCTGAACAAGCTGGCCGCCAAGTGGATTGACGAGACCTTCGCCGACGCCCCCGACCACTCCGTCCCCGTGGCCGTCTTCTCCTGCCGCACCGCCCAGACCGGCGTGACCCAGGCTGACGAGCTCATCAAGATCGAGGAGTACTCCAAGAAGGCCAAGTTCGCCAAGGAAGTGGAGCTGCAGGATGAGAACACCGACACCGGCATGGCCGCCGCCGAGAACCTGTACACCACCAACCCCGAAGTCAAGGTCTTCCTGTCCGCCCACAACGGCCTGGCCCTCGGCATCAACAACTACTTCACCGGCATCGGCTCCCCCGTCACCGACTACTCCGACATGGGCGTCTTCTGCGTCAACGGCAATGAAGAGATCGGCAAGCTCATCGCCGGCGAAACCCCCTTCCGCGGCATGGTGCTGACCGGCGGCGTGCAGGACACCTGCGATGAGATCAAGGGCGTCGTCACCGGCATCTACGACGGCAGCCTCGCCACAGGCACCGTCACCAACGCCACCACCCTCTTTGTGAACGAGAGCACCGTGGAAGAGTACCTGTCCACCGGCAACGTCGTCTCCGTCACCGAGGACGACTTCTAAACCTGAAGCGCATCCGGCCTGGGCGCACACCGCGCCCGGGCCGCTGTAAAATCCAAAACAGGAGCGTGTTCCATGTACAGAAATACCACTCAAGGCCCCAAGAGAGGCGTCGCCCTCTACAGCTACTCCGCCGAGTTCGGCTTTGAAAAGACCCTGGAGGACTGCTTTGAGGATCTCCGGGACATGGGCGCTACCGGCGTGGAAATCCTCGCCAACACCCATATTGAGAACTACCCCTATCCCACCGACGCGTGGGTGGACAAGTGGTTCGCCCTCTGCGACAAGTACCAGGTGGAGCCGGTGGAGTACGGCCACTGGATCGACTGCCGCGTGCTGCAGG
>CAMONN010000066.1 GCA_946620645.1 uncultured Clostridia bacterium
TCCGGCAACGAATGGACCCTGGAGCACAAGGGCTCGGTCCTGCTCCGCTCGGCGGCGGACTTCCCCTTCCTCTTTGCGGGCGTGGGACAGGAAACCGTCGACATGTACCGCGGCAACTTTAAAATTGAGGACTACGTTGAGGCCCGGTGCCCCCTGTCCGTATCTTCCATCAGCGAGACCGGTGACGGCATCGACGCGGAATACGGCGACGCCCTCACCCTGCGCATCTCCGTCAGCGGCGACAGCGCCACCCTGCGCTTTACCCAGAAGAACCCCGCCCTCAACCGTCTGTGGCTGCGGCTTCCCGCGGAGAAGGACGAGTACTGCTGGGGCTGCGGCGAGCAGATGTCCTACTTCAACCTCCGGGGCCGGCACTTCCCCCTCTGGACCTCAGAGCCGGGGGTGGGCCGGGATAAAACCACCTATGTGACCTGGCGCTCGGACGTGGAAAACGGCGGCGCCGGCGGGGACTACTGGAACACCAACTATCCCCAGCCCACCTTCGTCTCCTCCCGGCACTACTATCTCCATGCGGACACCACCGCCTATGCCGACTTTGATTTCCGGCATCCGGACTTCCACGAGCTGCAGTTCTGGGAGATTCCGGCCTCCATCCGCATCGAGGCGGCGGACAGCTACCCGGAGCTCCTGGAAAAGGAGAGCGCCTTCCTGGGCCGCCAGCCGGAGCTTCCGGACTGGATCTGCAACGGGCTGATCCTGGGCCTGCAGGGCGGCACTGAGCGGGTCCGGGAACTCACGGAAAAGACCCTGGCCCACGAGATCCCGGTGGCGGCGGTCTGGTGCCAGGACTGGTGCGGCAAGCGCGTCACCTCCTTCGGCAAGCGCCTGCAGTGGGACTGGCACTACCATCCCGAGATGTACCCCGGTCTCCCCGATGACATTGAAAAGCTCCATGCCCGGGGCATCCGCTTCATGGGCTACGTGAACCCCTACCTGGTGGAAGGGGGCGAGCTTTTCCGGGAAGGTCTGGAGAAAGACGTGTTCGCACGCCGCGCCGACGGAAGCATTTACCTGGTGGACTTCGGCGAGTTCAACTGCGGCGTCATCGACCTGACGGACCCCAAGGCCTTCGACTGGTTTAAAAACCGGGTCATCCGGGAGTGCAGCCTGGACATCGGCATCGACGGCTGGATGGCGGACTTTGGAGAATACCTGCCTACGGACGACATCGTCCTCCACAGCGGCAGGAGCGCCATGCTGGAGCACAACCACTGGCCCGCCCTCTGGGCCCGGTGCAACTACGAGGCGGTTCTTGATGCCGGAAAGCTGGGCGAGGCGGTCTACTTCATGCGGGCGGGCTTTACCGGCAGCCAGAAGTACTGCACCCTGCTGTGGGCGGGAGACCAGAGCGTGGACTTCTCCCGGCACGACGGGCTCTGCACCACCATCTGCGCCGCCCTCAGCAGCGGCATGTCGGGCTGCGGCCTGAACCACAGCGATATCGGCGGCTACACCAGCCTCTTCGACAATACCCGGACAAAGGAAGTCTTCCTCCGCTGGGCGGAGATGGCGGCCTTCACCCCGGTGATGCGCACCCACGAAGGCAACCGCCCCGACACCAACTTCCAGTATTATGACGACGACGAGTGCATGGACCGGCTGAGCCGCCTCACCAAGCTCCACGTGGCCCTCAGGCCCCTGCTGAAGGACCTGGTGAAGGAAAACGCGGAAAAGGGCCTGCCCGTCATGCGGCCCCTCTTCCTCCACAACGAGGCGGATCCCCGCTGCCTGACCGAGCAGTTTGAATATCTGCTGGGGCCGGACGTGCTGGTGGCCCCGGTGTGGCAGGCCGGCCAGAGCGAGCGGGAGGTCTACCTCCCGGAGGGCAGCTGGGTCCACCTGTGGACCGGGAAGACCTACGGGAAGGGCGAGCACACCGTCCCCGCGCCGCTGGGCGACACCCCGGTGTTCTACCGGGCGGATTCCTGCCGGGCAGAGCTGATGGAAGGGCTGCGGGCCCGCTTCGGCGCCTGAAACTGATAATCTCCTTTTATCCACAGGCACTCCGCCTGTGGATTTTTTTGTCCCCGGCCGCGGGAGCCCGGGGCCGGAACTTTTCTGTTGTAAGAAGGCGGGAAATGGTGTAAGATAGCGGCAGGATTGAATCGTCAAAACCATGAAGCGCGAGGTGACGCCCGGATGAATCCTGTCACGATGAGCGGCCTGCTGGCCGCGGACGAAGAGAAAATCCGCAACGAACTGAAGGCCGACGAGGCCTTTGACAAAAACCGGAAGCAGAGCGCCATCCGTCTGGATGACGTCTTCAGCAAAATGCTGCTGCGGTATAACGCCGCCTGTACCGACGACCCGGTGCGCCAGGCCCTGGCGGACTGCGAGGTCTCGGCCGTGCGGGACATGCTGTCCCTTCTGACGGCGGGGACCGCCCAGAAGGAGATCTCCAAGCGGCGCTTCCGCACAGGCGGGGTGATCGCGCTGCTGGTGGCGGTCATCTGCGGGCTCATTGCGGCACTGCTGGTACGGGACTACTACCTCCCCGCCTGCATCGCCATGGCCGTGGCGGTGGTGTGCGGCTTTCTCTCCGGCCGGCTCTGGTACGGGGAACGGGAGGTCCGGGTCCAGGCCGGCCTGGACGCCGACACGGTCTGGCGCACGCTGAAGAAGACCACCGACACCCTGGACCGGAAGACCGAGGCCTTTCTGGAGCGGAGCGCGGCCTGGCAGAAGGAGGCGGCGGAGAAGGCCTCCGCCGGCACCGCCGGCGGGGCGGCCGCCCTGGATGAGGCCAGCCTGAAGCTGGTGGGGAGCCTTCTGGAGGCCCTTTACGCCGACAACGGCGACTTCGCCCTCCGGCAGCTGAAGCAGCTGCGGCCCTGGCTGAACCGGCACGGGATCGAGCTGAAGGATTACGGCCCGGAAACCGCGGAGCTCTTTGAGCTGCTGCCCTCCAAAAAGACCTCCGCCACGCTGCGGCCGGCGCTGGTCGCCGGGGAGAAGCTGCTGCTGGTGGGGCGGGCTACGGAGCCGGCAGAAAACTAGTGTAACCCATTTCACTTTACAGACAGTCCCCCATTGATTATACTTTTTCCGGAGGGAGGGTTCTTCCGTGCAGTACTGGGGCTTTGACCTGGGCGACGGCGAAAGCACACTGGCCCGGGTCAGCAGTGAGGGCAAAAACTTCCCCGAAATCGTTGAGGTGGAAGGCAATAAGGTTATTATCACCGTCTGGGCCATCATGCGGGACGGCGAGGTGCGCATCGGTGATTACGCCGCCCGTTCGGCGGCGGCCGCGGTGCGCAGCGCCGCCCGGTTCAAGCGGCGGTTTCTGAACGCCCAGTCCGACAGCGCGGCGCTGATCCGCGACTTCTCCGCCCGGGTCTTTGAGGCCCTGCGGGGCAGCGGAGAGCTGGTGGGCGGTGAGAAGAGCAACAGCGTCTATGTAGGCTGCCCGGCGGGCTGGGACGCGGAGGCCCGGGAGCGCTATCAGCGCATTTTCGAGACCATCGGCTTCCCGACGCCCCATGTGGTGTCGGAGTCCCGGGCGGTGATGGTGGGCGCCATCCAGTCCAACTCCGTGAGGGATTCGGTGGACCTGCGGTCCAAGACCGTGCTGGTTATTGATATCGGCTCTTCCACCACGGACTTTGCCTACATCAACAAGGGCCGGGAGGCGGAAATCCGCACCGGCGGCGAGGTCGCCCTGGGAGGCGGCGTGATGGACGAGGTGCTGCTGAACACCTGCGTTGCGAAATCCCCCAAGGCCGCCGCCCTGCGGAAGGTTCTGGAGGAGAGCGAGAGCTGGCGGGTGGACTGCGAACTCCACGCCCGGCACCTGAAGGAGCGCTACTACTCCATGAGCGCCGAGGACCGGGCCAGGGAGGACTGCGCCGAGTCCCTGCTGGTCACCTATGATGAGCCGCTGATCCTGGACCTGAGGATGGACGAGGACATGTCCCGCACGCTGACGGACCGGCCCTGCCCGCAGCTGGGCGGAAAGTCCTTCCGGCAGGTCTTCTGCGCGGGGCTCCGGGAGGTTCGCGACAGCATCGGAAAGGAGCAGCCGGAGCTGCTGTTTCTGACGGGCGGCGTCTCCCGCATGGAGGAGATCCGGGACTGGTGCCGGGAGGTTTTCCCCGACGCCGTTATCTACACCGACCGGGAACCGGAATTCAGCGTGGCAAGAGGCCTCGCCTGGTGCGGGCGCATTGATGACGAGCTGCTGCGCTTCCGGAGGGACGTGGACGAGCTCATTTCCTCCAACATGGTGGAAACCCTGGTTTCCGGGCGTCTGAACGACCTGTACCGCACGGCGCTGGACTACCTGCTGGATCCGCTGCTGGAGCGGGCCGTGAAGCCGGTGCTGCTGGACTGGAAGAACGGCAAGATCCCCCTGCTGCGGGATATGGAGTCGGCCCTGCAGGAGCGCATCAAGGTCTACCTCTATTCCGAGGAGGCCAAGCAGAGCCTGTACAGGCCGGTCACCGACTGGCTGCTGCGGGTATCGGAGGAGCTGGAGCAGTATACCTCCGAGATCTGCCGCCGTTACCACGTGCCGGACCGGTCGCTGGAGATCTCCTCGGCCCTGACCGCCAGCGACTTCAGCCTGCTGGAAAAGCTGGAGGCCAAGGACGTGCTGGCCGGCGACACCCTGACCTGGACCGCGGTGTTTGTGGAGTCGGTGATCTCCATCCTCATCGCGATGCTCTGCGGCGGCAGCGGCGTCGTCCTCATCAGCGAGGGCCCCGCCGGAATGCTGATCGGCTTTCTGCTGAGCTTCCTGGTGCTGATGGTGAGCCACGCCATGGGGAAAAAGGTGCTGGACGAGAAGCTCATGACGGTGAACCTTCCCCTCCCCATCCGGCGGATGGCGCTCTCCGCCTCCCTGCCGAAGATCGAGGGGCCGAGCCTGGGTCTGGGACTCGGGAACACGCCGGAGGGCGGAAAGAAGCCCCATCTCCTGCCCCGCATCAGCTGGGACCGGTCCGGGGACATCTCTGACCGGCGCATGCAGGCCATCCGCAGCCGTATCCGCCAGAATTATGAAAAGCTGCTCAGCAGCGCCGACAACGAGGACCTGGCCGCCCTCAACAGCCGGATGAGCCGGGATATCTCGGAACAGATTGAAAAACGCCTGAAGGAGCTGGCCGAGCAGGTGGAGATCCCCCTCTGAGGGGAGGGAGACTGCAGAACACTGAATCTGCAAAGGCCGACTGAACTGCTGAGTTTGTAAAAAAAGAAACCGGAGGTACCGATATGAATAACAAAGCCATCCCGGGCAGCATGATGCTGGATGACAGCGCCCTGGAGAATGTGATCGGCGGCGTGTCCCGCGACCAGTCCAAGCGGGAGAAGTTCGTCTCCGCCTTTTACTGCGAGGCCTGCGGAAAGACCGTCCACATGGGCATGATCTATTCCCTGGACCGCGCTAAAAAAGAGCACAACGCCAAATTCCACCCGGGCCTGCGCTGAGGCGCAACGCGGGGCGGGTCTCCTCTAGGCGTCAGCGTCCGGCATCCGGACAGACAGATAAAAAGCTCACCCCGTTTCCGGGGTGAGCTCTTGTTTGTTTGTCTTTCCTGAGCGACTCAGTGATCACTCAGGCAAAGGAGACGATCGCTCTTCTCAGGCTTTCTTCTTGGCCTGCTCGGACAGCGTCTTGAAGGCGGTGACAGCCAGGATGACGGCCAGAACAACCAGAACGATGGACCAGATCACCTGGAAGTAGGTGCCCCACTGGGCGCCGGCGGCGATGGTCTTGAAGCCGTTGATGATGGTGAAGCAAAGCGCGGTGATGGTGGCGCAGAGCATGAAGACCATCGGGAAGAAGAACATCTTGTTGTTGCGGCCGATCTTGCCGAGCCAGGTGCAGACAGCGAGCATTGCAACGCCGGCGAGCAGCTGGTTGGCGGAACCGAACACGCTCCAGATCTGGGACAGGCCCATGAAGCCCATGCCGCAGCCGATGATGACCATGATCAGGGTGGAGACGATCGGGGTGCTGAAGAACTTCGCAGCGCCGGTCAGATCCTCGTGGGTCTTTCCTTCCGGAGTGAGGAGCTCAGCAAACAGGTAGCGGCAGAGACGGGTCGCGGAGTCCAGAGAGGTCAGCGCGAAGACGGAGACTGCCAGGGTGAACAGGTTGTAGATGGTGCTGAAGGTCTTCTCGCCGGCGAAGGAAGCGAACATGGTGGCAATACCACCGGCGAAGATGGTGGGAGGCGCGCCCAGCTGGAAGCGGTCACCGCCGCCGGCAGAGGTCTGGCTCCACACGACCATGACAGCGATCAGGGAGATGACACCGAGGGCGGACTCAATAACCATGGAGCCGTAGCCGATGATCTGGGCATCCTTCTCATTGTTGATCTGCTTGGAGGAAGTACCGGAGCTGATCAGAGAGT
>CAMONN010000067.1 GCA_946620645.1 uncultured Clostridia bacterium
CGTTCATCATCAGCTTCATGCAGCCGGTGCCGGAGGCCTCCTTGCCGGCGGTGGAAATCTGCTCAGAGATGTCTGCAGCAGGAACGATGGCCTCCGCGGCGGACACCCGGTAGTTCTCTACGAAACAGATCTGCAGACGGTCATAGCAGATGGGATCTTTTTCCAGATCCTTCTGCATGGACAGCAGCAGCTCAATAATGCGCTTGGCGGTTTTATAACCCGCAGCGGCCTTGGCGCCGAAGACGAAGCAGCGGGGCTGGAAGTCCAGGCTGGGGTCATCGTGCAGCTGCATCTGAAGACTGGCAATGCTCATGGCGCAGAGCAGCTGCCTCTTATATTCATGGAGACGTTTGATCTGCACATCCATCAGGGCATCAGGGTTCAGCTGTGTCAAACTGCCGCTGCGCAGGAGAAACGTGTTGAAGTTCTCCCGGTTTGCCCGTTTGATGGCGTTGATGCGCTCCAGCACGGAAGAATCCTGCTCAAAGGCCCGGAGCCCTTCCAGCGCTTCGGAATGACGCAGATAATCTTCTGAACCCAGCAGCTCAACAATCAGGCTGTGCAGCCCGGGATTAATCTGTGCCAGCCAGCGGCGGTGGTCGATGCCATTGGTGACGTGGGTGAAACGTTCCGGCCGCAGAGAGGCAATTTCCTTAAACAGATCGTTGCGCAGAATCTCGCCGTGCAGGCGGGAAACCCCGTTGACCATCCGGCAGGCGGAGAGGCAGAGGTTCGCCATATGCACCTGGTTGTCACGGATGATCAGGTTGCGGCCGACGCGGCCGTCCCAGCCAAAGGACTGCACCAGGTAATCACACCAGCGCTTGTTGATTTCGCACATGATTTCCCACAGGCGGGGCAGCAGGCTCTGGACCAGGGTCTGGGGCCATTTTTCCAGGGCTTCGGACATTACCGTATGGTTGGTGTAGGCCACGCTGTTGCGCACGATTTCCCAGGCTTCATCCCAGCCCAGCTGGTATTCATCCATGAAAATCCGCATAAGCTCCGGAATGATCATGGCGGGATGGGTGTCGTTGATCTGAATAACATGGTGTTCGGCGAAGCTGCGGATATCGCCCCACTTGCGGATGTGCTTGCGCACAATGTCCTGGGCGCTGGCAGACACAAAGAAGTACTGCTGCTTGAGACGCAGGGTCTTGCCCTCAATGTGATCGTCCGCGGGATACAGCACCTTGGTGATTACTTCCGCCATGGTGCGCTGTTCCAGGCTCTTGACATATTCCCCTTCGGAGAAGAGATACATATCCAGCGAGTTCGGGCTTTTGGCGTCCCAGAGCCGCAGGGTGTTGATGGTGTTTTCTCCATAGCCGGCAATCAGCATATCCCTCGGAACGGCGATAACGGCGGTATAGCCGGTGTGGGTGGCGGAATAATGTCCCCGACTGTCCCAGTGGGGGGTGATCTGCCCGCCGAAGCGGACTTCCACGGCGTCTTCATAGCGGGGAATCAGCCAGCTCTCCGCCGCGGTGCGCCAGTTGTCGGCGACCTCGGTCTGCTTTCCGTCCCTGAACTGCTGCTTGAAAATGCCCAGTTCGTAACAGATGGAATAGCCGGTGCCTTCCAGGCCCAGGGAGGCCATGCTGTCCATATAGCAGGCGGCCAGACGGCCGAGACCGCCGTTGCCGAGGCCGGCGTCGGGTTCAGACTCAAAGATATCGGACGCGTTAAAACCCAGATCCTCCAGCGCGCCGGTCAGGGCTTCGCCCAAGCCGAGGTTGAAGGCGTTCTTCATCAGGCTCCGCCCCATCAGAAACTCCATCGACATATAGTGGACTTCCTTTTCCACACGGCGCGGATCCTCAATGGCGAGGAAACGGCTCATCAGTTCGCGGATGACAATGGCGGAGGCCTGGAAAACCTGCTCCTCGGTGGCGAGGTCAGGCGCGACACTGAAGTGCGCGCAAAGCTTGTCGGCAATGGCGCTGCGGATTTCGTCCCGGGAAATTTCACTGATCATATACTGTTATATCCTCCATAGGAAAGAGTGTGGCTTACAAGGATTAAAGGCAACAGCGGCCGGTGAAAGGGCCGGAATTGCTGAATAAGTATATCGAATCTCCCTGCCTGCGTCAATCGTTAAATACCACAAATTTCAGGGCGGCGGGTCTGCCGGCGCTTTTCACGGAAAGAAAAAGACGGAGGACGAAAGTTCACGTTTTGTTTCTTGACGATGCAGCGGCTGCTGCATAGAATGGGTATCACCGTTTGGAAAGGGGTGATGCGGATGCCTCCGGGAAGGGGTTTGGGCCCAAGGGGCTTCCTCACCGATGAGGAAAAACAGAACCTGCCGGTGGTGAACGGCAGGCTCCTGAAGCGTATTCTCTCCTATCTGACGCCCTACTGGCCGCAGTTTCTGCTGGTGTTTGTGACGATTCTGGTCTCATCGGTGCTGGGGCTGCTGCCCAGCGTCATCACCGGGAAAATTGTGGACGAGGCGCTGGTGGGAAAGAATCTGGCGCTGCTGGTGCGCCTGCTGCTGGCGGCTTTTGTTACGCTGACGGCTTCCCAGGTCATCTCGGTGCTGGAGAGTTATATTAACTCCTGGATTTCCCAGCGCATTATCTTCGACATGAAAAACCAGATGTACGACCATCTGCAGCACATGCCCCATGCTTTCTTCACCTCGGAAAAGCAGGGGGACATTATCACCCGCATGAATACCGACATCAGCGGTGTGAGCTCGGTTATTTCCGGCACGCTCAGCAGCATTGTTTCAAACATTGCGACGGTGGTTACAACGCTGGTGGCCCTCTTTACCATGAGCTGGCAGCTGGCGCTGGTAGGCATTGTGGTGCTTCCGCTGCTGGTGCTCCCGACCAAGAGCGTCGGGAAAAAGCGCTACCAGCTGCTGACGGCCGGCCAGGCCAAGCACGACGAGATGAATCAGCTCATCAATGAAACCCTGTCGGTCTCAGGGTCCCTGCTGGTCAAGCTCTTCACCCGGGAAAAACGTGAATACGAACGCTTCGTAGCGGTAAACGAGGAAGTTACGCAGCTGAATCTCCGGGAGCAGCAGAGCGGCCGCTGGTTCCGCGTTGTGATGGGGATGTTTACCCAGCTCGGCCCGCTGCTCATTTATTTCGCCGGCGGATACTTTATTATTGCCCGGTCGGACCCCGGTCTCACCGTCGGTACCATTACGGCAACCGTTTCGCTGGTCAACCGCCTGTACCGGCCGGTGGAGTCGCTGCTCAACATCCACGTGGACTTTACGCGCTCACTGGCGCTGTTTACCCGGATTTTTGATTACTTCGACATGGAAAACCCGATCCAGTCTCCGAAAAACGGCCGGAAACCGGATGTAAAAAACGGCGACATTGTCTATGAGCATGTGGTCTTCTCCTACGACCCGGAGAAGCCCCTTCTGACAGATATTGACTTTACCGTCCCTGCCGGGAAAATGTATGCGATTGTAGGTCCCAGCGGTTCAGGCAAGTCGACGGTAGTGAACCTGATCCCCCGGCTCTACGATGTGCTTGGCGGCAGTGTGAAGATCGCGGGCGTCGACGTGCGGGATTTTGACCTTGAGTATCTCCGCTCCTGCATCGGCGTGGTGACCCAGGACAGCTACCTCTTCAACGGCACCATCCGCGAAAACCTGCTTTACGCCAAGGAAGATGCCACCCAGGAGGAACTGGATGCCGCCTGCTTTATAGCCAATCTGAACGACTTCATCGCTGCCCAGCCCGACGGCTATGACACCGTAGTCGGCAACCGGGGGCTGAAGCTTTCCGGCGGAGAAAAGCAGCGCCTCAGCATCGCCCGGGTCATTCTGAAGGACCCGAAGATTCTGATCCTGGACGAGGCCACATCGGCGCTGGACTCCATCACGGAGAACGCCATCCAGGATGCGCTGGAGGCGCTGATGGAAGGAAGAACAAGCATTGTCATTGCCCACCGGCTTTCCACCATTCTGAAGGCCGACCGGATCCTTGTGGTGAAGGACGGCACCATCTCCGAACAGGGGAGCCATGAGGAACTGCTGAAGAAGGGCGGCACCTATCGTGAACTGTATGAAACCCAGTTCCGCAAGATTCTGGAGCAGCAGGCATGATGCATCCGATTTTACATTTCCGAACCATTACTGAACATCGCCGCCTGGTCTGCCGTTACTGTCTGCGGCTGGGGCTTGTTTGGCAGGGCCTGACCCATGACCTGTCCAAATACTCCCCTACGGAGTTCTGGCGGGGCGCCCGGTATTATCAGGGGACCCGGAGTCCGAATGACGAGGAGCGGAAGAAGACCGGAATCTCCCTGGCCTGGCTTCACCATAAAGGCCGGAACCGGCACCACTATGAATATTGGGTGGACTGGAGAATAATGCCCGACGGCACGGTGCAGTTTATAGGCAACCCGATGCCCATCCGTTACGTGGCGGAGATGTTCTGCGACCGGGTGGCCGCAAGCCGGGTTTACCAGAAGGAGCGGTATACCGACGCCAGCGCCTGGGATTATTTTAACCGCAACCGCCCGGAGATTACCATGCACCCGGACACCATGGCGGAGCTGGAGAAAATGCTGCTGGTGCTCCGGGATGAGGGAGAAGACGCAGCTTTCCGCTACGTGAAGGAACGGCTGCAGCAGAGCTGAGATCATCTGATAATTCAATCCGGCCGCCGTCCTGCATGTGTCAGGACGGCGGCCGGATTGTGCTGCTGCGGTGTTATAAGCCGCGTATTTGCTCAGGCCTTCAGCATCTCGGCGCAGACTTCTCCGAGAATCCGGATGCCGGTCTCGATGGCCTCGTCTGTACTGTTGGAGTAGTTGATGCGGAAAGAACTGACGTTGCGCTGGGTTTCATAGAACGGATCGCCCGGGCAGATGGCAACGCCTCTGGCAAGAGCTTTGCGGTAGAGGTCAATGGAAGAGAGACCCTTCGGCAGGGTGACCCACAGGAACATGCCGCCTTCGGTCGGGGTCAGTTCACAGCCTTCAGGCAGGTATTTCTTCAGGCACTCGACCATGAGGTCGGACTTGGCCTTGTAAAGGACCTTGGTTTTTTCAATGTGCTCATCCACATCGTTGTCGGCAAGGTACTGGGCCAGGACCATCTGGCTGAAAATGTTGGTGTGCAGGTCGGCGGTAGCCTTGTAGCCCAGGAGCTTCTCCCGCAGCTCTTTGTTCCGCACGCAGATCCAGCCGATGCGCATGCCGGGGGTGACAATCTTGGAGAAGGTGCCGAGCATGCAGCACTGCTCACCCAGCTCAGCGCCGAAGCTGTTGGTCGCGGTGCCGGCGAAGCGGAGTTCACGGTAGGGGTTGTCCTCCAGCAGCAGGACATTGCTGCCCTTGAAGATCTCAACGACGCGGTCATGCACTTCCTGGGAATAGCTCAGGCCGGTGGGATTCTGGAAGTTGGGGATCAGATATGCGAATTTGGCTTCAGGGTGATTTTTGATGGTCTCGGCCAGCTTGTCACAGTCAATGCCGTCGGGGTTCATGGTAACCGGCAAAACGACCGGGTCAAACACATGGAAGGACTGCAGGGCAACCAGATAGGTGGGGTCTTCGACAATGACCTTGTCTCCGGCGTTGATCATGGCGGCACCGATCATGGCCAGGGCCTGCTGAGAGCCGTTGGTAACGATGATGTCGTCGGGGCTCACACCGTAAACGCCCATGGTCTCATAGCGGCGGGCAATCCACTGGCGCAGAGCCGGCCAGCCCGCGGTGGAGCTGTACTGAAGCGCCGTGACGCCATTCTGCTCCAGAACCTTTTTGGTTGCTTTTTCCATCTCAGGGATGGGGAAGGAGACCGGGTTCGGCAGGCCGCCCGCAAAGGAGATAATATCAGGAGACGCGGCTGCTGCCAGAATGGAAGCCGTAAACTCGCCCTGAAAATCGGGCTTCGTAATCCTGTCAGAGAGATGCAGTTTCATTTTTATACACTCCTTATATCAGAATGTGAATGCCTCATTATGATAGCAGAGTTGACCTGAAAATTCCATTGACAAAAAACAAAAACAAGAGATGGACAAGTGGGTTTGTGACTGTCAGAAATAATAAAACCAACCAAAAGCCGTGACGTTGACAAAACCGGAAAGACAGGATATTCTTTGCTTATCAGCAAGATGCCAATAAATCAACCAGGATGAAAGGCGTGAGAAAAAATGTTAAAAGAAAAAGCCTACGAGTATTTCATCACAAGAGATCACAACTGCGCAGAGTCCGCACTGCTGGCCATCAGTGAAGAGTACGGCCTGAACATCGGACCGGAGGAGATGAAGCTGGTCAGCGCCTTCGGCGGCGGTATGGGCTGCGGGAAACTCTGCGGCGTTCTGGCGGGAAGCATGGCCGGCCTCGGTAAACTGGCCGTGAAGGAGAAAGCCCATGC
>CAMONN010000068.1 GCA_946620645.1 uncultured Clostridia bacterium
CCTATGGACGAACTTCAACGCAAAGACGATGCGCTGTTTGACGCACTGAACAAATCGAAGAAGAAAAAGCGGAGACGCCGCCTGATCACCGTGCTTGTGATTGTGGGGGTGGTGGTCGTTGCGCTTTTGATCGGGATCAGCATCCTGCGCAAGAAGGTTGAAGCCAGAATGTCGTTGATGGATACGGAAGTGCTGAATTATACTGCCGCATATGGCAACATCAGTACCCGGGTCAGCAGTTCCGGCACCATCGAGGATGTGGACACCGAGCAGATTACGGTCCCGAAAGGCGTGAAGGTTGAAAAGGTTACTGCAAGGACGAACAACGCCCTCAAAGAGGGCGATGTCATTGCGACTGTGGACCTGAGCACAGTGATCAGCGCTATGGCTAGCGTGCAGGAGAAGATAGACAAGCTGGATGAGGAACTCAAAAAAGCCAGCAGCGATCAGGTTTCCGCCGCTGTACCAGCCGGAACCAACGGCCGGGTGAAGCGGGTCTATGTGCAGAAGGACGACGATGTGGCGGCCTGTATGGTGGAAAACGGCGCCCTTGCCCTGATCTCCCTGGACGGATATCTGGCGGTGGAGTTTGAAAACAGTAGCCTTGCTGCGGGGGACGTGGTTCAGGTTCAGCGCGCGGACGGCAGCATGCTGCAGGGCAGTGTTGAAAAGGTTGTGACCGGGAAAGCTACTGTGCTGGTACCCGACCATGCGGCAGATCTGGATGAACAGGTGAAGGTCCTGGATGCTGAGGGAAATGAACTCGGCAGAGGGCCACTCTTCATCCACAGTGAATTCCGCGTGACGGGCTTTACCGGGAAGGTGATCCAGGTGTTTGCCACCGAGAACATGCAGGTCACCCCGGACACCAGTGTCTGCACCTTGTCGGAGACGGCTTACAGCGGCCGCTATCACAGCATCCTGAAGCAGCGCCGGGAGCAGGAAAAGACCCTTCTGGAACTGCTGGCACTGTATCAGAACGGGGCTCTCCGCGCCCCGTTTGACGGAACGGTCCTTAGCATCGACTATAAGAAGGATAATGACGAAAAGAAAACCGAAACTGCTGCCGCGGAACAATCCGCTGCGGGTGAGATTGACATGTACAGCATGATGTCCGCCATGACCGGGAATACCGGTTCTGCTGCGGCAACGCAGAGCACTGCGGAAGAAGAGAAGACCGAAGACGTGAAAGTGGTCACCATGTCGCCGGATGTCAGCATGAAGGCAACCGTGAAGATTGACGAAGCGGATATTCTTTCGGTGGAAAAGGGCCAGCTGGCCGAGATTACCATTGATTCTCTCGGCGGCAAGACCTTTGAGGGCGTTGTGACCGAGGTTGACCGTACGGCCAACAGCAAATCGGGTGTTACTTCCTACTCCGCCGATGTCACGTTTGACAAGACTCCCGGTATGCTGACCGGCATGTCGGCGGATGTCATCATCAACATCCAGGGCACGGAAAATGTGCTGCTGGTCCCTCAGGACGCCATTGAGAGAACGGCAACGGGCACCTTTGTCTACACAGAGTATGACGAAAAGACCAAGACGCTGGGCGGCCTGGTCCCGGTGGAAGTGGGCATCGAAAACAGCGAATCCGCTGAAATTGTCAGCGGCATTGAAGAAGGCACCGTGGTCTACTACAACGAAAAGCCCAAAGAACTCTTTGATGTGATGATGCAGATGTATGGCTGAGCGGGGCAGACGGCATGATTGAACTGAGAGACATCACCAAGATTTATCAGATCGGTGAAGAGCGCGTGCATGCCCTCGACCATGCGAACCTGCATGTGCGGCCGCATGAATTTGTCAGCATCATTGGGCCTTCCGGCTCCGGCAAGTCCACACTGATGAATATCATCGGTTGCCTGGATGTGGCGGATGCGGGAGAATACCTGCTGGACGGCACGCCCATCGAGGATTACACTGAGAATCAGCTTGCCGAAATCCGAAACCGGAAGATCGGATTCGTGTTTCAGAGCTTTAACCTGATTCCCAAGCTGACAGCAGAAGAAAATGTAGAGCTTCCCCTGATTTATCAGAAAGTTAAAAAATCCGAGCGCCAGCAGCGTACGGCAGAGGCGTTGGAGCGCGTTGGACTGAGCAACCGGGCAAAGCACCTGCCGACGGAGCTCTCCGGCGGGCAGCAGCAGCGCGTGGCGGTGGCCAGGGCGCTGGTAACAAAGCCGTCGCTGATCCTGGCGGACGAGCCTACCGGCAATCTGGACTCCAAGACCAGCCGGGAGATCCTGCAGCTTTTTCAGGAGCTCCACGCCCAGGGGAACACCATCGTGCTCATTACGCACGACAATGATATTGCCCGCCAGGCAAAGCGCATCGTCCATATCCTGGACGGAAGGCTCACGGAACTGACGGAGGTGACGCCGGAATGACTTCACTGCGAATGGCGCTCCGGAGCATCGGCGCGAATAAACTGCGGGCGGTGCTGACCATGCTGGGCATTATCATCGGCGTTATTGCGCTGGTGGTACTGGTGAGTATGGTGGACAGCGCAACGAGCTCCATCACGGCGGAAGTTACCGCCCTCGGCAACAGCCAGGTCAATGTCTATGTTTTTGAAGATAAGGGCAGGGCGGTCAAACTTAAGGACCTGCAGAAGTGGGTGGACAACGAACCCTGCATTGCTGCCGCATCGCCCGGTGTGGAGTACAACACCACGGGCAAGCACGGCGTCAAGAACGCCCCCTTCATTGTCTACGGTGTGACTCAGGACGTATATAAAATCCAAAGCATGCAGCTGATGCAGGGCCGCTTCCTTGCGGCAAGCGATCTGGAGAACAGTAGCCGCGTCTGCGTGGTCCCGGAGAAGACGGCCAAGGACCTCATTGGGTATACCGATTGCCTGGGGGAGGAAATCTCCCTTGATGGGCTGCACTTCCGCATTGTCGGCATCCTGAAGGATGAACAGGAGTCCATGGCATCCCTGATGGCCGGGAACCGGAAAATCGCCTACATCCCCTATACCTCCATGATGCGCCTGACCAAAGAAAACGGAGCGGGGATCCGAAACTTCTACATTGGAGCAGCAGAAGGCTACTCCCTGAAGGATGCGGAGGACCGGATGAACGAGCTCTTGCAAGAGCACTTTAAAACTGACAATAGCAGCTACGACAATTACTACATCTCTTCCGAGAATTATATTGAAGAGGCTATGGGCCGTATTAGCGGGTTCCTGAACATCCTGCTTGGCGGAATTGCTGCCATCTCCCTGATCGTCGGCGGTATCGGGATCATGAACATTATGTTGGTCACAGTGACCGAGCGCACACGGGAAATCGGTATCCGCAAGGCCATCGGGGCAAGCCGCAGAACGATTCTGGTACAGTTCCTGATTGAAGCGGTCGTCCTGTGCATGCTGGGCTGCGCACTGGGGATTTTTGCCTCCTGGGGCCTGCTGCAGATTGCGTCCGCCATCACAGCAAGCGCCTCCATTTCCTTCCATCTGCAGGGGAAGGTGGTCTTTCTGTCGGTGCTGTTCTGTTTCATGATCGGCGTGATTTTCGGCCTGTACCCGGCAAATAAGGCGGCGAAGATGAAGCCCATCGATGCCCTGCATTACGGCGGCTGAGGAGAGAAGGCCATGAAGAAGAAAAGCAGATTTCGAAAAGTTGCGCCCTGGGCAGGTTTTGCCTTGCTGGCGCTGGTTCTGGCCCTGCTTCCGAGCCTGGCCCGCAGTGCGGAAGGCGGCCAGAAGGCAACGGTCCTGACGGCGGCGGCCACCATGGGCGAAGTGGAAAACACACTGGGTGGCGGCGGAACCCTGACTGCCGAAGACCCGGTCGAGGTAGAGATCCCAGCCTCCGTGGATATTCAGGAGTTCCTTGTGGAAAACGGAGAGCATGTGGTGAAAGGACAGCCGCTTGCGAAGGTGGACCGGGTCACACTTCTCGGCGCACTGAGCGAGACGCAAAAGAGCATTGACATCCTGACCGAAAAGATGCAGGTTGCCATGAGCGAGTCCGGATTTTTCTGGCTGGAATCCAAGGCATACGGCCGGGTCAAGGCCATCTATGCAAAGCCCGGCGATGATGCCGCGCAGACGGTGCTGGAGCACGGTGCGCTGGCGGTCGTCTCCATGGACGGAAGAATGATGACGCGGATTTTGCCCGAGCAGCCGGTCAAAGCCGGGACCCCCCTGACGGTGCGCCTTTCAGACGGGACAGAAGTGCCGGGTATGGTGGAATACGAGCTGGACGGCGTAATCTCTGTGATTATATCCGATAACGGGCCAAAACTTGGCGATGCTGTAACAGTTCTGGACCGCGACGGAAAGACAGTCGGAAGCGGCCTTCTGGAAGTGCACAGCCCCTGGAACGTGGTTGCCACAAAGGGAAGCATTGCTGCCGTTGAAATTTGGGAAAACCAGATGCTTTCCTCCGGAACCCGTATGATCTGCCTGAATCAGGAAGCGGGGAATGAAGCGTACCGCTCCCTAGTGGACCAGCGCCGCCAGTATGAGGATATGATGGCGGATCTGTTCGCTCTTTATGAAGATGACACCATTAAATCACCGGAGACCGGTTTCATCATTGGCGTTGACAAGAGCATCATCAAGAATACCGCTGTATCAGGTACAAAGCCGTCGCTGAAACTTCTGGCGAATGAGCAAAACCCGGTTCAAACGGTATTGATCCTCGGAAAACCGGTTAATAATGTGGCTAGAGGAATTGTTGTTGACAATATCCCAGAAGAGGGACTCCAATATCTTGTGCAGTGCCTTTATACGGGGACAATCCCGTTAATGTTTCTCGATAAACTGACAGTTATCCCCCTGATGCCGAATTATGTGGAAAAGTATGAGCCTGCGAACTATAAAGAAAAGATGAACACATGTGATCTGGTCGAGTTTGATAAAGGTCACAAAACAGTTACTTATGTGAGGACATTAAAAATAGATCTGCCTGATGACAGCTACGTAGTCAGCATGCCACAGCAGGAAGAGGAATTGTTCTCTCAGAAGGAGGCCAATGTACTGTCTGTCATCCCGGATAACAGCATGACGGTCACCATGGAAGTGGATGAACTGGACATTGCCTATTATGAGCCGGGGCAGAAAGCGGATATTCTGGTGGATGCGCTGCCGGGGCGCAGCTTTACCGCCGAAGTGGAAGAGGTTGCCGCAGTCGGCAAAAACACCGGCGGAAACAGCAAGTTCACAGTGAAACTGCGGCTGGACCGCGCGCCGGACATGCTGAACGGTATGAACGCCTCCGTGGTGGTGCACCGTGGTGTGAAAAGCGGTTTGCTTCTGCCGGTTGCGGCGGTGTATGACCGGGGAAGCGAGAGTTTCGTGTATGTTGCGGTGGATAACAAGACGGGAAAACCCGTTGGGGAGCTCCCGGTTGTGACCGGCGTCTCGGACGGGGAGATGGTGGAGATTGTAAGCGGCCTTACTGAGGGGCAGACGGTATTCTATGAGTACTACCTGCCTGTGACGGAAGGCGAATCCTGATCCCGCCGGAAACCGGCGCGGACAGTAAAACGTAGACGGAGGGCAGACATGAGCGACCATGAAATGCTGCAGGAACTGCTGGAGTTTAAACGCAGGTACGAGCAGCGGCGGAAAATCGAAATAATCATCCACGTGGTGCTGGTTCTGATTCTGGCAACAGCGCTGATCCTGGCCTGGGTAAAAATCTCCGCGACCATGAAGCAGGTCCAGGAGAAAATGGCGGTGGTCACCGAGGCAACGGAAAAAGTGAACGAAGTGAGCCGGAATCTGGAGGACTTTCTGGGAAGCCTGAAGGAAGCAGGGATTGACAAGCCTGCGGAGGTCATCAAGAACCTCCTGGAAAACACCCAGAAGCTCAACGACTTTGTGGCCAGGTTCGAGGAATCCGGGATGAAGGGCCTGGAACAGGGCGCGGAACTGGCGGAAGGTGCCAAGGGCTTTCTGTCGGGCCTGTTCGGATAAAATGAGTTCTTGAGTGCGGACGAGCCTTCGCCGCACTGACAGGAGGGGAGAAAACACCGATGAGATTACGGAAATGGATACTGATCCTGATTCTTGCTTTTGCTGTATTTGGTCTGGTCCTGCTCTGCTGGAATCCGCTGCAGAATCTCCTGGGCCTGGCGCCTCCCGCCCCGATCACCGCCCCCATTACCGAGGAAAATGACGCGAATGTGGGCGCACTGCTCTCGGACCTTGTCCGGGCGGCTGTGGACCGGACCGCTCCGGAGGAAAGCGCCCCGGTCATTCAGCGGGATCTGGAGGCCATCCGTGCGGTCAGTGAGCGGGATTACGAACTGGCCTCGGCCATCGCCGGCCACTGGCAGACGGTTTACCTGGATCCGGATTATCCCATGTAT
>CAMONN010000069.1 GCA_946620645.1 uncultured Clostridia bacterium
TCCAACATCGGCCAGGTCGCCCAGTTCGCGGCTGCCGGTAAGGAGCTCAAGAGCAAGAGCCTCGCCGAGATGGCCATGACCTACGGCTACGTTTACGTTGCCCAGGTTGCCATGGGCGCCAACAAGGCCCAGACCCTGAAGGCCATTGCCGAGGCCGAAGCCCACAAGGGCCCGTCCCTCATCATCGGCTACGCCCCCTGCGAGATGCACAGCATCAAGGGCGGTATGGAGAACTGCCAGAAGGAGATGGACAAGGCTGTCAAGTGCGGCTACTGGAACCTCTTCCGCTTCAACCCGGATTCTGACAAGCCCTTCACCCTCGACAGCAAGGAGCCGGCCGGCGGTTACCGCGACTTCCTGATGAACGAAGCCCGCTACAGCCGTCTGACCCGCGAGTTCCCGGATCGTGCCGACAGGCTCTTCGAGGCCAACGAGGCCAACGCCAAGGCCCGTTATGAGCACCTGATGAAGCTGAAATCTCTGTACGAGTAAGCCGTAATCCGGAAAACCGCAAAGCATATCCCGCGCACCGGTGCCATTGGCACCGGTGCGTTTTTTGTGTCCGGGCTCTCGGCAGTTTGTACCAAAATACAAGATATGGCCCTCGTCCCGTTCATGGAAAGCAACAAACTGTGTCCGCCCCCGCCGGTTTACAGAATTAGCACTTGAAAAATACGGACGGAGGCGGTATAATCCCGGCAGAAAGCGTATTTTTAAGCTCGGTACCGAGATGCCGGCAAGATCGACAATACCGCCGTAAACGCTGCGGGGTTCCGCGGCCGGGCGCATGTGTAAGCTTGCCGGAAACGGCAGGTTTTTTTGTTGGTACGGGGGATGGGGCTGCGGCCTGCCCGGCTTGGGAACACTGCCTGAAAGATGAAGGAGGGAACCGCCATGCGTCAGAAGGCCCAGATCCTGGATGAAAATGCCATGCGGCGTGCGCTGATGCGGCTTTCTCATGAGATCGTTGAAAAAAACAAGGGCGCGAAGAACCTTGTTTTTATCGGCATTCTCCGCCGCGGGAAATCCATTGCCGAGCGCGTGTGCGGGAATGTGAACACCATTGAGGGGATCAGCGTCCCCTGCGGCAGCATTGATATCAAGTTTTACCGGGATGACCTGACCCAGGTGGCGGACAGTCCCGAGATTCGTGAGGCGTCCCTTCCGTTTGACGTAAACGGCAGGGATGTTGTTCTGTTTGATGATGTGCTCTATACCGGCCGGACGGCCCGGGCGGCCATCGAGGCGATCTTCCGCTGCGGCCGGCCGAGAAGCATCCAGCTCGCGGTGCTGGTGGACAGGGGACACCGGGAGCTTCCGATCCGGGCGGACTATGTGGGGAAAAACCTGCCCACCGCCCGCAGCGAGCTGGTAGAGGTACGGATTCCGGAGTACGACGGTGAAACCGGCGTGTTTCTGATGGAGCCTGAAGCCCCGTGAACTCTCCGGAGAGAAGCGGAACACTGTGTTAGTAAACGCCTTTGCCGGCGTTTCCTATAAATCCCGTGCCGGGCGCTCCCGGTGAAAAGAGAAAAGACTGAGAAGGAGAAAAGTAGTATGAATCTTGTCTACGGCATCAAGGACAGGCCCAGATTCGGCCAGGTTGTCCTCTTCGCCCTCCAGCAGCTGCTTGCCATCATGGCGGCAACCATCGCGGTTCCGGCGGTGGTCAACAGTGTAACTGGCTCGGATATGACCGCGTCCGCCGCCCTGTTCGGCGCCGGCGTCGGCTCCATTGTCTATCTGCTCTTTACCCGCAGCAAGAGCCCGGTGTTCCTCGGCTCTTCCTTCGCGTTCCTCGGACCCATGTTTACGGCCTTCGGCGGCGCGGCCTCCATGGCGGTGGGCTATGCCGGCCTCATCATCGGTGCGGCGATTGCCGGGCTTGTCTATGTGGTCATCGCGATTATCGTGAAGTTCTGCGGCGTGAAGTGGATCAACAAGCTCATGCCCCCGGTTATTATCGGACCCACGGTTGCCATCATCGGTCTGAGCCTTGCCGGCAACGCCATCGGTGACCTGATGACCTCCAGCGTGGAGGGCGGCTCGGTGTATGTGTGCCTGATCTGCGGCCTGGTGACCCTGGCCGTCACGGTGCTGGCCTCCACCTACGGCAAGAACATGGTGAAGCTGATCCCCTTTATCATCGGTATCCTGGCGGGCTATCTCTGCGCCAGCATCTTCGCCCTCATCGGGAACGCGACGGGCAACAGCGCCCTGGTTGTCATTAACTACTCCGCCCTGCAGAACATGGGGAGCCTGGTCTCCCTGCCGCAGTTCAGCTTCCTGAAGGCGGACTGGAGCGGCGTGAACGCGGCGTACCTGCTGACCCTGTTCGTGGCCTACGCGCCGGTGGCCTTCGTGGTCTTCGCCGAGCATCTGGCCGACCACAAGAACCTTTCCACCATCGTCGGGCAGGACCTGCTGGAAGACCCGGGCCTTGACAAGACCCTCCTGGGCGACGGTGTCGGCTCCATGGTGGGCGCCTTCTTCGGCGGCTGCCCCAACACCACCTACGGCGAATCCATCGCCACGGTGGCCATCACCCGCAACGCCTCCACCGTCAGCATCTGGGGTGCTGCGGTTGCCTGCATCCTTTTCTCCATGATCACTCCGCTGGTCTGCTTCCTCGAGACCATCCCCAACTGCGTCATGGGCGGCGTGTGCGTGGCCCTCTACGGCTTCATTGCGGCCTCCGGTCTCAAGATGCTCCAGCCGGTGGACCTGAACAAGAACCGCAACCTCTTCGTGGCCTCCGTGATCTTCATCGTCGGCGTCGGCGGCATGACCGTCTCCTTCGGCGCGGTGGAAATCCGTACCGTGGCCTGCGCCCTGATCCTCGGTATTCTTGCCAACGTCATGCTCTCCAAGGAGAAGGACGAGGACTAAGCCCTGACCCGGACCGGAATACAGGGAAAACACCTCTTAAACATAGAACAGGACCCCCGGCTCAATCAGCCTGGGGTCCTGTTCTCTATTCGCTTTGGGTGCTTAACGGCTTTTCAGCCGGGGTTTGCGCTGCCCTCCCGGCCGCATCCTCCCGGTTAGGCCGCCTTCGCGGAGGAGATCACCTCATCGGGGATCGTGATCTCGCCCACCTCATCGTAGTCAGAGAGCTCAACGGTGATCAGGAACCGGTCGAAGCGGATGTCCAGCGCATTCATCAGATCAAGCAGCGCTTCGGCGTCTCCGGCTTCACCGCTCTCCGCTGACGCCTGCGCGCCCAGCTTCAGGACGAGGGGAACCAGGCTTTCTGAGAGGGCGGAGAGGTCGAGGGTGACCCGCGCGACCCGGTTCGTATCCCGGTCCACCGCGACGGTAACGGGAATGTCGCCCAGGGCGCTCAGGTCTATCCCGCCGGGGAGGGTACTGTCGCCGCCCTGCTCCTGCGTCAGGGCCTGCAGGTCTTCGCCCCGGATGGTTCCGGAATAGACTGTTGCCTCGGACCCGTTGATGGTCTCGGTGCCGGTCTCCTCAAAGAGCTTTGTGATTGCGGCCATTGCCGCCAGGGACTCCCTGCTGAAGCTGAAGCCGCTTCCGCCGGAACCGCCCTGAAGGTCAACGGTGCTGACGCTCCAGTCCTCCCCGTCGGGAGAGCTGTAGAGGTAAAGGGTGTCTCCCTCCTGGACAAAGTAGTAGCGCCCGTCGACGGTCTCGTCGATCATTTCCATGCGGAAATCTCCGGCACCGCGCAGCGGTTCACCGGTGAGATCGCCGCTGCCGTCCAGGGTGATGTCCAGATCCGCAATGCTCTCCTCCATCATGCCGAGATGCAGGCCCACCTCAGCTTTGAAGTCGGCGTGGCAGCTCTCCGCACTCATTGTTTTGCGTATGGTTTTTGCCGCGCTCAGGCTCCCGCAGGCCGTCAGGCTCAGCACCATGACGAGGCTGATCAGCAGCGCAAGACCTTTCTTTACTGTCTTCATAGAACACCTCCGGGTTTCAGTTAATGTTGTTCTTTGGGGTTGCCGGGTACGCCGGGAGTTTACAGGCCGGGCCGGGTCACCGGCGGCCCCGGGACTCCATCATAGCATATCCACCCGGGGCATACAATTTCCCGCCGGGAAAAATAAGAAAAAAATAACAGAATCCTCACAGATTCGTCATAAACGCCGGGCTTCGGCTAAAATCCTGAAAATCGGAAATCACAGATGGACACCTGAAGGGAAAAGTGATACGATACTCTTATACCCCCCGCACTGTCATGATCCGGAATATCATATGTATACAGGAGAAAAGAAAAACACATGAAAAAAAGCCAGAACCGCAGGGTCCGTATTCTTCCGCTTCTTCTTGCAGGCGTCATGCTGCTGGCCTGCATGCTCTCCGGCTGCGGCGGGAGCCCCGCCGGCCAGAACAGCCGGCAGGAAACGCCCGCGCCCCAGAGTCTGACGCCCCGGAAGGAACCCGCGCAGAAGGCCGTCAAACACAGCATTGTCATGCGAAGCTACCCCGCCTACATCGGCACAACGGCGGAGGACACCCTGAACAAGGAGGTTCCTCTCTACTTTATGGACGGGGTGGACGACCTGCCCTTCGTCTCTCTCGACGACTGGGCGGAGCTCCTCTACTTTGTTAATTCCGAGTTCTCCGGTGACGCGGGCTACGACCTGAGCATCGTGCGCATGGGCGACGTGCTGCGGTATGAGCGGGAGAACAGCTACACCATGGACTTCGACTTTGCCAATGGGAAGCTCGTCTATGAGGATTACGACGGCTTCGTGCACGATTCCCGGGACTCCAGCCTCATCGACATGGTCTGGGAGAACAGCGCCGATGAAGGCGGGAACCCCCTTCTCATCTGGCGGAACAAGACCGACTCCTTCGACCGCTACGGCGATGTCATGACCGTGGACCTGGCTGCCTACGGCATCCCCATGGTTGCCCAGGACGACAGCTACTACCTCCCCCTGCAGACCTTGAACGACTTTACCCTCCTGCCGAGGCTCGTCAGCTTTGTCTTCAACGGCAGGGCCCTGTTCCTGACCAATGACGAGGTGTTCTTCGATTATGAGGCGGGAGACTATACCGAGACCGGGTACCTGTATTACGAGGCGGAGCCCGCCGACCGTAGCGACGCCCTGGCGGAGTACAGCTACAACGAGCTCTGCCTGGCGCTGGACACCTTCTACGGTCTGAAGGAAGCCCACGAGATCCAAAGCTTCCGCCAGCTCTTCTGGCAGATCGGCTACGATGAGGCCCTCTCCGGCAACAGCGCCCTGGACGCCGACAATGCCCTGAAGTCCTTTATTGACTACTACCTGGACGATCTGCACTCCAACTTCAACGAGTACTCCGCCATGGCCGGCCTGAACAGTATCTCCCGGAGCACCGGCATGTCCAACCGAAAGATCGACGCCCACGGGGAGATCTACAGCGCCGCCCGGGACGCCGCCTATCCCGACGGGTGGCTGAAGTATGAGGAGGTGGGGAACACCGCCTACATCACCTTCGACTCCTTCGACTCCAACTACGCGGGCTCCGCCTACTACGCTGCCCGGGAGAACGGGGAGCAGCTGGAGGACACCGTCGCCCAGATCATTGACGCCCACGCCAGGATCACCCGGGAAAACAGCCCCATCGAGAACGTGGTGCTGGACCTCTCCAACAACGGCGGCGGCGCCATGGACGCGGGCGTGGTGGTACTCAGCTGGTTCCTGGGGGATGCCCCCTTCAGCGTCAAGAACATGGCGACCGGGGCGATGTCCACCGCGGTCTACCGCGCCGACATTAACCTCGACCACCAGTTTGACGAGAAGGACACCGTTGCCGACAAGAACCTCTACTGCCTCATCTCCCCGGTCAGCTTCTCCTGCGGCAACCTTGTGCCGGTGGGCCTGAAATCCTCCCAGAAGGTGACCCTCATCGGCCGCACCAGCGGCGGCGGCAGCTGCTCTGTCCAGCCCATGACCACCGCCTACGGCACCGTCTTCCAGATTTCCTCCGCCATGCGCATGTCATTCCTGAAAAACGGCTCCTTCTATGACATTGACCAGGGCATCGAGCCGGACTATTACATCGACAACATTGCAAACTACTACGACCGCAGGGCCCTGACGGACTTCATCAACCGCCTGTTCTGAG
>CAMONN010000070.1 GCA_946620645.1 uncultured Clostridia bacterium
CCCGGCGGCGCGGTGGAAATCTGCCGCATTCTGGGCCGGGAGGAAACCCTCCGCCGCCTGCGCATCGCCCTGGAGAAGCTGGGGTGAACCCCGCTGCGGAAAGCCGCTTCGCCCGCACGGAGCTTCTGTACGGGGAGGCAGCCGTCAGGGCTCTCTCCCGGGCCCATGTGGCCGTCTTCGGCCTCGGGGGCGTCGGCGGTCATGTGGTGGAGGCGCTGGCCCGCTCGGGCATCGGCGCCCTGACCCTGGTGGACCACGACCGGGTCTCCCTTTCAAACCTGAACCGCCAGATTATTGCCACTGAGCAGACGCTGGGGCAGTATAAGGCCGACGCGGCGAGAGACCGCGTCCTCAGCATCAACCCCGCCTGCCGTGTTGAGGCATACCGGCTCTTCTTCCTGCCGGATACCCGGAGTGAGATCGACTTTTCCGCCTTTGACTATGTGGCGGACGCCGTGGATAACGTTACGGCGAAGCTCACGCTTATCGAGGCGGCGAAGCGCGCCGGCGTCCCGGTTATCTCCGCCATGGGCACCGGGAACAAGCTGGACCCGACCCGGCTCCGGGTGGCGGACCTGGAGGATACCCGAATCTGCCCTCTGGCCCGCGTCATGCGGAAGGAGTGCCGCAAGCGCGGCCTCTCCGGCGTGAAGGTGGTCTACTCGGAGGAAGAGCCCGTCGCACCGCATCCGCAGCCGGACGAGCCGGCGCCTCCCCGGGGGGAGGAAGCGGGGAGCGGCACTTGGGTCCGGGCAACGCCCGCCTCCAACGCCATCGTTCCCGCCACGGCGGGACTCCTGCTGGCCTCGGAGATTATCAACGACATCATAAAAAATACCGCTGAGTAATCAGCGGTATTTTTCTTCTGCCGGTGTGTGCTCGCCCTCGTGGTAGGCGTTGGTGTGTACGTCAATGTACTGGGCCTTCAGCTTGTCATACAGAATTCTCTGGCTGGAATAGAGCCCCGTATACCCGGAAAGGGCGAAGCTGATGGCGCAGGCCAGCGCGTAATACAGCAGGCCCTCCGCACCGAAGAGTTCTATGGCCAGGAATGTGCTGGCAATCGGGCAGTTCACCGCCCCGCAGAACACGGCGATCAGGCCTACCGCCGCCGCGAAGCCCGCCGGAATCCCCAGCAGGGGCCCCATGACGCAGCCGAAGGTCGCCCCGATAAAGAAGCTGGGCACCACCTCGCCGCCCTTGTATCCCGCGGCCAGCGTCAGCGAGGTGAAGACGATCTTCATCAGAAACGCGTAGGGGACCGCCTGGCCGCTCTCCACGGCCCGGACAATGACGGCGGAACCGGTGCCGTTATAGTCTCCGCTGGGAAACAGCAGCGAGAGCCCCAGCAGCGCCACGCCCCCCACGGCCACCCGGATGTACGGGTTGGGGAAGTACTTCTCCATGATGTGCTCCAGCCGGTGCAGGCAGTTGCAGAAGAAAATGGAGAGAAAGGCGCACAGCGCCGCCAGCACCGCGACCCGCAGCAGCATGGGCAGCGCCAGTACCGGCGCCGACACGGCAAAGCGGGTGGGGGGAACATGAAACAGGGTTGACACCCCGTAGGCCGTGAGGGATGCGATCAGGCAGGGGATCAGCGCCGCGTGGTACAGGATGCCCACGCTGATGACCGCCATGGCGAAGATGGCCGCTGCGAGGGGCGTGCCGAACAGGGCCGAAAAGAACGCGGCCATCCCGGCCAGGGTTGCCGTGCGCAGGTCCCGGTCGTCCAGGTGCAGCACCTTCCCGACGTGGAAGCCGATGGTGCCGCCCATCTGAAGCGCTGCACCTTCACGCCCGGCGGACCCGCCGACCAGATGCGTCAGAAGCGTCGAGAGAAAAATCGCCGGAATCAGGTTCAGCTTCAGCCCCCGGCCGGACTGCACCTCGCTGATGATGCTGTTGGTGCTCTGCCCCTCTACGGAGAAGAACGCGTAAATCCCCGCAATGGCGAGTCCCGCCGCCGGCAGCAGCCACAGGAACCCGTGGTGCGCCGTGCGCCACGCCGTGACGGCGTCCACCCCCAGGTGAAAGGCCGTCCCCAGCAGCCCGCAGAGAACGCCGGCAATTCCGGATACCAGGATCCATTTTGCCAGCGCCCGCACATAGATCATAATCATCGAGGCCTTGTTCCGCATCAGGGTCGAAAGCCCTTGCAAATACCGCATACCAACTACCTTCTCCTTCAATTTCGCTGGAACTGGAATTATATGCCCATCTCCGGGAAAAAACAAGGGGCGAAGCGATCAACAATCCGTTTCGTCTTGCGGAACCCCCTGACAGGTTTTTCTTGCCAATTTCTGCCTTTTGAAATATACTGCTTTTCGTATACATGAGAACAACACATGGGAGGAGTGGTACCATGGAAATGCTGGATTATGAGCGCGAACACCTTGCGGCAATCCGGGGCAGCCTTGCCGAATGCACGGTTCTGCTGAAGAGTGACGGCAGCTTCCCGCTGGCGGAGGCCGGGGATCTGGCCCTGTACGGCAGCGGCGCCCGGCAGACGCTGAAGGGCGGTACAGGTTCCGGCGAGGTCAATTCACGCTTTTTCATAACGGCGGAAGAGGGCCTGGAGCAGGCGGGCTTCCGCCTGACTACAAAGGCCTGGCTGGACGCCTACGACCGCATGCGGGCCGATGAAAAGAAGAACTTCTACAAGACCCTCAGGAAGCGTGCAAAGCAGAACCACACCAATGTGATCATTGAGGGCATGGGCGCTGTGATGCCGGAGCCGGAATACAGCCTGCCGCTGGACGGCGCGGGTGACACGGCTGTCTACGTGCTGGCCAGGATCTCCGGTGAGGGGAACGACCGCCAGCCCGTACGGGGCGATGTGCTGATGACGGAGACCGAGGTGCGGGACATTCTGCAGCTTCAGCATCAGTACAGCCGTTTCCTCCTGGTGCTGAACGTCGGCGGCCCCGTGGACCTGTCGCCTGTGGTCAACGAGGTGGGGAACATTCTCCTGCTCTCCCAGCTGGGGGTGGAGACCGGTGCCGTTCTGGCGGATATTCTGCTGGGCAGGGCCAACCCCTCCGGGAAGCTCGCCACCACCTGGGCGAAATGGGAGGATTATCCCACCGTGGGCGAATTCGGCAATCTGAACGACACCCGCTATCGCGAGGGCATCTATGTCGGCTACCGGTACTTTGATTCCAACGGCGTGACGCCCATGTTTCCCTTCGGCTTCGGCCTGTCCTTTACAGGGTTTGAGATTTCCGGGGAAAAAGCTGAGATCAGCGGGGACCGCGTGACGGTCTCGGCCACGGTCCGGAACACCGGAACCCTGCCGGGGAAGCAGACGCTGCAGGTTTACGCCTCCAAGCCGGAGGTTCTCCTGGACCAGCCTTTCCAGGACCTGATTGCCTTTGTGAAAACGAAGGAGCTTCAGCCGGAGGAGGAAGAGGTCGTCACGGCGGAATTCTCCTTTTCGGATCTCGCTTCCTATGACGCCGCCCGGGCCGCCTGGGTGCTGGAAAAGGGAGACACCTTCCTGCGTGTGGGTACCGACAGTGTGAGCACGAAGCCCATTGTGCGGCTCCGCCTGGAGGAGGAAGTTGTTCTCCGCCAGTGCCGGAACGCCTGCGGCAATACGGACTTTACGGACTGGCAGCCGGAGCTGCAGCGGATTGATATGTTCGCGCCGGATGTGCCGATTCTGACGGTCGACCCTGCGGCGCTCCCGCGCCTTGTGACGGATTACGGGAAGAAGGAGGAAATCCTGCCGGAGGTTGAGGGCATGACGCCCGAGCAGCTGATCCTGATGAACATCGGGGCCTTCGACCCGAAGGCCGGTCTTGCCACGGTGATCGGGGAGGCCTCCCGCGCCGTTGCCGGCGCGGCGGGCGAGACCTGCGCCCTCTCGAAGGAATACGGGGTCCGTCCTCTGGTGATGGCGGACGGCCCTGCGGGGATCCGGCTGAGCCGCGATTATGCCGAGACGGAGGACGGCCCTCTGTCCCTCGGCCGGTCAATGCCCGAGACGGTGGAGGAGCTCCTGCCGAAGCCGGTCCGCTGGCTGGTGGGGAAACTCGGGAAAAAACCGCCGAGGCACGCCCCGGTTCTGCACCAGTACGCCACGGCCATCCCCATCGGCACCGCCCTCGCCCAGAGCTGGAACCCGGACTTCGCCGAGCGCTGCGGCGACCTGGTGGGGGACGAGATGGAGCGGCTGAAGGTGGACCTGTGGCTGGCGCCCGCGCTGAACATCCACCGCAGCATTCTGTGCGGCCGGAACTTTGAATACTTCTCCGAGGACCCGGTGGTGAGCGGCGTCTTTGCTGCGGCCATCACGAAGGGGGTGCAGCGGCATCCCGGCAGGGGCGTCACGGTGAAGCACTATGCGGCCAACAACCAGGAGTTTAACCGCTACAACAATAACAGCATGGTCAGCGAGCGCGCCATGCGGGAGATCTATCTCCGTGCCTTCGGGCGCTGCATCCGGGATTCCGCGCCCTTCGCGCTGATGACCTCCTACAACCTTCTCAACGGCACCCACACCTCGGAGCACCGCGGCCTGCTTCACGACATCCTTCGCTGTGAGTTCGGGTATCAGGGGATTATTATGACCGACTGGGTGATCTCCGGCGTCACGAATAAACAGTCCGTTTATCCGGTGGCGGATGCCGGACGGGTGGCTGCGGCGGGGAGCGAGCTCTTTATGCCCGGCAGCCGGGGGGACGCCAACCGCATGCGCGACGCGCTGGAGATGGGAACCCTGAGCCTGCCCCAGCTTCAGAAGAACGTCAGCCGGCTGCTGAAGTGCATGAGGGAGCTGCGCGGGTGAACATCTGCATTTACGGGGCCTCCTCCAACCGGCTGGACCCTGTTTACTATGAGGCTGCCGAACAGCTGGGGCGCTGCATTGCCGCCTCCGGCGACGTGCTGGTCTTCGGCGGCGGCGCCGACGGCCTGATGGGGGCCTGCGCCCGGGGGGCGAAGGCGCGGGGCGGAAAGATCCTCGGGATTGCGCCGAAGATTTTTGACGAGCCGGGCTTCCTGCTCTCGGACTGTGACGAGTTCATCATGACCTCCACCATGGCCGAGCGCAAGGAACAGATGCTGTGCCTGAGCGACGCCTTCATCGCCCTGCCGGGCGGCATCGGGACCATGGACGAGTTTTTTGAGACCATTACCCTCAAGCAGCTGGGCCTGGCGAAGGGGCCGCTGGTGCTGCTGAACACCGCCGGCTTTTACGACCCGCTTGTAACCTTCCTGGACCGGATGGCCGGGGGCGGCTTTATGAGCGAGGCCTGTCTGGGCCTGGTTCATCTCTGCGCCACGCCGGAGGACGCCGTTGACGCGGCCCGTCTCCCGGAAGAGGCGAGGGGGAGCATCAGGCGCCTGGAAGACTA
>CAMONN010000071.1 GCA_946620645.1 uncultured Clostridia bacterium
CGTTCAGGGCGTCCTCGATGCGGAGCTTCTTCTCCTTCATCTCGGTCTCGGTGGCGGCGCCGACCTTGATGACGGCAACACCGCCGGAGAGCTTGGCCAGCCGCTCCTGCAGCTTCTCACGGTCGTAGTCGGAGGTGGTGGTGTCAATCTGGCGCTCGATCTGGGCCGCGCGGGCGCGGATCTTTGCACTGTCGCCGGCACCGTCGACGATGACGGTGTTCTCCTTGGTGACCTTGACCTGGTGGGCCTGGCCGAGCATGGAGATGTCAGCTTCCTTCAGCTCCATACCGAGCTCGCTGGAGATGACCTGGCCGCCGGTGAGAATGGCGATATCCTGCAGCATTTCCTTGCGGCGGTCGCCGAAGCCGGGAGCCTTGACGCAGATGCAGGTGAAGGTGCCGCGCAGCTTGTTCAGGACGATGGTGGCAAGGGCTTCGCCTTCCACGTCCTCGGCGATGATGAGGAGCTTCCGGCCGGCCTTGACAATCTGCTCCAGCAGGGGGAGAATCTCCTGAATGTTGGAGATCTTCTTGTCGGTGATGAGGATGAGCGCGTCGTCAATGACGGCCTCCATCTTGTCGGGATCGGTGACCATGTAGGGGCTCAGGTAGCCGCGGTCAAACTGCATGCCTTCCACGACCTCGCTGTAGGTCTCGGCGGTCTTGGACTCTTCAATGGTGATGACGCCGTTCTGGCTGACCTTTTCCATGGCCTCGGAGATCAGGGAGCCGATCACCTCGTCGCCGGAGGAGATGGTGCCGACACGGGCGATGTCCTTGGAACCGGAAACCGGCTGGGAAATGGTCTTAACAGCCTCGACAGCCTCGGCGGCCGCCTTCTGAATGCCCTTCTTCATGACCATGGGGTTGGCGCCGGCGGCCAGGTTCTTCAGGCCTTCGCCGATCATCGCCTGGGCCAGGACGGTGGCAGTGGTGGTGCCGTCGCCGGCGACGTCGTTGGTCTTGGTGGAAACTTCCTTAATGAGCTGCGCGCCCATGTTCTCGAAAGCGTCTTCCAGCTCGATTTCCTTGGCGATGGTCACGCCGTCGTTGGTGATGAGCGGGGTGCCGTACTTCTTATCCAGAACCACGTTGCGGCCTTTGGGACCGAGGGTGATCTTCACGGTGTCGGCCAGCTGGTTGACACCGCGCTCAATGGCCTTGCGGGCTTCTTCGCCGTAAATAATCTGTTTTGCCATGATTTAAATCCTCCTGAATTACTCAATCACTGCCAGAATGTCGCTCTGGCGGACAATGGTGTATTCCACATCTTCCAGCTTCACCTTGCTGCCGCTGTACTTGCCGACAAGAACCTTCTGGCCGGGGACAACGATCATGGTGACCTCGTTACCGTCCACCATGCCGCCGGGGCCGACTTCGACAACTTCATATACCTCGGGCTTTTCCTGAGCGGAAGAGGTGAGGAAAATGCCGGAAGCGGTGCGCTCCTCGGCTTCATTCTGCTTGAGAACGACCCGGTCTGCCAATGGTTTCAGCTTCATTATAACAACCTCCAAATCATAGATTACATATTATCACACCGTTAGCACTCAAAACATCTGAGTGCTAACGGTGCTTATCATACCACACTTTTCTATTTTTGCAAGCCCCCGGGGGATAAAAATTATAAACTTTTTGTGAAGAGAGCTTCAGAGGCTGAGGGGCGGATTTTCCGTCCCGCCGCCCAGTCCCCGGGGGACGATCAGCCGCAGCGCCTTCGGCACCAGGTGGATGCTGACAGAGGTGGCCGGGATGCCCTCGCCGTCCAGGTTGATGACGTCCTCCCGGTCGAACTCGATGTAGAGGTCCGTCCCTCTCACATGGGTGATGAACTGGGGGTAGTTGTCGGCGAGACCCTTGGCGTACTTGCCGACGCAGCGGGCAAAGGTCAGGAGGGAAACCTTCTTTACAATATAAATATCCAGGAGGCCGTCATCCAGCTTCGCATCCCGGGAGGGGTTGAAGCCCCCGCCGTAATAGCGCCCGTTGCAGGCGCAGACCAGGGAGTGCTTCCCCTGGGTATCATAGCTTCCGCAGCGGACATGCATGCCGGTGGCGATGCCTTTGAAGGCGTTCACCACGGCGGAGACGATGTACCCGCCCTTCCCGCCGATGAGGGGGAGGGAACTGTATTTGTGTACCTCGGTGCCGATGCGGGCGTCGATGCCCACGGAACAGATGTTGGCGCTGTAGTTTCCGTTGCAGGCGATGAGGTCAATCTCATGGACGGAGCCCTCCAGCAGGGCCTCCAGATCAAGAAAGAGGCCGGCGTCCGACCCGAACATGCGGCAGAAGTCGTTGCCGGTACCCGTCGGGAAGGGGCAGATGGCGACGTGGGGCTGGTTTGCCGCGCCGTTGACGCACTCGTTGAAGGTGCCGTCTCCGCCGCAGGCGTAGACCCGGACCTCATCCTCTCCCGCCGCCTCAATGCGGATCTTGCGGGTGGCGTCCCGGGGTCCCCGGGTGACGTAGATTTCATAGGGGTCGCTGCGGCCCTCGAAGGCGGCCCGGACCTTGGCGCTGATCTCCTCCGTGGCGTCCCGGCCCCCGGCCACGGGGTTGATAATAAACAGATGCTTCATGACTTCTTTCCTGGCTTTCCGTTAAAATACATATAGAGATCACAGCGGATCATACCGTTGTAGAGCTTGCGTTTTTTGTCAGCCGGCCGGCCGAAGCATTTCTCGAACTCCGCATCGGAGGAGAGCAGGTACACGTCCCAGTTCTCCATCCCTGGGGCCGAGAGGGCTCCGCCGAAGCCCCGGTAAAGGGCCTCTGCCTGCTGCCTGTCCAGCAGGCGCTCCCCGTAGGGGGGATTGGTGACGATGACGCCCCGCTCCGTCTCCCGGGAGAAGGCGGTGGCGTCGGCCACCCGGAAGTCGATGATGTGCTCCACCCCGGCCCGGACGGCGTTTTCCCGGGCAATCTCCACGGCCCGGGGGTCAATGTCGGAGGCGACGATATGGTACTCTCCGGTGTACTCCGCCAGCAGCGCCTCAGCCCGGGCGTCCCGCCACAGGGCGGGGTCCATGAAGCCCCAGCTCTCGGCGGCAAAGTCCCGGTAGAGGCCCGGCGCCCGGTTCAGGGCGGCCAGGGCGGCCTCGATGGCGATGGTGCCGCTGCCGCAGAAGGGGTCGCAGAAGTCACCCTTCCCCCGGTAGCGGGCCAGCTTTACCATGGCGGCGGCCAGGGTCTCCCGCAGGGAGGCCTCGGTGTGGGCCGGGCGGTAGCCCCGCTTGTGCAGGGCGGTTCCGGAGGTGTCCAGGAAAAGGTCCGCCTGATCCTTCCGCAGGGAGAAGCGGATCTTGTACTCCGCGCCGCTTTCCGGGAAGCGCTCCAGGCGGTAGCGGGTCTTCAGCCGCTCCGCCACGGCTTTTTTGATGATGCGCTGGCAGTCCGGCACCGAGAAAAGCGCCGAGTCCAGGCTGTAGCCGGTAACCGGGAAGGCGGCGTCCCGGGGCAGCAGGTCCTCCCAGGGGATGGCGCGGACGCCCTGGAAGAGGGCCTCAAAGCTCTCCGCCCGGAAGCTCCCCAGCTGCAGCAGCACCCGCTCCCCGCAGCGCAGGGAGATGTTGACCCGGGCGCAGTCCGCCGCCGTGCCGGAGAAGAAAACCCGGCCGTCCTCGGCCCGGACGTCGGTCAGGTTCATGCGGCGCAGCTCGTCGGCCACAGGCCCCTCCAGCCCGAAAAGGCAGGGCACGCAGTAGCGAAACATGGTTGAATCCATCCTGATACTTCACTTTCCGCCTCCGCGGCCGTCCCGGCCGCATCGGACCGCACGGCAGGGGAACAGGGAGGCTTCACAATATTTTGCGGCTTCAGCCAAAACCATAACACAAGTTGAGCGCAAATTGTAAAGAAATTTTAAATAAACTATTGATTTTTTAAGACGGAAGGAGTATAGTACGTCTGTGTTGGAAGCCGGTGTTTTTCACCCGGCTGCACCGGACAGGAGAGGTTCCGCAAAATGGCGATTTCCCGGGAAGACTTTGTTGAAGTTCTCAAGGATTCTTACAGCGCGTATTACACCATCCATGAGGATGCCGCGGCGCCGGAGGGGTTGCCGCTGGCCTTCCGGGCGGACTATTCATCGCGGGATGAGCGCTACTGGCTCACCAAGAGCGTGGTCACCTGGGCCAATGAGAAGTACGAGTACTGCTACGTCTTCATGGCGGAGTCCTTCAGTCCGGAGCTGGCGGCGCGGTGCATGGACTGGGCCTGGGAGGACACCCTGCCCCGGGTCAGGCCCCACGGCGAGCACCAGTGCACCAACGCCAAGGTGGTCTTCATTGCCGACAGCGTTTCCCCCGAAACCGCGAAGGCGGTGAAGAAAAAGTCCGCCACCAGGAGTTACCGGCAGGGAATCAAGCCCCAGGGATATTCCAATCTCCTCGCGGGTATCACGGACCTCGGAACCCGAAAGACCGTCACCAACGGCGCCGGTCACGAGCTGGTTCCCTATTTCAAGAAGCTATTTGCTGCCAGGGCGTAGCCCCGGCAAGCATGTAGTGATAAACAAATTTTTCATCTAAGGAGTGAAAAGTGTGAGCGCATTACTTATCCTCGTCATCGCGATCGTGCTGCTTGCTCTCGGCTACGTGTTCTACGGCAGCTGGCTTGCCAAGCAGTGGGGCGTCGACCCCAATCGTGAAACCCCGGCACACACCAGCTACGACGGAAAGGACTTCGTTCCTGCCAACCCCGCCGTGCTGATGGGTCACCATTTCTCCTCCATCGCCGGCGCCGGCCCGATTAACGGACCGATTCAGGCCGCAGTCTTCGGCTGGGTGCCTGTTTTCCTGTGGTGCGTCCTCGGTGGTATCTTCTTCGGTGCCATGCATGACTTCGGCGCCCTGTTCGCCTCCATCCGTCACAACGGCGGTTCCATCGGCGAGATCATGAAGGACTCCATGGGCGTCAAGGCCCAGCGTCTGTTCATCATCTTCGCGCTGGCCGTTCTGATTCTGGTTATCGCCTCCTTCACGGCGGTTGTTGCCGGAACCTTCCAGTCGGTTGATCCTTCCGCCGCCACCTACACCGCCAACGGCGCCACGGCAATGACGTCTATCCTGTTCATTGTCATTGCCGCCATCTTCGGCTTCTTCGTGTACCGCAAGAACGCGAAGGTCGGTCCTGCCACTATCATCGGCATCATCGGCATCATCGCCATCGTCTTCATCGGCCAGGAAGTCGGTCTGCATGCCAGCCGTACCTTCTGGGTGCTCTTCATTGCCGTTTACGTCACGGTTGCTTCTCTGCTCCCGGTCTGGATTCTGCTCCAGCCCCGTGACTACCTGAGCTCCTTCCTGCTCTACG
>CAMONN010000072.1 GCA_946620645.1 uncultured Clostridia bacterium
ATCAGCTACATCTCCGCCGCGCCGGTATTCGCAGAGGCCATTCGCCGCATCTATGAAGAGGTCTCCATCTCCAACATGTTCGATACCTGAGGCCTTCCCGTTATGCCGTTTCTTTCGCGTTCGGTTTCCTGGCTGGTCGTCTTCCTCGGCAATCCCGGTCTCCGCTATGAAGGCACCCGGCATAATGCCGGCTTCATGGCGGCGGACGCCTTTTCCAGGAAGCACGGCGTCAGCATCACCCGGCTGCGCTTTCGCTCCCTCACGGCCACCTGCGTCCTGGGCGAGAGTTCCGTACTGCTGATGAAGCCCCAGACCTATATGAACCTCTCCGGCGAGGCCGTCGGACAGGCCGCCCGTTTCTACAAAATTCCTCCGGAACATGTTCTGGTGGTTTCGGATGACATTTCCCTGCCGGTGGGGGGGCTCCGGATCCGCACCGGCGGCTCCGCCGGCGGACACAACGGGCTGAAGAACATCATCTCGGTGCTGGGCACCGACGCCTTTCCCCGCATCCGCATGGGAGTAGGCGCGCCGCCCCACGGCGGGTATGAAATGGTCGACTGGGTTCTCTCCGCCTTTCATGACCAGGACGCCGTGGACATCGCCGGCGCCGCCGACCGGGCCGCCGATGCCGTGGAATGCTTCATTGCGGAAGGCGCGGAAAAGGCCATGAACCGTTTCAGCCAGAAGAAGCCGAAGGCACCCCGGGAGTAGAGGGCTCCGGCTCCCCCGCTGAATACTTCTTTTTGTCAATTTCCGCCTGTCCGGGTTTCACGGCGGGCGGCAATATACAGTCAGAAAAACAAGTAAAGGAGGCTGCATATGAAGAAGAGCTGTATCGCGATGCTTCTTGCCGGCGGGCAGGGATCACGCCTGTATGCTCTGACACAGGATGTGGCAAAACCCAGCGTCCCCTTTGGCGGGAAGTATCGCATCATTGACTTTCCCCTGTCCAACTGCGCAAACTCCGGCATCGACACCGTCGGCGTTCTGACGCAGTACAAACCCCTGCAGCTTAACAGCTATATCGGCATCGGCCAGCCCTGGGACCTGGACGTTTCCGACGGCGGCGTCTACATTCTTCCGCCCTATCAGAGCGCGGGAGAAAAAGGCTCCTGGTTCTCCGGCACGGCCAACGCCATTTATCAGAACATGGGGTTCATTGAAAGCTACAACCCCGACAACGTGCTGATTCTCTCCGGTGACCACATCTACAAAATGGACTATGCCGCCATGCTGCGTGAGCACATTGAGAAAGACGCCGCCTGCACCATCTCGGTTCTGCAGGTTTCCATGGAGGAGGCCACCCGCTTCGGCATTATGAACCTGGGTGAGGACGGGTATGTCTGCGAGTTCGAAGAGAAGCCCAAGCACCCCAAGAGTGATCTGGCTTCCATGGGCGTTTACATTTTCAACTGGGAGAAGCTCCGTGCCTACCTGATCGCCGACGAGCAGGATCCCAATTCCAGCAAGGATTTCGGAAAGAACATCATCCCCGCCATGCTCGCAAACGGCGAAAAGCTCTGGCCCTACCGCTTCAAGGGCTACTGGCGCGATGTCGGCACCATCACCAGCCTCTGGGACGCCAACATGGACATGCTCTCCCCGGAGCTCATTAACCTCTATGATCCCTCCTGGCCCATCAGCTCCCGCAGCCCGGTGTGCCCCCCGACCTATACCGGCGAGAACGCCCGCATTGTCCACTCCATTGTCACAGAGGGCTGTGAGATTGACGGTCAGGTTGAAAACTCCGTTCTTTCGGCCTCCGTTACCGTGGAGCGGGGCGCCAAGGTCGTCTACAGCGTGCTGATGCCCGGCGCCACCATCAAGGCCGGCGCCACGGTGGAGTACGCCATCATCGGTGAGAACTGCGTGGTGGAAGCCGGCGCCCGCGTCGGCACGGCGCCGGACGGCACGGAAGGTTGGGGCGTTGCCACCTGCGGCCCGAACGTCCGGATCGCCCCGGGCCACACGGTGCCCGCCGCCTCGATGATTTACCCCGGAGAGGAGGTCTGAGTCATGGCCAAGTATCACGGTATTATTTTCGCCTACAAGGACGCCCCGGAACTGGGCGACCTCACCCGGGAGCGCACCGTCGCCTCTCTCCCCTTCTGCGGCCGCTACCGGCTGATTGACTTTGCCCTGTCTTCCATGAAGAACGCGGGGATTACGGACGTCGGCGTTATCATGGCACGGGATTACCAGTCGCTGCTGGATCATATCGGCAGCGGCAAAGACTGGGACATGAGCCGCCGCTCCGGCGGATTGAGGATGCTGCCGCCCTTCGGCCTGCCCCATGCCCACACCGGCAACTACGCCGGCACGATTGAAGCTCTGAACGCCGTCAGGTCCTATATCCTCGACATTCCCCAGCAGCATATTGTGCTGATGCTGGGCAGTCTCATCGCCAACATCGATCTTGCGGCCGCCATCGCCGCCTATGAATCCGGCGGTGCGGACATTACGGCCATCTGCTCCGACGGCCCCGCCGTGGGCGTCAACCACTACTATCAGGTGGGTGAGGACGGCCTGGTGAAAGAAATCTTCCTGTACCGCGGCGACGCGGAGAAAGGCCTCAAGAGTCTGGAAGGCTATATTATCCGCAAGGATGTGCTTCTGCGGCTGATGGACGAAGCCGCCGCCCGGAACCACTACGCCTTCCACCGCCACGCGCTGCTGGGCTTCCTGAACGACGGCGGCAGGATGAACGTCTACCGTCACGAAGGCTATGTCTGCGCCGTGCGCAACATCGCCCAGTATTACAGGGCCAGCATGGACATGCTGAATGCTGAAATCCGGCATCAGATCTTCCCGGCATCCCGGCCGGTCCGCACCAAAATTCATGAGGAAGTCAGCAGTTACTTCGGTGAGTCCGCTGTGGTCAAAAACAGCCTGGTGGCCGATAACTGCATTATCGAGGGCGAGCTCGAAAACTGCATTGTCTTCTCCGGCTGCCGCATCGGCGCCGACACCAAGCTCCGCAACTCGATTATCATGAGGGGCGTCACCATCGGCGAGCATGCTGAGCTGGACTATATCATCTCCGACAAGTACGCCCGCTTCTCCGACCGCACGCAGCTCAAGGGCAGCGCGAAGCTGCCGACTGTAGTTCCCAAGGGCTCAAATATCTGAGCGCTTCCCCCCTGAACACTGGGCGGAGGAATGTCCGGGAAATCCCGGACATTCCTCCGCCTCCTGCAAACATCGCCGCCGGTGAAAACCCGGCCCATCCGCCCGGCATTACTATCTCTCTTCTCAAGGAGGTCCCCGCCATGGATACCCGCACCAGCAAGGAAAACTACTATCTGGACATTGCAGACTCGGTGCTTGAGCGCTCTACCTGCCTCAGGCGGAAATACGGCGCCATCATTGTCCGCAACGATGAAATCATTTCCACCGGCTATAACGGCGCCCCCCGCGGCAGGAAAAACTGCAGCGACCTTGGCGTCTGCACCCGGGAGACCCTGAAGATTCCATCCGGAGAGCGCTACGAGCTCTGCCGCAGCGTCCACGCGGAGGCCAACGCCATCATTTCCGCCTCCCGCCGCGACATGATCGGCGCCACCATCTACCTGGTGGGCCGGGACGCCCGCACCAACGCGCTGCTCTCCGATGCCATGAGCTGCTCCATGTGCAAGCGCCAGATTATCAATGCCGGCATTGAGCAGGTGATCATCCGCACTTCGCCCGAAGAGTTCCGTACCATTCCCGTCAGCGACTGGATCGAAAACGACGACTCTATCTTTCTTCTCTGAGTTTCTCTGTCCTTCCCGGCACGCGGGAAGGCGGGACCCACTGCCACCTTATTGCACATGAGCAAAGCAATCTGTTCCTCTGCCAGGAGATGATTCCTTTTGAAAACTGTCTGGAAATACCTTCGAAAATTCTGGCTTCCCGCCCTGCTGGCCTCTCTCTTCATGATGGCGGAGGTCTACGTCGACCTTTATCAGCCGCGCATGATGGAGGTCATTGTGGATCGGGGTATCCTCGGCGTTGGAAACAGCGGCATCCCGGATATGCAGCTGATCCTCTCCACCGGAATCCGCATGCTGCTGGTGGTGCTGGCGGGCGGCGTGTTCGGGCTGCTCTCAGCAGTCTGCACCAATATCGCCGGTCAGGGCTGCGGAAACCTTCTCCGCAAGGCCTGTTTTTCGCGCATCATGCACTTTTCCTTTGAGCAGACCGATGACTTTTCCACCGGCTCTCTTATCACCCGCATTACCAACGATGTCACCCAGGTGCAGCAGCTGATCATGCAGCTCATCCGGGGACTTGTCCGCTGCCTGATGTTTTTCTTCGGCGGCACCTGGGCTCTGCTGCGGCTGGACCTGAGCTTCGGGGTAATCGTGGCCTGCGCTTTCCCCCTGATTCTCATCGACATCATTTTTGTCGTCTGGCGGACGAACCCTCTCTTTACCGTCCTGCAGGAGAGCCTGGACCGGCTGAACAGCATCATCCAGGAAAATGTCAGCGGCATCCGGGTGGTCAAGGCCTTTATTCAGGAGAAATCCGAAGCCCGCAGATTCGCCGGCGCCAACCGGCAGCTGGTGGACACCCAGTTCAACGTGCAGATGATGCTCTCCTTCCTGCGTCCCGTCATGAACATTGTGCTGAACATTGCCGTTGTCGGCATCATCTATGTAGGCTCTGTTCAGGTGCGGGACGGCGATCTGGCCCCCGGCACCGTCATGGCCGCCATCACATATATTTCACAGATTCTGAACGGGATGATGATGCTGGCGATGATCTTCCAGACCCTGTCCCGGGGGACTGCCTCCGCAAACCGCCTGCAGGAAGTGATTCTCGCCGAATCCGCCATCCGCCGGCAGGCGCTTTCTCCGGATTCCGCCGGAACCGGCGGTGCCGCGGCTGACGCCGTCTCCGGCGCCTCCGAAAAGGCGGAACGGGGCTCCGTCCGCTTTGAAAACGTGAGCTTTGTCTACGCCGACAACGGAACCGTGGTTCTGAAAAACATCAACCTGGATATCGCGCCCGGCGAAACCCTGGCCATTATCGGCTCCACCGGCTGCGGCAAGACTTCCCTCGCAAGTCTGATCCCCCGTTTCTATGATGCCGCTGAAGGCCGTGTTCTGGTGGACGGGCTGGACGTACGAACCTATGAGCCCGGCGAGCTCCGGGAAAAGGTCACGGTCTGCCTGCAGAAGAGCGAGCT
>CAMONN010000073.1 GCA_946620645.1 uncultured Clostridia bacterium
TGGGCGATCCCAAGACCGAGCTTGACTGGCTCATGTCCTCCGGCTCCGCCCGCCTCTGCGAGCACTACGGCCATCCCGAGTTCTCCATGAGCGTCAAGAAGCAGGAAATCCCGGCTTATGATGCCCGCGCCATCCAGGGCATCGGCATCAACTACGCCACCGCCAACTGCGGCGCGGCGCACGTGCGCGGTTACATGATCGCGCCTGAAGTCCTCGGCATTCCCGCACAGCTGGATCGCACTGTTACCGACGAGAAGGCCGGCTGGGCCAAGACCTTCCAGGATCTGACCGCCGTCATCGACTCCATGGGCAACTGCCTGTTCACTTCCTTCGCCCTGGGCGCTCCCGAGTACGCAAGCCTGCTGAACGCCGCCACCGGCACCAACTACACCCCCGAGGAACTCCTGGAGGTGGGCGACCGGATCTTCAACATCGAGCGTATGTTCAACAAGGCTGCCGGCATGAAGCCCGAGGACGACCGCCTGCCCAAGCGTCTTCTCACCGAGCCCATCACCAACGGCCCCTCCAAGGGCATGGTCAGCAAGCTTGACATCACGCTGCCGCAGTATTACGCCGCCCGCGGCTGGGTCAACGCCTTCCCGACTGACGAGACTCTGAAGAAACTGGGTCTTGACGAGTGCGTTGGGAAATAATTACAATAACCCTGAGGGGGAGGCTTTCCGCCTCCCCCTTAATCTATTTCTTTCACAAGGATGTGATCCTATGATCGAAGTACGCTTTTTCGCAACCCTGAGGGATGGCCGGGGGAAGATTGCCCAGGTTCCCGCAGTAGAGGCGGCCACGGCAGGTGACCTTCTCCGCCGGTTTGAGATCCCCGTGGAGGAGGTTGCGATCCTGCTCATTAACGGCTTTCACTCCCGCCCGGAAGACCCCGTGAAGGAGGGCGATGTGATCTCCCTCTTCCCGCCGGTAGGGGGCGGCTGAGCGATGGAGGAACGCTATATCCGCAATCTCGGCGCCCTGACAGAACAGGAATGCGCTCTTTTACACACAAAGACGGTGTTCGTAGCCGGCTGCGGGGGCCTGGGAGGTTACCTCATAGAAATGCTTCTGCGTCTCGGCGTGGGGACAATCCGCGCAGCCGACGGTGATGCCTTCGAGGCCTCAAACCTGAACCGGCAGCTTCTTTCCTCACCGCAGACCCTGGGCCAGTCCAAAGCGGAGGCGGCGGCGGAACGCGCGGCACGGGTGAATCCTGATGTTCACTTCATCCCGGTTTCCCGGTTCGTGACGGAGGAGAACGCTGCGGAGCTGATTCAGGGCTGTGATGCCGTACTGGATGCCCTGGACAATATCCGCGCACGCCGCATCCTCGCCCATGCCTGCAAGGAGGCCGGTATCCCGATGATTCACGGAGCAATCTGCGGCTGGAGCGCCCAGGCTGCTGTTATCATGCCTGGGGATGACCTGATCGACAGAATCTACCCGGAAGGTGTCAGCCTGACCAGCAAGACATCTCTCTCTTTCACTCCGCCGTTTTGCGCCGCACTGCAGACGGCCCTCTGCACCAGGCTTCTGACCGGGCGCCCCCTGGAGACTGGGCGGCTCTATATGGCGGACCTCCAGGACATGGAAATGGAGAGCATATTCTGATCCGGAAGACACTGGTTTGAAGGGAACATGGAAGAAAAGATTCGTAAACTGTATGTAGAGGCCTCTTCACGATGCAATCTCCGGTGCAAAATGTGCTTTCGGAACAGCTGGATCGGCGAGCGCTTCGGGGATCTTGATCCGGAGGTTTTTTCCCGCGTGATGGAGGACCCGGCGGTTCTGGATGTGGAGACCGTCTTCTTTGGCGGCATGGGAGAGCCCCTGGTGCATCCCGCACTGACCGGGATGGCGGCGCTTGCCTGCTCCCGGGGGAAAAGGGTGGAGCTTGTCACAAACGGGACACTTCTGACCCGGGACAAAATCCGGGATCTGCTGGATGCCGGGGTTTCCCGCGTTTGGGTGTCGATCGATGAACTCTATGAAAACTACGGAAAGATCCAGGTCGGAAGCGATTTCGGTCTGGTTCTGAGCAATCTTGAAGCTTTTAACGAACTGAGGCAGGGGACAACAGTCCGTCTCGGTATGACAGCGGTCGTTATGCGCGACAATATCGCCAGCCTTCGTCGTATCCGTGAGTTTGCCGAACACTTTGGAGCCGATGACCTGAATCTGAGCCATATGATCCCTAACCGGGCGGAGGATGTGGAACAGGCGCTCTGGCCCATGTGTGACGTGGCCTCTATCAAGGCCGTTACCGATAAGATCGGGTATACCTGGCGCTTTGAGGGTTTCGATATGGGCACTGAGATCCCCATGTTCAAGTTTTCGAGACGCTACAGGGACCTGCTCTTTCCGGATGTGGAGAGCCTGCAGGATGCGGAGTTTTTCTCCTGGAAAGGGAAGCCTGCCACCCGCCGGACCAACTGGTGCCGCTTTATTGAAGAGGGGCACTGCTTCATCCGCTGGGACGGGGATGTCTCGCCCTGTATGGGGCTGCTTCACACGGCGGACACCTATCTCGGTGACCACAAGCGCAGGATTCAGCACCACGCCTTCGGAAACATCTATGAAAAGAGCCTGGACGAAATCTGGAGTGGGGAAGCGTACCGGGCCTTCCGGCAGCGTGTGCACGAGTTTAAGTATGCTCCGTGCCTGTTCTGCGGCGGCTGCGATCTGTTGGAAGAAAACGAAACCGACTGTATCGGCTCGCTTGCGCCTGCCTGCGGAGGCTGCCTTTGGGGTCAGGGCTTTGCCGTGTGCCCGTAGTTCATCTTTTCATGATTCACTCTTGCAAACCGGGCAGGGGAGTGTATAATTCAGATTGTAAAGACGGTGCAGAAAGGCATCCCTATGCTTTCATTGCCCCAGCCTAATGAAATGAAAGGCAGGAAAACATCATGAATATTGAAAAAACCGTGAAAAATCTCCAGGCAGCAGGTTACTCCGTCCATGTGTTTGATACAGGAGCCGATGCGGCGGCCTGGCTGAACCAGCAGATTGATGGAAAGACTGTCGGAATCGGCGGATCTGCAACCGTGAAAGCGCTGGGCCTTTACGATCTTCTCAAAACCCATAATACGGTGTACTGGCACTGGGAGCAGGACCAGAATGAGGCCCGTCTCAACGCCATGAAAACGGACGTCTATCTGAGCTCCGCCAACGCCCTGGCAGAAACCGGTGAGATCGTGAACATTGACGGAAAAGGCAACCGTGTGGCCTCCACGCTCTTCGGTCATGATAAGGTGTATTTCGTTATCGGGCAGAATAAGATCACCGAAACCTATGAAGATGCGGTGTGGAGAGCCCGGAATGTCGCTGCACCCAAGAGAGCCGCACAGTTTAACGTTAAAACGCCCTGTGTGGCCGCCGGAGCGGAACGCTGCTTCAGCTGCAAGAGCCCCGAGCGGGTCTGCCGGGCCATGGTAACGCTTTGGGGGCCCATGATGGGGACGGAAGCGGAGGTCGTGCTGATCCGGGAGGATTTTGGACTCTAAAGGAAGTGAGGCTTCTTTCCGGGACCTGTTTCAGCCTGCACTGGCGGTCATCTTCCTGATTAGATATGCTGACTGCGGAAATGTTACAGAACCTGTGTTATTCTACCGCAAAAGAATCAGCATTTAACAGATGAAAATTCCACGATCCCGGAGAGGGTTTGAATATGAAGAAAACCGGCAGAATGAATGAGATCGCCTGGGTGATCGGAATCGTCGGCTGCGCGCTGGGGGTTTGCCTGTGCACGAAGGCGAATTTCGGCCTGTCGATGATCGCGGCGCCTCCCTATATTTTTCATGTTGCCCTCCGCAACCGGTTTCCGTGGTTTACCCAGGGAACATCCGAGTACATCTGGCAGGGAGTTCTGCTGGTCTTCATGTGCGTTGTTACGGGCCGCTTTCGCTGGAAGTATCTGCTCTCATTCGGGACAGCGGTTATTTCAGGGCTCTGTATTGATTTTTGGTTCCTCCTGCTGGGCGGGAACGGCGCTTATGAAAGCCTGTGGATGAGACTTGCCGCTTTTGTGTTTGGAGCCGGCTTTACATCCCTCTCAATCGCATTTGTTTTTCGGACGACACTGCCCATTGCCATCTACGAGCTTCTTGTCCGGGAGATTGCCGACCGTTTCCTGCTGGATATCAACAGGGTGAAGCTTGCCAACGATATCGTGATGCTGCTCCTGTCCGCTGTGCTTGCCTTCGTCCTGACAGGCGGCTTCAACGGATTCGGCCCCGGCACAATCCTCATCACCTTCATCAATGCTCCGCTCATTGCCTTCTTCGGGAAACTGCTTGACCGCAGATTCACCTTTGAACCCCGCTTCCCGAAGCTGACAGAGATGCTGAGCGACTGATGTCGGCTCTTCCTGAGGAATTGCCGGATAGTTCCCGCTGCCTCAAAACCGTCTCTTCCTGAATAAACAGAAAAACCGCCTGATCCGTAAGAATCAGGCGGTTTTGAGTGGTCAAGCGGAGAACAACGCACTTGAGCAAGCACATTTCAAAAACGTTGCAAAACCTATGTTTTCAGGCAGAAAGCGCACGGGTTTCTCCTAAAAAAGTGAAGGAGAAACGATATGAAAAGCTTTATTGAGGAACTCTATTACGGCAATATCGACCCGCAGAACAGCGGATTCGAGGATGACGAGAGCGTCCAGCACGAGCTGCGGACGATCAGTGAAAATGAGGACTGGCTGACCGAGCATCTCACCGGCGAGGAGAAGAAACGCTTCCTGGATTTCGCTGACGCCTGGTCCGCCTTCAACGGCGATTCCACCCTGGACGGCTTCATCACCGGCTTCCGGTTGGGTGCAAGGTTCGTGATGGATACCTGCAATCCAAACCGTTGCGGGATGTCACCGTTACACAGATCTGCCAGAGAGCGG
>CAMONN010000074.1 GCA_946620645.1 uncultured Clostridia bacterium
CAGCGCCAGGACAGCGTCCACGGTCCGGCGGAAGCCCTCCGTGCTGTCGGCGGGGAGACCGGCGATCAGGTCCATATTTACGGCAAAGCCGCCGGTTTCCCGGACAAGCTTCAGCGCCTCCAGAATATCCGCCGCCGTGTGCTTTCGGCCGATGGCTTCCAGGACGGGATCGGACATGGTCTGAGGGTTAACGCTGATGCGGTCAACGCCGTGCCGCCGCAGGACCAGGAGCTTTTCCCGCGTGATGGTGTCGGGGCGCCCGGCCTCCACGGTCCACTCCCGGAGAGCGGAGAGATCCGTTTCCCGCTCCAGATGCAGAAACAGCTCATCCAGCTGCCGGGCGGAGAGCGTCGTGGGGGTGCCGCCGCCCATGTAGATCGACACCACCCGCAGTCCGGCGTTTCGCACCTGTTCCGCCACGGCGGAAAGCTCCAGCCGCAGCGCCGTCAGAAAGGGCGGAATCTGCGGGGAGCTGCTTCCCGTGGCCTGGCTGACGAAGCTGCAGTAGGCGCAGCGGGTGGGGCAGAAGGGGATGCCGATATAAAGGCACACGTCCTTCGGGTCCAGGGCGGCGTCTGCCTGCAGCGTCATCCGTGAGGCGTCCAGACAGAGCAGCCCGCGCTCGTGAGAGACATCATAATCACGCTCAAACCGCCGCAGAGCCTGCCTGTCGCTGAGACCGGAGGCCAGAAGCGGGCTCAGAAGCTTCCCGGGGCGTACCCCGGTCAGAGCCCCCCAGGGAGGCTTCGGGTGTCCGCTGCGCAGGACCGCCCGGTACATCGCCAGCTTCAGCGCCTGCTGGCAGAGACTGTCAGTGCGCACCGAGGAGGTCAGCGCCCCGGTCGGAACGCTTGCAAAACCGCGGAACGCCTGCTGCCCGTCATGATAGAGACAGCTTGCCGTAGTCCGCTGCACCGCGCGGTGAAGACGCAGCTCAACCCGCCGTCCTTCGGGGGCGGCAGGTTCGGGGTATTCCGGCTTTTCGCCGGGAAACAGCGTCGCCAGCATCTGCTCGGCGGCGTAGCGGTACTCATGTCCATCGAAGTAGAGTTTCATACCGGCATTATAACAGAGCCCGGACCGAAACACAACAGAAAACGAGCCCGGAAAACAGCAGGTTAATAATGTAAAATTTGTGTTACATAGCTCAAATTTCGTCAAAATACCAGTAGAATTCTATGCTAAAATACTGTATAATTACTCTACTACCGGTTTGCGAGAAGTTGGCTGAATGTGCTGCCGTATGAGAGAGAGGCTATATGTTCAAAATTGGTGAAAAGATTATTTACGGAGAGAACGGTGTCTGCACAGTAAAAAACATTGCGCCCCTTGAAATGGAAGGGGCATCCAGGGAAAAACTCTACTATTATCTCATACCGCTGGTCGGCTCCGGGACGTATTTTGCCCCCATCGATACCAGCGCCTATATGCGCCCGATTATTTCCCGGGCGGAGGCGGAGGCGCTGATTGACGCAATTCCCGGAATTCCTCCTGCTATCTGCAACGATAACCGCTTCAACCACGTGGATGCCTTCTACCGGGATCTGTTCAAGCTCCACAGCAATGAGGTGCTTGTCTCCGTCATCAAGGGCCTTCGCTGCCGGATGGCTGAAAAGAAGACCCGCAGCACCCGGGCGGAAGCCACCATGAAGCGGGCCAAGGACATTCTGCACGGAGAGCTGTCCGTTGCACTGAATATGGAAATGGCCCAGGTTGAGCCGTATATCCGGGAACGGATCGGCGGACTTGATGAAGCTTCCTGAGGTTCTGTCAGCCCCATAGAGAAAGCCGGTGCCTTCGCACCGGCTTTCTCTATGGGGTGTTATAATTCTCGGGGTACAGTCATACGTCCAGCCGGGCAACCGGCTCCGCCGTGTGGCAGAAGCGGAACTCGGCTTTGAGCTCCTCGGCACAGCGCTCCGCACTTGCCGGATCCTGGAAAAGCCCGAAGACCGCGGACCCTGTCCCGGTCATGACGGCGCCCAGGGCGCCGTGGTCCAGGAGACGGCTTTTGATTTCGGAAATCTGGCGCATCCGCCGGTCCTGGACATCCTCAAAAACGTTGTACAGGCGGATGGCGGCCTCCCGCAGGTCACCGGTGTTCAGCGCGGCCAGCATGCCGGCGGTATCGGGGTGCCGGCGCAGGCTGACCTCATCCAGCTTCCGGAAGAGCTCCGGCGTTGAAATGGAGAAGCCCGGCTTGCATATCACCAGGTGGCAGTCGGGAAGGGGCGGGAGATCCTCCAGCACTTCACCCCGGCCGCGGGCCAGCTGAGTGCCGCCGGCAATACAGAAGGCGACATCGGACCCGACCTCTTCCGCCAGCGCCTCCAGCTCCCGGCGGTTCAGTGGGAGACCGAAAAGGCGGTTCATGCCGCGAAGCACGGCCGCAGCATCGGAAGAGCCCCCGGCCATGCCGGCCCCGACCGGGATCTTTTTGTCCAGCCGGAGGTCGATGCCCGGCAGGGCGGAAACACCGCCGGAGATTGCCTGTTCCCCATCCCCGGCGCCGATGGCCCGGAGGAAAATGTGCGCCGCGCGCACGGCGAGGTTTCGCTCGTCGGTGGGGACATAGCGGTAGTTGCAGCTTAAGTGAATGCCGGGCTCCGGAACCCGCTCCAGGACGATACGGTCGGCGATGGAGACCGTCTGCATGACCATCAGCATGTCGTGATAGCCGTCATCCCGGCGCCCGGTTACATCCAGCGTAAGATTCAGTTTTGCAAAAGCGTTTTCTGTGACTGAGGACGGAGTAATTGACATGGTGCCCTCTCCCGGTTCCTGCGTGTTGGTGTGGCCCTGTGACAGAGGAGACTCTTTCACTGGGGCCTGCGCAGACCGTCGTAATGATCTTTCGGCTCTTCAGGCTCGAAGAGATAGACCCGGAGCTCATAGGGCCGCGCGGTGAAGCCGTTGGCGACTACCTCGTTGCGGTCATAGTTCCCGAAAACCAGCTTTCCTCTCTCCAGCTGGATCCCGGCGGGCGCGTCGAACCGGCGGGATTTTTCGGAGAAGCAGCAGATTACCAGCAGCTTCCGGCTCAGATAGTTGCGCTCGTAGACGTAAAAATCCCGGTCCTTCCGGTTGTGCTCCACATAGTCGCCGTACAGGACGACCTCCTGCTTTTTCCGGAAGGCGAGCAGCGCCCGGTAGAAGTTCAGCAGGGAATCCGGGTCCTTCTCCTGGGCTTCAACGTTGATCTCGGTATAGTTCTCATTGACAGGGAACCAGGGCTCGCCCTCGGTGAAGCCCGCATTCAGTCCGCCGTTCCACTGGACCGGGGTGCGGGAGTTTTCCCGGCTGGACTTGTTGGCCAGCTTCAGGATGGTGGTCTTCGGCAGAAGGCCGGTGACCAGCCGGATGCCGTTGTGGGTCATCACGTCCTGAAAATCATCCAGGCTCTTCAGGCGGATGTTGGTCATGCCGATTTCCTGCCCCTGATAGATAAAGGGGGTGCCGCGCTGCATCAGGTACATGGCGGCCAGCATCTTGCCGCTTTCCACCCGGTACTTTTCGCTGCCATAGCGGCTGATGATGCGGGGATGATCGTGGTTCTCAATGTACAGGGCGTTCCAGGCCTTGCCCTGAAGCTTTTCCTGCCATTCCGAAAAGGCGCGCTTCATCTTGCGGAGGTCAAAGGGGGTCTGAATCATGTCCGTCATGAAGCAGTCCGCCTCCATGTGGGAGAAGGCGATCATTTCGTCCAGCACCTGGTTCGGCCCCTCGGCGACATAGGTCAGGGCGATGTCCGCTGTGGTCATGGGACTCTCTCCCACCGTAAAGCAGTCGTAGTGGTCCAGTACATCGTGCCGGAACTCTTTCAGATACTTATAGGCCTCCGGCTGATTGGAGTAGTACTTGATGCCGTTGGCAATGGGCAGCTTCGGCCAGGAGTCGGGCAGACCCGGCGCCTTGCCGATGTAGGTGATGACATCCTCCCGGAAACCGTCCACCCCCATGTCCAGCCAGAAGCGCAGGATGCGTTTTACCTCCTCACGCACTTTGGGGTTGGCCATGTTCAGGTCCGGCTGCTTTTTCGCAAAAAGATGGAGGTAATATTCACCCAGGTTTTCGTCGTACTCCCAGGCGTCGCCTTCAAACATGCTGGTCCAGTTGTTCGGCGGGAGACGCCGCCCGTGGCTCACCCGGCCATGCCGCCAGATGTAATAGTCATGATAGGGGTTGCTGTGGGATTTCCGGCTCTCCTGAAACCAGGGGTGTTCATCCGAGGTGTGATTCACCACCAGGTCCATAAAAACCCGCAGGCCCATCTCGTGGGCGCGGCTGAGCACTTCACGGAAGACCTCCAGATTCCCAAAGTCGGGATGAATGTCCATATAGTCTGAAATGTCATAGCCGAAGTCCGCGTTGGGAGACGGATAGATCGGAGAAAACCAGATGGCATCCACGCCGAGGCTCTTGATGTAATCCAGCTTTTTCAGTACGCCGTAAAGGTCCCCGATGCCGTCACCGTTCCCGTCGCAGAAGCTCCGGGTCCAGATCTGGTAGACCGCCATCTCCTTATACCATTGTGTTTTTGCCAAGAATCTGCCCTCCCCTCTTCCAATTTATTGTTTTCAGTGTATCACAAAACGAACCTGTTCCGCAATGCTTTCACGGGAAAAAACCGCCGCAAAAAGCGGGAAGAAGACACGTCAGCGCATAAAAAAATGATTGACATCGGGAACGCGGTGTGGTATCATCTCTTGGCTGAAAAGCTTTGGCCGTGCGGGTGTAGTTCAATGGTAGAACACCAGCCTTCCA
>CAMONN010000075.1 GCA_946620645.1 uncultured Clostridia bacterium
TATATTCTCCGCAGTTTTAAGAATTGTTCACTTTACATTTCGGGAAGGAAGGTGTATACTGCAAACAGTAACAAACTGATTACGAACGGAGACAAAATTATGAAAAAAGCTTCTGCCGGATATTATCTGAAGCGGGCGCTCCTGGTGCTGCTGCTGGGAGTCTTCCTGGGGGTCTTCATTTTTGCGGCTTATCAGCTTTATTATACTTTCCACGGGTATCATGAGGCCGAGAAGGAATACGGCGAACTGAACCAGCAGTATACCAGCACCCAGCCCGCGGCTACGCCGACACCGGAAGTTGAAGAGGTTCCGGAAGTTTATGCTGCCCCCATCAGCGTGGATTTCGACCAGCTGAAGCAGGAAAACTCGGACGTTGTCGGCTGGATCTACGGCCCGGATTCCCCCATCAGCTACCCGGTAGTCAAGGGCGCGGATAATGATTATTATCTCTACCATTCCTTCGGCCATGCCCTGAACCAGAGCGGAACCATTTTCATGGACACGGTGTGCGACGCGGGTCTGACCCAGGATAACACCATCCTCTACGGCCACCATATGAATAACGGCGGCATGTTTGCCACCCTGGAGAGCTACCGGCAGGAGGACTACTTCAAGGCGCATCCTGTGCTTTACTATTTCACGCCGGATGAGACTTATGTTCTGGAGGTCTTCTCCGCATTCGTGACCGGCGGCGACTCCGACGTCTACGCCTTCAACTTCGCCACCCGGGAGGAGTACGCCACCTTCCTGGAGACGATGACTTCGCGCTCCGGCTTCCCCGCAGACGTGGAGGTGGATTCCGATGACCACATCATGACCCTCTCCACCTGCGCCTACGACTATGAAGACGCCCGCTACGTGGTGCTCTGCAAGATTGAGACCGTCCGTGAGGCGAACGAGAGCGCTGCAGCCAAAGCAAAGGAAGCGGCGGAAACCGGTACAGCTGAGGCCGGCACAGCTGAGGCTGGAACAGCCGAGGCGGCACCCGCTGCCGGGGCAGGGACTGCGGAGCCGGCAGGCTCTCCCGAGGGCGGGAACGCCATGGCCGCGGAGATTACCACGGCATAATGACGAGGGCTTTATAAAGAAGGCCTGACTGCAGCGCCTTTGTGACTGCGTCTGAATCGGAAAGGCTTCGCAACTGCAGCGGATGAATAACAGCGTTTCACCATAAAGGTCTTGAGGCAGGCCCGGCGGAGCCGGGACCGTGGGGACAGAGAAGAACCGGTGCCACCGGGGGAGGATTGAGAAGATGAGCCTGGAACAGGAGAACAAAAGCGGAAACAGACCCATGACTGTCCTCCGGCGGATCAGCGCCGCGCTGGGCTGGGTCCGGGGCAACGCGCACACGAAGAAGGACCTGATCAACCTCCGGCGGCGGCGCTGGAGCCTGCTTAAACAAAAGCTGGCGGAAGGAGACCGAAACCCGGATGACGGCCGGACGGAAGAGCCGGCGGAGCCCGAAAGGGAGGAGCGTAAAATGGCGAAACTTACATGCCTGGTTCCGGGACAGGAACTGGAAAACGTGAAAGAGGATTTTCAGAACGCCCGGAGAGTGGAACAGTACCGCGTGAGCGGGCAGGCGGTTTATATTCCGGCAGGGCTGAAATGGAACTATCTTCCGCTGACTGCTGTCAAGCAAGCAGATGAATCCTTCCGCGTCATCAGCGCGGGGCACTGTGTGCCGGTGCGGGAAAAGAGGCCGGAGCTGGACCTTCAGACAGAAACGGGAGAGGTCGTGCACATCAGCCTTGAAAAGCAGGAGAGCATGCAGATCATCCTGGAGCTCCTGAAGGGTACAAAAGAATAAAGGAATACGGACAGCATTGCGGAATCCGGGCCTCCGGAGCCTGGTCCCCAGCTGCAGAAACGCCCCGCAGACCCCCCATCGGGCAGGTCTGCGGGACGTTTTCATATTGCCGGCGGCACCGCAAGGGCAGCCGGACGGTGACTTTACTCGTTGGTATAGTTATCGAAGTAACCCTGGATATAGACGATGGGGGTGCCCTTGTCGCCGGAGCCTGAGGTCAGGTCGCAGAGGGACCCGATCAGGTCAGTCAGACGGCGGGGCGTGGTGCCTTCAGACACCATATTGCCCACCAGGCTGTCACCGGTCTTGGCGCGGATCCTCTCCTCAATGGCACTGCGCAGCTCGTCCCCGGACAGGGCGCCGAACTCGTTGTCCGCCAGGTACTTGAGCTTCAGCTCATTGGGGGTACCCACCAGACCGCTGGTATATCCGGGGGAAACCACCGGGTCCGCCAGCTCCCAGATCTTACCCACCGGGTCTTTGAAGGCGCCGTCGCCGTAAACCATAGCCTCGATCTGCTTGCCGGAGGCCTCCCGCAGCAGGCACGCGATTTTCTCCGCAACTTCCATGCAGTTCCGGGGGAAAAGCTTGACGGAGTCCTCGGTAGCCTTGTTGGAGCCCAGGAGACCGTAGGTCTCGTTATAGCCGCTGCCGTTCACGGGAGCGGTCATCAGGTCATCCAGCCCCAGCACCACCTTGGCACCGGCGGCGTTGAGCAGCCGCTTGGACCGCATGCGGGTATGGATGTCACAGGTGATGACAGTATCCGTATACTCAAGGAGCGTGGTGACACGGTTGCCGAAAAGGACCTCCACCTCACAGCCTTCCGCCCGGATCAGCTCGGAATAGAAATCAATGTAGTCCACGCCGGTAAAGGGATGGACGATGCTGCCGAAGCAGCGGCGGAAGCGCTCCAGAGTCAGGGTTTCACTGTAGGGGTTGATGCCGGCCTCATCCAGCAGGTCCCAGCTTACCAGATGGTTGCCCACCTCGTCGGAGGGGTAGGAGAGGAGAAGAACGATCTTCTCACAGCCGGCGGCGATGCCCCGCAGCAGAAGAGAAAAGCGGTTCCGGCTCAGAATCGGGAAGGCGACGCCTACGGTGCCGCCGCCGGTCTTGGCCCGTACGTCCTCGGCAATATCAAACACGCTGGCGTAGTTTCCCTGGGCCCGGGCCACAACGGACTCGGTCACGGCGACCACATCCCGGTCACAGGGGGTGATGCCGGCCTCCTGCCAGGCAGCCTTCACGGAATCGGCGGTGATCTGCGCAATGTCGTCGCCCTGCCGGATGATCGGGGCGCGAACCCCGCGTACTACAGTTCCGATGGTTCTCATGTGTGATCTGACTCCTTCAGCCGAAACGGCAATAAAATTCCGCGCAGTATTATACATGTTCTGCGGAAAGATGTAAAGAGTTTCCGTGATGATTTGCCTAAAAACAGGGGGATAATCGGCCCGGAATCGGGGGATATTTCATCCGGGAAATGACTGCCCCGGCATAAAGGGGATGGACAAACCGGGAAAAGGTGATAAGATGGGAGTAAGGCCGGTGCGGGAGGCGACCGCCCCCGCCTGGATAATGAAATGGAGGAAAGATCATGGAACCAAAAGTATCCCTGAACATGATCCGGGAGGCCCGTGAGGCCCTTTCCGGTGTCGCGGAGGTTACGCCCATCGTGACATCGACCCGTCTCGGACGTAATCTTTTCATCAAATCAGAAAATCTCCAGAAAACAGGCTCGTTTAAAATCCGGGGCGCCTATAACAAGATACGGATGCTCTCCCCGGAAGAGGCGAAGCATGGCGTGATTGCCTGCTCCGCCGGGAACCACGCCCAGGGTGTGGCTCTCTCGGCGACCCGGCTCGGGATCCGTTCAGTCATCTGTATGCCGGAGGCGGCCCCGATCCTGAAGGTCGAGGCCACCCGCGGCTATGGTGCCGAAGTAGTGCTGGTGCCGGGAATCTACGATGATGCGGCGAAGGAAGCCGCCCGGCGGGCCAAAGAGGAGGGCCTGATTTTCGCCCACCCCTTTAACGACCCGTATGTCATTGCCGGACAGGGGACCATCGGCCTGGAAATCCTGGAGCAGGTACCGGATGTGGAGCAGATTGTCGTGCCCATCGGCGGAGGCGGACTCATCAGCGGCGTTGCGGCTGCCGTCAAGGCCATGCGCCCGAATGTGAAAGTGATCGGTGTACAGGCCTCTGCGGTGCCCTCCATGTTCGTGTCTCAGCGCAACGGAGAGATTACCACCGTCCGGGACGGCGCAACCATTGCCGACGGCATCCATGTTCTGACCCCGGGGGACCTGACCTTCCGGATGGTGAGAGATTTGGTGGACGACATTGTTACCGTCAGCGAGGACGAAATCGCGGCGGCCATCATCGCCCTGATGGAAGGGCCGAAGACCGTGGCGGAGGGCGCAGGTGCCACCTCGGTGGCGGCGTATCTCTTCGACCGGGTGGATACGACGAAAAACACGGTGGCCCTGGTTTCCGGAGGAAACGTGGACATTACCACCCTCTCCCGCATCATCACCAAAGGTCTGCAGAAGACCGGGAGAATGGTACGCTTTACCACGAAACTGGTGGATAAGGCGGGGGCGCTCGCGCAGCTGCTGACCTGTGTGGCGGATTGCGGGGCCAACGTCCTGGACATTGAGCACCAGCGTGAAGACGCCAAGACCGAGGTGAACTCCTGCGTAGTGACCATGACCCTGGAAACGAGGGATGAGGCCCACATCCTGGAGCTGCGCCGCCGCATGGAGGAGAAGGGCTACCGCCTCATCGGCTGAGGTCTCAGCCCTCGGCGAAATCCTCCGCGCTGACATTCACCGCGGGCGTAACCGGCGCGGGAGCTGCCGGCTTCTTCCTGGCGTTGGCTGAGAGCTTCCAGGCATTATCCCGGATTTCCTGCTCGATGCTTTCGGCAATGTCCGGA
>CAMONN010000076.1 GCA_946620645.1 uncultured Clostridia bacterium
TACTTCCACTCTGAAAAACTACAGGAATTTTGACGATTTTAAAAGTCCCCACAGCAGGAAGTATCCACTCCCTGCTGTGGGGCCTGAAATCAGGAACACAATATCTTATGCCTGTACAGGGATGAAACCCTTTTTCGGGTATCGTGCTGAGCCGCGTTCAGCTCAGTCCCAGCCGAGCTCCTTACGCTTCGCCTCGAAGTCGGAAACGATGCGGTTGCCCAAGACCTGAGGATCGGTATTGACGATCATCACGCCGAGACCCATTTTACCGGTATCCTCCTTGAGGAAGCGGGTGACCTTTTCGGAACCGAAGGTCTGCGGTTCCACACAGTGATAGGAGTTCAGGCCCAACAGGCGGAAGGCCAGCGCCGCGCCCACGCCCTTTTCATTGGCCCATTCGGGACTGGACTGAGCGTAGGGCATTTCACAGAGCTTTCTGCCCAGCAGACTGCAGGCGCCCACCAGAATACCGGTGGAGCGGGTATTATCCACGCACTCGCCCACGTGCCACACCGGCGGCATGTTGTACTGTTTGAGGAAGGCCTTCAGGCCTTCGCCGCACTTGGTCTCCACTGCCTCCATGTTGCAGTAGCCCAGCTTCAGCAGCGGGAAAGAGGCGCAGCCGTTAGTAAGAATCAGGATGTTGTTCTTCAGCAGGATATCCGCCACATCCACGATGCAGCGCTCATAAACAGTCTTCGGATTGGTGCATCCAACCAGATTGACAACGCCGCGGATCTGGCCGCTCTTCAAAGCGTCAGCCAAAGGCTGGAAGGAGCCTCCCAGATCTTTGGTCACGCTCTCAACACTGAAGCCCAGCTCGGCCTCAACCTCATAAGGTGGAATGAACTTGGGGATTCCCTTTCGGGCCTGATAGCTCTCAATGGCCCGGTCCACAATTTTCCTGGCAATCTCGGTAGTCTCGCCAATGTTGGAATGCGTGTGGTCATAGGCGATATGCTCGGCGCCGGGCAGCTTGGTGGAGTCCTCCGTGGTCACAACTGTCGTCTTGAAGCAGTTGGCCGCATTCATGATGGAGGGATAGATATCCTGGACATCCGCCACCCAGAGGTCCAGAGCGCCAGTACTGAGCACGAGCTCCGCTCCGGGAGGGTTGCACAGAGGGATGACATTGTTGTAACGGTACATGGCTGAGAGACCCGTGCAGCAGATTCCGTAGAACTGAATCCCGTCGGCACCCACCGCTTTGGCCTTCTCAACATACTCCTCGGACTGACCGAGGCGGACAATTTCACTCACCAGGGTGGGCATGTGCCCATGGACTGCAATGTTGACGCTGTTCTTCTTCAGTGCGCCGATGTTCACCATGGTCTTTCTGCGCTGACCGACGCCGAAGAGGGAGTCGGTGGCGAGGTTGGTGTCCACAACCGTCCCGAACACAAAGGTCAGGCCCGTGCGCAGGAACTGCTTCATGATATTCTGCCAGTCGCCATCAGTGGCCTCGCCGGAGTTGTGCATGGATTCAAAAACCTCGTGATAGGTGGAGATGGGCATGATGTCCAGATCTTTCCAGACCTGCTGCCGCTCGGGCGGGGCACCGTACTTGATGGTCTGGTACTCCTCAGTGGCTTCGGGGCGTGAAAGGTCTGCCAGCATAACATTTGCAAAGTCGATGGCAACCTCGTTGACCGTGCGGCCCTCGGTGGGGATGCCCCAGGCCGCCGCGGTGGCCAGCATTTTATCCTCCCCGAGGATGGGCAGGGGGAGCTTGCCTTCAGCGGCCCACTTCAGGGAGAGGATTACCTCACGGGCGTGCATACCGTGCTGCGCGGTGCCGGCGGCAACGGCACGCAGGAGATTCCGGGCAACAATCAAGTCCGCATCCGCACCGCAGACGCCCCGGGGACTCTTTTTGGTAATGCGACATGGGCCCATATGACAGATGCGGCAGCAGATGCCTGCCAGGCCAAAGTTGCACTGGGGCTGCTGCTTGTCAAAGCGATCAAAAGCGTTATCGATGCCCAGCTGCTCCATGCGCAACAGCATGGCCTTGACTGCAGGGTCAGGGGTTTCCTCGATGACGCGCTGCTTGTTGGGGAAGGTCTTGCGGTAGGCGTTAACGGCTTCGTTATAATCTGTAACGTCGTTAACATCGTGGTGATGGTGATGATCGTGATCGTGGCAGTGCTCAATAACATTGCCATGCTCATCCAGATGGGTATGGGTATGGTCGCTCATGTTTTCACTCTCCTTTTAGCTATACAACAAAGTTGCGGCTTCTGCGTTTTTTATATTGCAGCGCTATTATCCCATATTTTGACATTCCGGGTCAAATTGTATAAACGAATAGTGTTATCAGCTTTTTTTATGTGCATTTCACCACTAGATCCGTTATACTGATAACAACGGTTCTGCTGGGATCTGACTGTGCAGATGCCGTGAGGACGCCCTGTACAAAGAACTGTCGATCATATCATGGAGAGTGAGTGCCGCCGTGAAAACCTTTCTGAAGAAGCTTCCGATCCCTGCAGGCTGTGTCGCCCTCGGCCTCATAGGGCTGGGCACTCTCCTCTCTGGGCAAAGCATTATGTTCCTCTGGCTGTTTGGGGGGCTCTCCGTCCTGCTCCAGGGAGCAGTCCTCCTGAAGCTCTGTATGCCAGGCGTGTGGAAGAGCGTCTGCGAGAATCCCACTGCGCTCAGCACCCTGGCCGGAACGAGCATGGCGATGATGCTGACAGCGGCGCAGTTGAAAAAGCTGTCCGGCCTCCCGGCTGCCGCGATCCTGTGGCTTGGCGGGATTCTGCTGCATCTGCTCATAGTATTACTCTTCAGCCGACTGCTTTTACTCTCCCGGCCCGGTCCTAAGGGGGTGCGCGGAAGCTGGCTTCTGGTTTATGTTGGGATTGCCGCCTCTGCCATCTCCGGCCCCGCCTTTTCTGCCTCCAGAGCGGGCCTGATTCTTCTCATCCCCGCAGCGCTGGGGGCGCTGGTTCTGCTACCACTTATCTTTCACGCCGACCGCTCTCCCGGCAATGTTCCAGAGAGTCAGAAGCCGCTATTCTGCATCACGGCGGCTCCAGTCAGCATCTGGCTTGCGGGTTATCTCAGTGCGTGCCCTCAGCCTTCAGTCCTGCTTACAGCGATCCTGATGATTGCGGGACAGCTTCTGTACTTCCCGGCACTGGTCCGGTGCCTTCGCTGTGTGAAAAGGACATTTACGCCTGCCTTCGCCGCATTCACCTTCCCCTTTGTCATCAGCGCCTCCGCACTTAAGCAGAGTATCACTCTTCTGGGACTCTCCACCCCGTTCCGACTGCTGCAGTATGCGGAGACAATCATCGCTCTGCTGCTGTGTCTGTATACTCTGGCCCTGTACCTCCGGAGTCTCTTCAACCCGAAAGCATCGGCGGGGTGATTCTCCTCCAGCAGAGCGCAAAATAAAGATTCCTTCCATATTGAAACCGCAGAAACCGCTGCCCAAAGGGAACCGGCCGGTTCCCTTTGGGCAGCGGTTTTCTCTTTTTTACACCGATATACTTTGCACCAGACCTTTGTCAGGTTTTTCCCTCCAGGCCGCGTTCGCGCATATAGTCCCGGCAGAGCTCAATAAAGCGTTTTTGAGGAGGCTGCAGCTGTTCATCCTTTCGCAGCACGAAGTAAAAAGCGCGGCGTTCCCACCGGGTTCTCAGATTGTAATAGAGGAGAGATGAGCCCTCGGTGACCATATAGTCTCCGACCAGAGCCGCACCGACACCCTTCCGGGCGAGCTCATTAGCCATGACAGGCGAGGATACGGTAACCTTCGTATCCGGCCTGAAATCGGATTCTGAGAAGATCTTCCGGCTTTGCTCATACAGTTCTGTTCCCTCGGAGTATACGACAAAGGGGACCTCACGAAACAGCGATACGGGAACCCGGGGGCAGTTTTGCTGCAAGTGTTTCCCGCTAAGGATGTCTTCTACACTCATGGCAACTTCCCTCAGGCGCTTGTCCGACACAAGATTCTCAGGAACCTCCAGGAGATAGCGGAGCTCGCATACAGGAATATAGGTAAAGTCCATTCTGTCCGTATCCAGGAAGGTGTTGATGGCCAGATCTGTTCTATGCTCTTTCAGGTCCCGTAGCATCCCCTGGCGAAATGAGCTCACCACAGTAATTTCAGTATCGGGCTCCATCTGCCGGAACCTGGAAATTACCTCCGGAATCAGGTAAGCAGACTTCAGCGGAGAGCAGCCGAGGCGAAGAGAATCCCCTTTCAGGCCAGCTTTTCGATCCAGCTCCGCACGCAAATTTCTTTCTGACTCCCGGATTCGCTCCAGATGTCGGATGAGGATCTCCCCCTCCTCTGTCAGCCGCAAGGGATGTGTTCCCCGGTCAAAGACAGAGTACCCCAAATTCTCTTCCACACGCTGAATCGCCATGCTGACCGCAGGCTGGGAGGCAAAGAGATATTTGGCCGCTTTTGAAAAACTCCCCGTCCGGTAAACAGCGTATACACTCTCCAGGTCTCGTTCCATGGGCATTTACCTCCTTTGATTTTCAGCAATCATCAACTGGCCGAGGGCGAGGCCTTCGTCGTTGCAGGAGACGCGGTTATGGCAGAACACC
>CAMONN010000077.1 GCA_946620645.1 uncultured Clostridia bacterium
ATTGTTATTAGAACATTTTAAGGAGATAAATAAGGAAATGAAATTAGGAATCGTGGGTCTTCCGAATGTCGGCAAGACAACCCTGTTTAACGCACTGACCGGCTCGAAGGCCGAGACCGGCAGCTATACCAACGCCGGGGCAAAGCCCAATATCGGCAACGCGAAGGTTCCGGATGAGCGGCTGGACTGGCTTTCGGATTACTACCACCCGAAGAAGTATTCACCGGCCACGGTGGACTTTGTGGACATCCCGGGCATCAGCAGCGGCGGCGGGAAGGGGAACGAAGTCTTCCAGCACATCCGTCAGGTGGACGCCCTGGTGGAGGTGGTTCGCTGTTTTGAGGATGACGGGGTGTTTCTGGAACCGGCGGACGCGCTGCGGGATGTGGAGTCCTTTGAGCTGGAGCTGATTCTGGCCGACCTGGAGATTACCGAGCGCCGCCTGGAGCGCGCGAAGAAGAACGCCAAGGGCGGAGATAAAAAGTATAAGCATGAGTGCGAGACCTGCGAGGCTCTGATTGCGCATCTGGAGGCGGAAAAGCCCGCACGGGACTTTGCCTTCTCCGATGAGGACGCGGATATGCTGCAGGACGGCGGTCTGCTGACGGTCAAGCCGGTGATCTATGTGGCGAACCTGGACGAAGCCGGCATGAGCGACCCGGAAGCCAACGCCAATTTCAGTGCGCTGAAGTCTTATGCGCAGCAGCATGAGGCCGCGGTCCTCCCGGTGGCGGCCAAGTTTGAAGAGGACCTGACAGAGCTGGACGAAGAGGAAGCCCGGATGTTCATGGAGGACCTGGGCCTTACCGAGCGGGGTCTCGACCGCCTGATCAAAACCTCCTACGACCTGCTGGGCTACATCTCCTTCCTGACGGCAGGTGAGGACGACGTCCACGCCTGGACCATCGTCCGGGGGACCAAGGCGCCGAAGGCCGCGGGCAAGATTCATAAGGATATCGAGCGCGGCTTCATCCGTGCCGAGATCGTCGCCTTTGAGGACCTGAAGGCCTGCGGCAGCATGCAGGCCGCCAAGGAGAAGGGCCTCTTCCGCCTGGAGGGCAAGGAATACGTCATGCAGGACGGCGACGTGACAATGTTCCGCTTCAACGTATAAAAAAGGGTGGTGTTCGGCGGATTATTTGGTCTTCTGCGCCTGAAAACAGCGGAAAACAGGCTGAAAATCCGTTGACAGACCCGGTCAAAGATGCTATAGTACCGGATGAATTGAGAAAGGCGTTGACGGAGAACGCTGCGCACCGGGGGCTTCAGAGAGGGCGGCCATGGCTGAAAGCCGCTTGCCGGCAGTGCGCGATGCGACCGCTCCTGAGCCGGGAAGAGGAAATGCTTCCCCGCGGGCACGCGTCATGTGCTTGAATGAGTGAAACATCAAGGTGGAACCGTGCATATTCTGCACCCTTGGCGAAGGCTGAGGGTGCTTTTTTAATTTCAGGAGGAATGAATATGAAGATCATCTATAAAGACGGAACCGTCGGCGAGTGCCCCCAGGAGGAAGAGCTGCATGTAATCCGCCATACGGCCGCCCACATCATGGCCCAGGCAATTCAGCATCTCTACCCCCAGGCGAAGTTCGCCTTCGGCCCCGCCACCCAGAACGGCTTTTACTATGACGTGGACCTTGGCGAGGTCAAGCTCGCCAATGAAGATCTGGAAGCCATCGAAAAGGAAATGAAGAAGATCGTCAAGCAGAATCTTCCCATCAAGTCCTTTGTGCTTCCCCGGGATGAGGCCATTGCCTATATGCAGGAGCGCGGTGCGGACTATAAGGTGGAGCACATGCGGGACGACCTTACGGAAGAGACCGAGTTCAGCTTCTTCCAGCAGGGCGACTACGTGGACATGTGCCTCGGACCCCACCTGACCTACACCAAGGCCCTGAAGGCCTTCCGCCTGACCCAGCAGTCCGGCGCCTACTGGAAGGATGACAGCAGCAACAAGATGCTCACCCGCATCAACGGCGTGGCATTCCGCACCAATGAGGAGCTGGAGGAGTGGGAGCGCCTGCAGGCCGAGGCCCGGGAGCGCGACCACCGGAAGATCGGCAAAGAGATGCAGCTCTTCATGACCGACGACCTGGTAGGCCGCGGCCTTCCCATGTTCCTGCCCAACGGCTATGTCATCTGGCAGGAGCTGGAGAACTATATTAAGGAAAAGGAACGCCGCCAGGGCTATGTCCACGTGCTGACCCCCTGTGTCGGCACCGTGAACCTCTACAAGACCTCCGGCCACTGGGACCACTACAAGGAGAACATGTTCCCTGCCATGGAAGTGGATGACGAGGCCTTCGTCCTGCGGCCCATGAACTGCCCCCACCACATGCGCATCTTCGCCAACCGTCCCCGGTCCTACCGGAACCTCCCCATCCGCATCGGTGAGATCGCCCATGACTTCCGTTATGAGGCATCCGGCACCCTGAAGGGCATCGAGCGCGGCCGCCACTTCTGCCAGAACGACGCCCACCTCTTCGTCACCCCCGAGCAGATCAAGGACGAAGTGGCCGCGGTCTGCGACCTGATCTTCGATGTCTACAAGGACTTCGGCATTACGGACTACCGCTGCGCCCTGTCCCTGCGGGATCCCGCGGACAAGAAGAAGTACTATGACGATGACCAGATGTGGGAAAATGCCGAAAGCTCCCTGCGCGAGGTGCTGAAGGAGCTGGGCATCCACTTTACCGAGGAGATCGGCGAGGCCGCCTTCTACGGCCCGAAGCTGGACGTGTACGTCAAGCCCGCCGTGGGCGCCGAGTACACCCTTTCCACCTGCCAGCTGGACTTCTGCCTGCCCATGCGCTTTGACCTGAAGTATATCGACCGCGACGGCGTGGAGAAGACCCCTGTGGTTATTCACCGGGCCATCCTCGGTTCTCTGGACCGCTTCATGGCCTACCTGATCGAGGAGACCAAGGGCCGCTTCCCGCTGTGGCTGGCGCCCACCCAGGTCAAGGTTCTTCCCATCAGCGAGAAGACCCTGGACTATGCCCGCGACGTGACGGAGAAGCTGATGGATGCGGGCTTCCGTGCCGCCCTGGACAGCTCCAATGAGAAGATCGGCTACAAGATCCGCCAGGCCCAGCAGGAGGACCGCGTTCCCTACATGCTGGTTCTCGGCCCCAAGGAGGCCGAAGGCGGCCAGATTGCCGTCCGTACCCGCAGCGGTGAAGACCTCGGCGCCATGTCTCTGGAGAGCTTCATCTCCAGGCTCCAGGCGGAGATCGCCGCAAAGCAGTAAAGCAGCGGTATAAAAAGTAATAAGTTTACATTTACGCGGTAGATTTTGCCGCCCGGCAGGCTATGATCAGCTTATGATCGTCAGCGTCTGGCTGGATGAATGAATCTGAAGGGAAACAGTCTGGAGGAATCGCTCATGGCTTATTGTCCCAATTGCGGCGCCTATGTCCCGGATGGGCAGGGAATCTGCCTTGCCTGCAAGTATGATCTTGAGGCGGCTGAAAAGAAAAAAGCGGAAGAAGCCGCGGCCTCCGCCTCGGCGCAGCAGTCCGCCCCCGACAGCAATGAGGAAATGCGGCGGAAGCTGGAGGAACAGCGCCGGCGCGCCCGGGAACAGAACCTGAAGTGGGCCGAGGAACAGAAGAAACGCCGTGAAGAGGAGGCCCAGAGAGAGGCCGCCCGCAAAGCCCAGCAGGAAAAGGACCGGGAGTGGGCCCGGAAGGAGTATGAACGCCGGAAGGCCCAGCAGGCGGCTCAGCAGGCCTCCGCTGCGGCGGGCGCCCACTATTACGGCAGCACCGAGTCCGGCAATGCCGGCACAACGGGGGAGGGCAACCGTGCCCTTGCCGCCCTCAGTTACCTGAGCTTTCTCTTCATTCTCCCCGGAATTCTGACGCCCCAGGATGAGTTTGCGAGATACCATGCCAAACAGGGCCTGAAGCTCTTCATCTTCGGCATCATCGCCGACCTCCTGATCTCCGCCTTCGGCCTGGGCTTCCTGGTCTGGATCGCCCGGATCTATCTGGCAGTCCGGGGCATCTCCAACGCCATCAACGGCCGGAAGGAGCCTCTGCCCTACATCGGCACCATCGGCGACAAGTAAGGGAAAAGTTCCGCAACAGTCGGGCCGCACGGATAACGTATCAGGGACCCATGAACCCGGCGTTAATCGTACCCATCGATAAACAACGGCCGCATCTGCCAGGGGCGGGTGCGGCCCTTTTTCCGCCGAAAGATGTGTCAAAACGGCTTGAGACGGTGACAGTGAGACCGCAAAAGAATTGCGAAAAAAATTTTCAAAAATCGCAAAATAGTTCTTGACAACCGGAACTCCCTGTGTTATATTTTCTAAGCTGTCGCTCAAGACAGCGGAAGCACCTTGAAAATTGAACAATGCAAGAAAGCTA
>CAMONN010000078.1 GCA_946620645.1 uncultured Clostridia bacterium
CTGCAGCAGCACCGCCCTGCTGAACCGGTCGCTCCGCTTCCAAAAGCTTTTATGATTTCTGCTTTTTCCTGTATATCTTTGCCCCGTTCTATGGTATACTGGTCATAACGGCGGTTTTCAACGCGTGAAAATCTCAGGAAGCGGCAGGAGGGGGTCAGCTCATGAAAAAATTTTTCGTTATCATGGTCAACGTGATCATCATAGCCGCCATGCTGATCTTTGTTGTTTTCTACTCCAGATTTGAAAGCAACGCTGCATACCGGATGCAGGTCACACACTTTGAAGACACTTTGGTCACCATGGAGAACGTGACGGAGAACTATCTGGAGGGCGAGCAGCAGATCTGCGATGTCTGGGCCCGCTACATCAACAGCGCGGACATGACCATGGAGGAGGCGGCCGCGTTTATCCGCTCCTCCCATGTGCTGGAGAACGCCTCGGCCCATCTCGTTTCCCCCGACAGCCTAACGGGTCTCTCCACGCGGCCGAAGCAGGGCACGGCGGAGGACTATGCGGTTTCGTATAAACAGATCACCATCCTGGAGGACACGGGCTGGATCAGTGAGATCGGAGAGTCCATCAACATTACCCGCGCCTACACCAACCCCATGAACGGCGAGCAGTCCCTGGCCTTCTGCAACCGGGTCACACTCCGTGATCCGGAAAGCGGCGCCCCGGAACCCGCGGTGCTGCTGCGGGTCATTCCCGTCTCCACGCTGGAGAAGAAATGGGTGTTCCCCCAGACGGAGCTGGTGAATGCCGGGCTCAGCATGGTCGACGCCAACGGGGATTATGTCCTGAAGGGAAACAGCTTTAAAAACTCCAGCTTCTTCGAGTTCTACAAATCCTACAACCCCACAGACCCCGCATCGTCGGATCAGCTCTTCCGTCGGGTCTCCTCCTCCACGGGCTCGGTGCCCATGCTCAATTCCCACGGGGAGGAGTGCATCCTGGCCTTTACCCCGGTCTCGTCCACTGCCGGCTGGACGCTGCTGGGGCTGGTCCCGGCGGGGGATCTCCGGGTCGATATGAACAGGGGGAACTGGCTGCTGATCGGCTCCATTTCCGCGGGGCTCCTGATGCTGTTCCTGTTTGACCTGTACTATATGCTTTACCTGAACCGGCGTCTTCAGGCCGCGGCCCGGGAGGCGGAGGCGGCCAACAGGGCGAAGACCGATTTCCTCTCCACCATGTCCCACGATATCCGCACGCCCATGAACGCCATCATAGGCCTGACGACCCTTGCGGAGAAGAACCCCGGGGATGTGGAGGCCACGAAGGAGAGCCTGCGGAAAATCAGCCTTGCCGGCAACCACCTTCTGACCCTCATTAACGACATTCTGGATATCTCGAAGGTGGAAAGCGGAAAACTGAAGCTGAGTCCGCTGACCTTCTCCATTGTGGAAACGGTTGAGAACCTTGTCAATATTTCGCAGCCGATGATCCGGGAGAAAAATATTGATTTCAGTTTCCACATCAACCGGATAGAAAAGGAGTATCTGTATACAGACCAGCTCCGGCTGAACCAGATCTATATCAACATCCTCTCCAACGCCATCAAGTACACGGAGCCCGGCGGGCGCGTCTGTGTGGACCTGCGGGAGGAAACGAGCGCCGTACCCGGCTGCGTACGGCTGAGCTACAGGGTATCGGACACGGGCATCGGTATGAGCCCGGAATTCATGGCCGCCATGTACCAGCCCTTCTCCCGGCAGACGGACAGCCGCGTCAACAGTATTCAGGGAACCGGCCTGGGCCTGGCCATTACAAAACAGATGGTGGACCTCATGGGCGGCACCATTGACTGCCAGAGCGAAGTGGGGAAGGGGACGACCTTTACCGTGGTTCTGGACATCCCCGTGGCCGACCGGCAGCGGGAGGACATGAAGCTGGATCCTATTGACGTCCTGCTGGTTGACGACGATGAGACCATGCTCCTGACGGCTGCAGATACCCTTGCGTCCCTCGGCGCCACGGCGGATCAGGCGCGCAGCGGGCTGGAGGCCCTTGGCATGATCCGGCAAAGGCATCTGGCCGGGAAGGACTACGACGTGGTCATTGTGGACTGGAGAATGCCGGACATGGACGGCGTCGAGACCATCCGGCGGATCCGCACGGAGATCGGCAACCAGATTCCGGTTTTGCTGATCTCCGCCTACGACTGGGCGGATATCGAGGATCAGGCCAGGGAGGCCGGGGCCAGCGGATTTGTCACCAAGCCCCTGTTCCGCTCCACCCTCTATGATAAAATCAACGCCCTGACCGGGAAGGAATCCGCCTCCCGGGAGCCGGAGGATGATTACTCCGACCTGCAGGGGCTGCGCATTCTGGTGGCCGAGGATAACGACATCAACTGGGAGATCATCTCCGCCATGCTCGCCATGTTCGGCATCAGCGCCGACCGGGCGGAAAACGGGCGCATCTGCGTGGAGCGGCTGCAGGCGGCTGAGGACGGCTGCTATGCACTGATCTTCATGGACGTGCAGATGCCGGAGATGAACGGCCTGGACGCCACCCGGGCGATCCGGCGCCTGGAGAACCCCCGGGCGGCCGCCATCCCCATTGTCGCGATGACGGCGGACGCCTTCTCCGAGAACGTGACGGAATGCCTGAACGCGGGCATGAACGGGCATATCGCAAAGCCCGTGGATATTAAGCTGGTGATCAAGGAGATTCGAAGAATCAGGGAGGAGAGAAGACCATGATGAAAAAGACCCTGTGCCTGCTCCTGGCGGCGCTGATGATCCCGGCCCTGGCCGCCTGCGGCGGGGCGAAGCCGGAAGCACCTGCGGCTGCCGCGGAGGCGGGCTTCCGGCCGGCGCTGGATGCTTCCGCCGGCTGCAGGCTCAGCGTTGTGGGCGGCTACAACAACTTCGAGGCGCTGGAGGCGGAGTTTGACCGTTTTAACCAATACTATCCCAATGTGGAGCTGTCCTTTACCAAGGTGGACGACTATAACAACATGATCGGCACGGTCCTGAACGGAAAGGACGCCCCGGACATCTACGTCAACTACTCCTGGATGTACGGCCGGGAGCAGTATCTGGAATCCATCACCCATGCCGAGAACCTGGCCGATCCCGCCCTGGGCCTCGATCTGGACTGCATCCGGGGCAACATCATTCTGAAGACGGCGGACGGCACGCTCCCGATGGTCCCGGTCTTCTCCAACACCTACGGCATGCTGGTCAATACCGCCCTCTTTGAAAAAGAAGGCCTCAGCGTACCCGGGACCTATCAGGAACTGGTGGCGGTGTGTGACGCGTTTCGGGAAAAAGGCTATGAAAACCCCCTGATGGGCTTCTCCCGGGAGGAGATCACCTCGCTGTTCACGCTGACGCTGTATCCGTACTTCTGCGGCACGGTGGCGGATGACCCCGGGGCGGTTCAGAAGCTCAACGCCCTGGATCCCTCCGCGGGCGAATATATGCGGCCGGCCCTGGAGAAGCTCACACAGTTTCTGCGGGACTGTCGTGTGGACCTGGAGGCCTGCGGGGAGATTGAAAACAACTATGACGCCGTGATCCTTCGCTTTTTTGAGGGGGACGTGCCCATGATGGTCTGCTCCGGAGACGCCGTTTCCGGAACTGCGAAGCGGGAGAGCCGCTCCGAGGCCTTTATTGCAAACCCCTTCTCCTACACCTTTGTCCCGGTTCCCCTGTCGGATGAGGGGGGCAACTTCCTGGACATGCCGAATCTGCAGTTCTCTGTCAACAAAGACAGTGCAAATCTGGAAATGGCCAATGAATTTATGCGTTTCCTCATTACGCCGGAGGAACTGAACGAAATGGCCCGGAACAAGGGGCTGCTTTCGCCGGCGAAAGACCTCTCCTTCGACAGCATGTACGCCGCCTTCGGGGCCGTTCCGGAATCCCGGATCGTGTCGCCGGAGGAATTCGGGCTGACGGATGACGCGGTCATCCAGCTGAGACAGGCGGGATTTCAGGTGGGGACAGGCGCCATGACCGTTGATGAGGCGGTTGCCGGCTTCGGCACGTTTACAAAATAACCTGTACCCTCTGCCGAGGGGTCAGGGGCCGGTTCTCCTAATTATTGAGGTTTAAACCATGTTTACGGATGAATACCAGAGAATGCTCCATGCCAGGAGCATGAACAACCGCGGCGCGCTCCTGGATTCCCGGGAATGCGGGTGCTTCTTCTGCATCAAAACATACAGCCCGGAAAAGATCACGCAGTGGATCAATGATGAGACGGCAAAGTGCGCCTTCTGCGGTGTGGACGCCGTCATCCCGGAAAGCTCGGATTACGAGCTGTCGGATTCGCTGCTGCTGGCCATGAAGGAATACTGGTTCTGACCCCGTCAGCGGGCGAAGTATG
>CAMONN010000079.1 GCA_946620645.1 uncultured Clostridia bacterium
CCGTTCTGCACATCCTTCGGGATTTCCACTGTTCCCTTCAGCTCTGCGCCGTCCGGCAGAGTCCCCTCTTGCACCGCCGCCCGGTATGCAGCCTGCAGCAGCTCTTCCGCACTGCACTTTGCCTGCTCAATCAGATTAGCCATTTGTCTTTTTCTCCATCTCTTTGACTGAAATCTTAAACTTGTTCTTCGCAACAAAGGCGTGTCCGAGGTCGGTTATATAGTCGATTTCCACATCTCCGCCGTTCTCGTCAAAGTGATGGCGGATTTTTCGGGTGTCAATGCCAAGCAGCAGCTGCCCGTAAGGCGTGGAATACGGGAAGGAATCCCGCACGCCCTCCCGGAAAACCATCCTTCCGGTCAGCATGCCGTCCCTGTCCACAACAACCTGGTTCGGCATCACCATCACACTGGTGCGGGTTCCCTCCAGGCCGGTCAGCTCCGACTCCTGGTAACTGAGCACCCCGACACCGTCATCAAAAAAATAGTATCCGGTTGTATCAAACAGCATTGTGTTCCCATCTTTTTCCCGGCCGTCATTCTGCTGGTTGGAGATGGTTATCCAAACATCCTTCATCATATTTTGTCACGATCCTCCTGTGGGATTTCCCAGCGTTCCACAGCGTCCGCCTGAATATCTCCGGCGCCCTCTCCCAGGAACAGCGCAGCCGACCGGTTAAAGGCATCCGGATCGCCGCTGGTAAAGAAACGGGTTTTTCCCCCGCCGCCGGTCATCTTTTGTTTCAAAAGCAGGGAGCACAGCGCTGCCGCCCCGCTTTCTGCGGCGCTGACCAGGGTTACTTCCGGCCCAAGAAAAGCCGTGATCGCCTCTTCTATGATCCCGTAATGGGTACAGCCCAGCAGCAGCGCCTCCGCGCCAGAGTCCAGCACCGGCTGCAGATACTTGCGCACCGCCTCCGACAGAAGCGGGTCGCCGGGAGCCGTGTGCCCGCTTTCAATCAGGGGAACAAAATCCGGACAGCCAACGGAAACCACTTCCCGGTGCGGGCAGACTTCCCGAAGGGCTTTCCTGTAACCCCCGCTGCGGATGCTGGCCTCGGTGGCAATCACGGCGAGAGGCCCTGATCCCGTCAGCCGGCTCATCCAGTCGGCAGAGGAAGTCAGAACACCAACCGTCGGGACCGGCCAGCCGGCCAGAATGTCCGCCGCATTGGAAGACAGGGTCCCGCAGGCGACCAGAATCGACTTCACACCGAAGCCGGTCAGAAAGCGCAGGTTCTGCTCTGCCATGCAGCGAAGCTGACCCGCGGTCTTATCCCCGTAAGGCAGTCTGCCGCTGTCGGCAAAATAGACGATATTCTCTTCCGGAAGAAGCTCCCGCAGGGCCTTCAAGCCTGTGAGTCCGCCCAGCCCGGAGTCAAAAATCCCGATCGGTCTGTTATCCATCCGTTTCCTGCGCCTCCAAATTGCTTGCGCTATTATAATGGAAAGCGCAGTCAATTACAAGCGCTTTTTCTCTTCTGGATTTTTCCGGTAAAAAAGCGTATAATCCCCTCCGAACGGGCGGTTATACCGTCCTTCGGCACATCAGGGCCCATCGCTTTACTGCCAAAGCGCAGGCCTGACAGGAGGAAACACCCATGCATGACGAACTGACGTACGAAGATATCCGCAAAATGAAGGAAGAACTCGACTACCGCCGCCGGGAACTGATGCCCGGCCTCATCGAAGAAGTCAAGAGAACGCGGGCTTTCGGAGATTTAAGCGAGAACTTTGAATATAAAGCCGCCAAACAGGCACAGAACAAAAACCGCAGCCGCATCCGTTATCTGGAGGGCATGATCAAGACCGCCGTCATCATAGAGGATAACTCCGGCGACGACAGTGTCGGACTCTTCGACGAGGTCGATATCTATCTGCCGGAGGATAACGATGTGGAAACCATCCGCGTCGTCAGCACTGTGCGCACCGATCCCCGCAAGGGTCTCATCAGCCGTGAATCCCCCTTCGGGAAGCAGGTTCTGGGGAAAAAAGTCGGCGACCGCTTTATCGTTCAGGTCAGTGAAACATACAGTTATGAAGCTGAAATCCGGGCCATACGCAAATCCAGTGATGACGGTTCCGTTCCCCTGATGGGGTTCTGACCGCGCGAAATACTGCCGCAATGTCATCCCCGGAGAGCCTCCTAAGCGGAGCTCTCCGGGGATATTTGCACGATATGCTCAATGTTCCGGCTCTGTTACCGGGCCTGCACCAGAAAGGGAAGCGAGTAGGCATTCACTGACATGCGTCTTTCAACAATAGCTCTGAGCATGTCCTCCGGCCGGTTGATCACACGCCCATGCAGCCGGTTAATACCCAGCTGCAGCAGAGCCGGGCAGCAGCTCACACTCGGTCCGGTCAGAATCACTTCGGCATTCCGGCTCAGTTCCAGCAGACGCGGCAGCGTCTTGTTCACCGCGGCGCTGCCAGTGATGATGACGAGGTCACACTCCGGAAGGAAAAACTCACAGGCACTGTCAGGAAGCGCGCCCGGCTTCTCTTCGCGGTCCATCACGTAAAGCATTCTGGCGCAGGAGAAATCTTCCTGTGTCATGTTGCCGTGACCGATCATCTTCCCGATCATTCCCACGGTTCTGCCCTGCAGATCGATTCCCTCCAGCGTCTTAACATCGGGATACACATAGCCGCAGTCTTCGGTGTTGTACCAGGCGTTGACCGCGGCGAGAGCTTCGCTGGCCTCTTCCATATTCCAGGAAAGCACGGCCCGCCCTGCCTCGGCCAGGGGCAGCCCGATGAGGCTCTCGAAAACCCGGGGCACGCTGTCTCCGGCAGTATGCATGGCAACGCCCGTCTTCCCGTCACTGAGGACCGCCGCTGTCCAGGAAACCCCGTGCACCAGTTCCCTGACGGTGACCGCTTCCGGAAGGCCCTGTATCAGCAGGTCATAATAAAGCGTACTTGCCATCTGCTTACTCCCTCTCCGCTTTCTCTGCGCTTCAAGAACACCGAATGTCTGAGGTGTGCCGCGGAAAGCCTGCGGTCAAAGATTCCCTGTTTCACTTCTGACAATGCTTACTGTCCTTTCGTCCGGTTTCCCGTCGTAGTACTTCTCCAGCACCTGTTCAAAAATGTCGCAATCCAGATCCGCCAGGCGGAACAGTGTCATGCTGCTTCTGAGCTTCAGGTCATCCGGGTACCCGAAAATTTCGGAGGCGCTCAGACCCTCCAGTTCCAGCAGCGCGGATGATATCTCCTTCAGTCTTTCGCCCAGCACCGGGTGAGAGAGGTATTCCTTTGCTTCATTCAGATCACGAATGGCATAATACTGCGCCGTGCTGGAAAAGCCCAGCCCTTGAATCTGCGGAAAAATATACCACATCCAATGACTGCGCTTGCGTCCGGAGCGGATTTCCTGAAGCGCCCTGTTATAGTCATATTCCTGTGCCTTTAAAAAACGGGTTAAATCCGCCATGGTTTCTGCTCCCCTTTCGCCCTTCAGTTTCCGTCTGTCAGGCCGGACCCGGTTTCGCGGTTTCAGAATTTTTCCGTTTACCGGCCGGCGATGTCCCGCAGCAGGTTTTCGCGTTTCCGGATGTTGGTGACATCCCACTCCCACCCGCTCTCCAGCAGCCAGTAGGTGACCGGTTCCTCCACCGGCTCTCCCTCTTCAATCTCCACATCCGGTTTCATATTCTGGAGCTTCTTCCGGGTCTCGTAAGCGCGCAGTTCCTGCACCGTGAAAGGAAGGCCCTCTTCCTCCGCGATCGGCAGCAACACATTCTCCACCACAGACTCCCTCAGCTCCAGACTGCCCGGATAGCAGGCCAGTGCCGCCTCCACTTTCGCCTGCAGCTCGGGCTCCGCCTCATACCGCTCCATAAACCTCTCCACATTCGTCATAACAACGCTCCTTTTTCCTGCGAAAAATATTTTTCGCACCCTTGACAAATCCGAAAATATCTGTATAATACACGTTGCGTTTAGCGGGATTGTGTAAAGGTAGCACAGCGGACTCTGACTCCGTATGTGAGGGTTCGAATCCTTCTCCCGCTGCCAAAACAATACTCTTGATTTGTTAGCAAGTCAAGGGTATTTTGCTTTATATGCCGAAAAAGCCCGCTCAAAAGTTCTGATACTTAAGAGCGGGTTTTCCTTTTCCTGCTTATTTTCCTGCTTATAGTTCCAAAAACTGATATTTTTAAGCCATGTTCCGCATATATTTTTCCATCCGGGCTTCTCTATTTGAACTGGATACCGCTACAGTCAGATTATAGCAGGGTTGCAGCCG
>CAMONN010000080.1 GCA_946620645.1 uncultured Clostridia bacterium
CCTGATTATTCTGATACGGAGTCGTATTATGCGAACTTCCTTTGCAATCCCGGTCTGGAAAATGCTTGCCGGACCCGCGGTGGCGTTTCTGCTATGCTTTCTGATGACGCCGCATGTCAAGCGTTTTGCCGAAAACGTCGGGGCCATTGACGAACCGAATGAACGCCGCATCAATGACCGGCCGATCCCCCGGATGGGAGGGCTGGCGATTTTTGTGGGCTTTGTGGTTTCCGTGCTGCTGTTTGTGGACATGACCGCGCCGGTCATGGGCCTGCTGCTGGGCGCGGTCATCATTGCCGTCATGGGGGCGCTGGACGACATTCTGTCCCTCAACCCCTGGATCAAGCTGGGCGGGCAGATTCTCGCCGCCCTGGTGGCCATCCGCTGCGGCATCGTGTTTGACGCCATCTCCAACCCCGGCTTTCTTGATGCGGGGACGACCATTTCCATCGGGTGGCTGTCCTTCCCGCTGACGGTGCTGTGGATTGTTCTCTGCACCAACGCCGTGAACCTGATCGACGGTCTGGACGGCCTCGCCGTCGGCGTTTCGGCCATCAGCTCCGCCTCCATGATGATCGTTTCCATCATCGTCTCGGCCCTCGGCTCCGGAAGCGAGCCGCTGCTGCTGGCGTGCCTGACCGGCGCCTGCATCGGCTTCATGCCCTATAATCTCAACCCCGCCAAAATCTTCATGGGCGACGTGGGGTCCCAGTTTCTGGGCTTTGTGCTCTCCTGCATTTCAATCATGGGCATGTTCAAGTTCCACGCGATCATCACCTTCCTGATCCCGCTGCTGGCGCTGGCGGTGCCGCTGTTCGACACCGTGTTCGCCTTCTTCCGGCGCATTATCCACGGGCAGAGCCCCTTCAAGGCGGACCGGGGGCACATCCACCACAAGCTCCTGGCCATGGGCATGAACCAGAAACAGGCCGTGGCCATCCTGTACGGCATTTCCGCCGTCTTCGGCTTTTTCGCCGTCCTGATTTCCGGGCCCGGCACCGCGGTGCGGATTATCTGCGCGGTGGCCGTCTTCGTGATCTCAATTCTGGTGTGGCTGCTGGTATTCCGGAAGAGCAGCGCCATGCACACGTCCGCCCCGCACCACGGGGCTCAATCCGGCTGTGAGGATGCCGGCGCCCCCGGGGCCCCGGCCGCTGCCGCCCAGGCAGCTGAAAACCGCCTGCCGGAGTCGGACGACGGGACGAAAATCTATGAAGGCCGCAGCCCGGAGGATGACGGAACCAAAATCTACGAGATTCCCTCCCGCCACGGACCGGAGGACGAGCCATGAAGGTTGCCGTCTTTTCCGATACCCACGGCGTCACAACGCCCATGGTCCGGGCCATTCGGCAGGTCCGCCCCGACGCGCTGGTGCACCTGGGGGATTATGAGCGGGACACGGCCGTCCTGCTGAAGGAATTTCCGGAGCTGCCGCTGTACCATGTCTGCGGAAACTGCGATTACGCGCCTTCCGCCCCCAACTGCCTCACTGTGCAGCTGGGTCCGGTTACGGCCTTCCTGACCCACGGGCATCTTTACCACGTGGAGTACGGGCACATTGACAGCCTGGTCTATGCCGCCCAGGAAGCGGGGGCGCAGCTGGCCCTTTACGGCCACACCCACATTCCCCTGCACGAGGATGTCGGCGGCGTGAAGGTCCTGAACCCCGGCACCGCCGGAAAGGGGCGCGAACCCACCTGGGCGCTGCTGGAGATTTTCGAAAACGGCGGCATTGCCGCGGAGATCCGGACATTTACCGGGATATGACCCACCCCTGAGAGGGGCTATGAAAACTATTCTTTAGATAAGGAAACCAGAGCAGAGAACATGGAAAACGAAAAAGAGATCAACGAGCGCATCATAGCCGCACTGGCGGAAGAGCTGGGGCAGAAGATTGATTATGTCAGGAATGTTGTAACCCTTCTGGACGAGGGGAACACCGTTCCTTTTATTGCGCGCTACCGCAAGGAGATGCACGGCTCCATGGACGACACCGTGCTGCGCAACCTGGAAACCCGCCTGCAGTACCTCCGGTCCCTGCAGGAGCGGCGTGAAACCATCCTCTCCTCCATCGAGGAGCAGGGCAAGCTGACCGAGGAGCTGGCCGCCGCCATCAACGGCGCCGGGACTCTGGCGGAGCTGGAGGATCTTTACCGCCCCTACAAGCAGAAGCGCCGCACCCGCGCAACCGTCGCAAAGGAAAAGGGCCTGCAGCCCCTGGCGGACCTGCTCTTCCAGCAGGGCCGGGACTGCCCCGACCCCGAGGCTGCCGCGGAAGATTATGTAAACCCGGAGAAGGGCGTGGAAACCGCCGCCGACGCCCTGGCGGGCGCCAGCGACATCATCGCCGAGCAGATCAGCGACAGCGCCGAGCTGCGCAAGGCGCTGAAGGCGCAGCTGGACCGCATCGGGCAGCTGCACTCGGAAGCCTCTTCGGAGGAGGACTCCGTCTACAGCCTTTACTATGACTTTACCCGGAACCTCTCCCAGATGCAGGGGCATCAGGTCCTTGCCGTCAACCGCGGGGAGAAGGAAGGCTTTTTGAAGGTTTCGGTGCAGCTGGACCACGACCTTGCCATGCGCACGGTGTACCGCAGCGTCGTAATCCCCGGGACGCCGGCCATGGAGTTTATCCGCTCGGCAGCGCTGGACGCCTATGACCGGCTGCTCTTCCCCTCGCTGGAGCGGGAGGTGCGGTCGGACCTCACGGCGAAGGCCTGCGAAGGGGCCATCGGGCAGTTCGCGCTGAATCTGCGGCCGCTGCTGATGCAGCCGCCTGTCAAGGGCAAGGTCACCATGGGTCTGGACCCCGGCTACAGAATGGGCTGCAAGGTGGCCGTTGTGGACGGCACCGGGCGGGTGCTGGACACCACCGTTGTCTATCCCACCCACGGGGAACGCCAGAAAGCCGACGCCATCCGGATTCTCTCCGGGCTGGTAAGGAAGCACGGCGTGGAGCACATCGCCATCGGCAACGGAACCGCCAGCCGGGAAACCGAGCAGATGGCCGTGGAGCTCATCCGGCAGGAGAACGCCCGGGGCGCGGCCCTGAGCTATATGATCGTGTCAGAGGCCGGGGCGTCGGTCTATTCCGCAAGCCCCCTCGGCGCCGAGGAGTTCCCGCAGTTTGACGTAAACCTCCGTTCCGCGGTTTCCATCGCCCGCCGGCTGCAGGATCCCCTGGCGGAGCTGGTGAAAATTGAACCCAAGGCCATCGGCGTCGGCCAGTATCAGCACGACATGCCGGAAAAGCAGCTGGAGTCGGCCCTGGACGCCGTGGTGGAAGACTGCGTCAACGCCGTGGGCGTGGATGTCAACACCGCCTCTCCCTCCCTGCTGCGGAGAGTCTCCGGCCTCACCGCCACCACCGCGAAGAACATCGTGGCCTTCCGGGAGGAGAACGGGCCCTTCCGTTCCCGGGCGGCGCTGAAAAAAGTGCCGAAGCTGGGCCCCAAGGCTTTTGAGCAGTCCGCGGGCTTTCTCCGGGTGCCCGAAAGCGGGAACATTCTGGACAACACCGCCGTCCATCCCGAGTCCTACAGCGCGGCACTGGGGCTGCTGAAGCTCACGGGGCACAGCGAGGACGACGTCCGGGACGGCCGGCTCTCCGACCTGCCGGAGCGAGTGAAGCTCCTGGGGAAGGAAAAAGCCGCCCAGGAACTGGGCATCGGCGTCCCCACGCTGACGGACGTGATGCAGGAGCTGATGAAGCCCGGCCGGGATGTCCGTGACTCCCTCCCCCAGCCGATTCTCCGGACCGACGTCATGGAGATGAAGGATCTGAAACCCGGGATGATCCTGCAGGGAACAGTCCGCAACGTCATTGATTTCGGCGCCTTTGTGGACATCGGCGTCCACCAGGACGGGCTGGTGCACATCTCCGAGATCTCAGACCGGTTCCTGCGTCACCCCTCGGAGGTGCTCTCCGTCGGGGATGTGGTGCAGGTCGCCGTCCTGAGCGTGGACGAGAAGAAGAAACGGATCGGCCTTTCCATCAAACAGGCAAAGCAGAACTGACTTTTCGGCATTCTGCAGCTCATGCTGCCCGGAGGGGCAAGAAGTTTTGCCAAATCTCAAAAAAATGCTTGCTTTTTGGTTCCCGCTGTGCTATTATCTTTGAGCTGTCGGAAATGCGCGATTAGCTCAGCTGGATAGAGCGTCTGGCTACGGACCAGAAGGTCA
>CAMONN010000081.1 GCA_946620645.1 uncultured Clostridia bacterium
ACTTCTGAAACTTCTCCCGGTCAGGGGCATCGCCGGTGATGAACCGCTCGTCCACCCCAATGGTGCGCATCAGCCGCCATTTGTAGTGGTCGCCGCCCAGCCAGACCTGGGTGATGTTCTCAAACTGCCGGTCCTCGCAGATCTCCCGCGGGTTCAGATGGCAGTGGTAGTCGATGATGGGAAGCTCCGCGGCAATGCCGTGATACAGGCGCTTCGCCGTTTCAGTGGTAAGCAGGAAGTCCCTATCCATAAAAGACTTCATGCCCTTACCTCTTTACTCTTGCGCCCGCGCCGCCCATGACGGCCTCGACCTCGTTGACAGACGCCATGGAGGTGTCGCCCGGGGTAGTCATGGCGAGAGCGCCGTGGGCCGCGCCGTAGTTCACGGCCTTTTCCGCATCACCCGTAGTCATCAGGCCGTAGACCAGGCCGGAGGCAAAGGAGTCCCCGCCGCCCACGCGGTCCATGATTTCCAGACCGTTATACTCTTTGGACTGGTAGATCTCCCCGTCCGCCCAGCAGATGGCCTTCCAGTCGTTGACGGTGGCGGTCTTCACGGTGCGCAGGGTGGTGGCCACAACCTTGAAGTTGGGGTAGGTCTCGGCCGCCTTGCCGATCATCTTCTTGTAGCCCTCCAGGTTCAGCTCCTTGAGGTTTTCATCGTTGCCCTCGATCTCAAAGCCCAGGCAGGCGGTGAAGTCCTCTTCATTGCCGATCATGACGTCGACGTACTTTGCCACCTCGCGGTTGACCTCCCGGGCCTTGTCCGGCCCGCCGATGGCGCTCCACATGGAGGGTCGGTAGTTGAGGTCATAGGAGATGACGGTGCCGTACTTCCTGGCGACCCTGCAGGCCTCGATGACAGTCTGGCAGCTCTGCTCAGAGAGGGCCGCGTAGATGCCGCCGGTGTGCAGCCAGCGCACGCCCAGTTTGCCGAAAATGTACTCGAAGTCGAAGTCTTCAGGCGTGGCCTGGGAGATGGCGGTGTTGGCGCGGTCGGAGCAGCCCACGGCGCCGCGGATGCCGAAGCCCCGCTCGGTGAAGTTGATGCCGTTGCGGCAGATGCGGCCGATGCCGTCGGTCTTCTTCCAGTAGATCAGATCGGTGCTGACGCCGCCCTGCTCGATAAAGTCCTTCATGAGCCTGCCGACCTCGTTGTCGGCGAAGGCGGTGATGACGGCGGTGTTCATGCCAAAGCACTTGTGCAGGCCGCGGATGACGTTGTACTCACCGCCGCCTTCCCAGGCGCGGAAAAAACGGGCGGTACGGATCCGGCCCTCGCCGGGGTCCAGGCGCAGCATGATCTCGCCCAGGCTTACGGCGTCAAAGCGGCATTCTTCTTTCGGTCTCAGATTCAGTTCCATGTTAAGCCCTCGCTTCCCTGACGATTTCTCTGGACTTTTTGCAGAGCTCTGTGATTTCGTCCCACTTCTGGTTGTCGATGAGATCGGCCGTGACCATGTAGCTGCCGCCGCAGGCCGCAATGACCGGGCTGGACAGGTACTCCTTCAGATTCTTCAGGCTGATGCCGCCGGTGGGCATGACGCGGAACTGCGGGAAGGGCGCGGAGAGGGCCTTGATTTTGGCCAGACCGCCGGACTGCTCGGCAGGGAAGAACTTGATGATCTCCAGGTTGTATTTAAGCGCCTGGTGATACTCGCTGGCAGTGGTGCAGCCGGGGAAAATGGGGATGTTCTTCTCCTGTGCGTACTGCACCAGCTCCGGATCAAAGCCGGGACTCACGATAAACTGCCCGCCCGCCGCGATGACGGCGTCAATCTGCGCGGTATTCGTCACCGTGCCGGCGCCCACGATCATGTCGGGGCAGGCTTCCTTCATGAGCCGGATGGCGGTGTCGGCCCCTGCGGCCCGGAAGGTGATCTCCGCCACGGGCACGCCGCCGGCACAGAGGGCCCGGCCCAGATTGGCGGCGTCGCGTTCCGGGTGGTTCAGCTTGATAACCGGCACTACGCCGATCTCAGAAATTCTCTCGTTCAATGCGTTCACAGTCAGGTCCTCCTTAAACGCCGCTGTAGGCGGAGAAGCCGCCGTCGACGGGAATGGTCACACCGGTGATGAAGCCGGCAGCCTCGTTATTGAGCAGGAACAGCAGCGCGCCGGCGAGTTCCTTGCTCTCGCCGAAGCGGCCCATGGGAGTAGCCGCCAGTATCTTGCCCGTGCGGGCCGTAGGCGTGCCGTCCTCATTCCAGAGGAGTTTGGCGTTCTGGGCCGTGGAGAAGAAGCCCGGGGCGATGGCGTTGACACGGATGCCCTGCCTGGAAAAGTGCACCGCCAGCCACTGGGTAAAGTTTGTCACGGCGGCCTTGGCCCCGGAATAGGCCGGGATCTTGGTCAGAGGGGTGAAGGCATTCATGGAGCTGATGTTCAGGATGCTGCAGCCCTCGCGTCCCAGCATCTGCCGGGCGAAGGCCTGGGTGGGGATCAGAGTACCGAGGAAGTTGAGGTTGAAAACGCTCTCCACCCCCTCTTCATCCAGGTCGAAGAAGCTCTTGGTGTCGCTGTCGATGTCGCCGTCTTCATAGTATTCTTTGTCCGTGGTAGCGCTGGGATTGTTGCCGCCGGCGCCGTTGATGAGGATATCGCAGGGGCCGAGATCGCGGAGCACCTGTTCGGCCACGGCATAGGTCTGCGCCTTGTCCAGCACATTGCAGCCGTAAGCGATGGCAACGCCGCCCGCGGCGTTAATCTCATCGGCGACTCTCTGCGCCTTTTCCAGGGTGCGGTTCAGAAGGGCCACCCTGGCGCCCGCGCGGGCCAGCACCTTCGAAAATTCAGAGCAGAGCACTCCGCCTGCGCCCGTGACCACGGCCACCTTGCCGCTCAGATCCGTATTCAGTACGTTTGTCTCCATGTCAGTTGCTCTCCTTATCCATCAGGTCCCAGGCGCCCAGCATGTACATGATGCCGAGGGCGCGGTCATATAGTCCGTAGCCCGGGCGCACGCTGCCCGGTTTTTCATCCCAGAGGTGACGGCCGTGGTCGGGGCGGATATAGCCCTGGAAGCCCCCGTCGTGGTAGGCCCGCAGAATATCCAGGATCCCGGTGTCGCCGTCGCAGTCCCGGTGGCTGGCCTCGGAGAAGTCGCCGTTGGGGAAGTGCTTGACGTTGCGGATATGGGCGAAGGCGATGCGGCCGATATGCTTTCTCACGATCCCGGCCACGTTGTTGGCGGGGTTGGCGTTCAGACTGCCGGAGCAGAGGGTCAGGCAGTTAAAGGGGTCATCCACCATCTTCAGGAAGCGGTCGATGCTGGCCTCGTCCACCAGCAGCCGGGGCAGGCCGAAGATGTCCCAGGGGGGATCGTCCATGTGGATGGCCATTTTGATCCCGGTCTCATGGCACACAGGCATGAGCTTTTCCAGGAAATACTTGAGATTTGCCCACAGCTTCTCCTTGGTCACATCCTTGTAGGCTTCAAACAGCTGGTCCAGCTTCGCCATGCGCTCCGGCTCCCAGCCGGGGAAGGTCATGTGAACCTTCTCGGTGAAGCTCATGACGTAATCCGCCATCTGCTTAGGGTCATCCTGGATCATGTCCTTCTGATAGTAGAGGGCCGTGGAGCCATCGCCGACGGGATGGAAGAGGTCGCTGCGGGTCCAGTCGAAGACGGGCATGAAGTTATAGCAGATCACCTTCACGCCGAAGGGGGCGAGGTTGCGGATGGTCTGAATGTAGTTGTCGATGTATGCGTCTCTTGTCGGCAGGCCGATCTTGATATCGTCGTGGACGTTTACAGACTCCACCACGTCGGCGTTGAAGCCGGCGGCCCTGATCTGCGCCACCACCGGGGCGATCTCATCAGGCTGCCAGACTTCGCCGGGCATCTTGCCGTGGAGCGCCCAGACGATGGTGCTCACGCCCGGAATCTGCCGGATATCCGACAGACTGATTCTGTCATTTCCCTCGCCGTACCAGCGAAAACCCATTTGCATCGGTATCTTCCCGCCTTTCTTTTTGCTTTATCAATCATCTCACTACAGCAAATAAAAATCAATAGAAAATGAACAAACGGGTGTTTTGACATCCACAGGAAAACTGTCGACAGCGACATTTTAACAAAACTCAAA
>CAMONN010000082.1 GCA_946620645.1 uncultured Clostridia bacterium
TTCAGACCATCTGCTCCGGGTGGAAAATCTCATCGAACTGATCTTCCGTCAGAAAGCCCTCTCTCACACAGGCTTCCTTCAGGGAAATATCGTTCGTATAGGCGAGCTTTGCCGTTTTGGCGGCGTTTTCATAGCCGATATACGGGCTCAGGGCCGTCACCAGCATCAGGGAATCCTTCAGGTTCCGGCGCATTTTTTCCTCATTGGCACGGATGCCGACCGCACAGTTTCTGTTGAAGCTGCGGATGGAGTCGCTCAGCAGCCTTACGGACTGCAGAAAATTATACGCGATAACCGGCAGGAAGACATTCAGCTCAAAGTTTCCCTGGGAGGCGGCGAAACCGATGGCGGTGTCGTTCCCTGTGACCTGCACGGCTACCATGGTCACCTGCTCACACTGGGTGGGGTTGACCTTGCCGGGCATGATGGAGCTGCCGGGCTCATTTTCCGGAATGGTGATTTCACCGAGTCCGCAGCGCGGTCCGCTGGCGAGCCACCGCACGTCATTTGCAATCTTCATCAAATCTCCCGCCAGGGCTTTGAGCGCTCCGTGGGCGAAGACAATCTCATCACGGGAGGTGAGGGCGTGAAACTTGTTTTTTGCACTTACAAACGGTTTCCCGGTGAGCTCCGCAATCTCCTGCGCCGCCAGCTCTGCAAACCCGGAGGGAGCGTTCAGCCCGGTACCAACGGCGGTGCCGCCCAGGGCCAGCTCATACAGCGGCGCGATAGCGAGCCGGATCAGTTCTATGTCACGCTCCAGGCTGCCGCGCCAGCCGCTGATTTCCTGGGAAAATGCAATGGGAACGGCATCCTGCAGATGGGTGCGGCCGGTTTTGATGATTCCTTCGTGCATTTTCTCCAGCCTGCGGAAGGTCTCCGCCAGTTCCTCTGCAGCGGGGATCAGGTTTTCTTCCAGTGCCAGAACCGCGGCGATGTGCAGGGCTGTGGGGAAGGTGTCGTTGGAGGACTGGCTCATATTGACATCGTCGTTGGGGTGGCAGAGCTTTTTGCCGGCGAGCTCGTTTGCGCGGTTTGCGATGACCTCGTTGGCGTTCATGTTGGTCTGAGTTCCGGAGCCGGTCTGCCAGACCACCAGCGGGAAGTGCCCGTCCAGCCGGCCGGAGGAGATCTCGCGGGCGGCCTGCACGAGGACAGTATATTTTTCGTCCGTCATTTTTTGAGGGACCAGAATGCGGTTCGCGCTGGCGGCTGCGCACTTCAGGATGCCGAAGGCGCGGATGATTTCCCCGGGCATCGTCTCAATTCCCGTGCCGATGGGAAAGTTTTCTACGCTGCGCTGGGTCTGGGCGCCCCAGTATTTGTCGGCGGGGACCCGGACCTCTCCCATGGAGTCGTGTTCCAGTCGGAATTCAGTGTTCACCCTTTTTACCTCCGTTGCCATGGACAGATACCTTCGTCATTTCAGCTCCATTTTCAGGGAAAACCGGTCTGCCGCAGGTCTGTAGCGGACCGATGCGATGCTGCCGGAGATGAGCGGAATCATCGGCGGCAGATGCCCGATGTCCGTATCCATCAGGATCGGTACCCCAAACTCCTCCAGGGCTTCGGTGACGGCGCGGATGTGATTCAGGCCCATCAGCTCCTCACGCCCTGCCAGTGGCCGCCCGATCAGGAACCCTTTCACATGCCGGAACCATCCGGCATTTTTTAACTGCCAGAGCGCCCGCCGGATGCCAAAGACGCTCAGGTCGCAGGCCTCCAGAAACCAGACAACGCCCTCGCCCCGGCAGCGCTCGGCAAAGTCCGCTGTCCGGTCAAAGGCTGTTCCGCAGAGCGTTGCGAGGATGTCCAGACAGCCGCCGACGAGGCGGCCTGAGAACTGGATCTCCTCCCGGGTCCGGGCTGCGCTGCGGCCTTCGGTATACAGCCCTGTTTTCGGGTCATAGGCGATGATTGCCCTCTCCTCGGTACAGCTGTAGGGCTCCAGCGGGTCCTCCTTCTCCAGAAAGGGATCACCTTCATAGCGGTCATATCCCTCAAACTCCAGCTTCTCACCCCGCAGAAGCGCCATGGAATCGTTAATCGCCGGGTGCCAGGGGCGCATGCCGAAGGCGGGGGCACAGGGCCCGTAGACGGCGGCGGTATCGCACAGGGTCGTCAGGGTGAAGACCAGGTTGGTGTTGTCGGAATAGCCCTGAAACCACTTGGGCTTTGCATTCCTGACGGCGTCAAAGTCCACATACCGGAGGATTTCACACATCAGCTCTCCACCGCCGCAGGAGAGCAGTGCCTGGCTGGCATCGGAGAGGTAAAGCTCGGTGAATTCCCTTCCGCACTTTTCCGGGGCGGTGCTGATGCCGGTGCCGTCGCCGGCATAGACATTCGGTCCGGGGAGCAGCCCGTATCCCATTTTTGCAAAAGTCTCCAGCGCACTGTCAAAGCGCGACCGGTATGGCTCGGTGTTGCAGCCGAAGGACGGCGCACAGAAGGCGATGGTATCGCCGTCTTTCAGGAAATCCGGATATCGCATGGGTCTATTCCCCCTGTTTTTCAAAGTGGGTTTATTGTAAGCCATAACGGCGGAGAGTGCAAGGAGAATCCTTCCTTCTCCGGAAAGTCCCGCCGCACCCGGCCATGATTTCCGGTTGCAGCTTCTGTAAAGCTGTGTTAAAGTACAGGGAGAATAATATCCGGGGGAAAGCGCTATGAAGAGAAAACAGATTCTGTTCTGCATCATCTTCCTTGTCCTGCTGGCGGGTGCTGTCGCCCTGCTGCTGATGCGGGCGGCCGTGCGGACAGCGGACCCTCCGGCGGAAACCCCGGCTGCCGCAGAAACGGCAATACCCGGGCCGGAAACCGCGGAGGCCGGGCTTTCGGGCGGAGAAGCGGAAATCCCGAATGATGAAAGCCCGGATGAGGCAGAGGACGTCAGCGGTGAATTGAGCGCTGAGCCGGAGCCTGTTCCCGCCCCGCCGGAAGAACCGGAGCCGGAGCCCGCGCCGCACTACAGCATCCCGGAGGACGCACTGGCTGCGCCGGTGCCCAATGAAGCCTGTTACGGAACCTGCCCGGTGGAGGACACGGCTACGGTGATGGCGCTGATTCAGCGGGCCCGGGATTCCGGTCTCCTCGGTGCGGAAGAGGTTGTGGCCTTTGATCCGGAAGCGAACTTCTACCAGGGGGCCTTTGCCCGTAACTTTGAGTATTACCTGGATGACAGCATCATGGCCATCCTCTGGAAAGAGAATATGGACGGCATGTGCTGCAGCTTTGCCGAGGTGAAGGTTGCCGACGCCTCCCAGTTCCGGCGGAAACTGGCGGACGACAGCTTCGGCTCCCCAAACCTGTATTATGCCTCCGCCATGGCGGAGGAAGTTAACGCCGTGGTGACTGTGAACGCCGATTATTACCTCCCCCGGGATTACGGCATTGTGGTCTGGAACCGGGAGCTCTGCCGGTTTAACACCGGCTACGTGATGGCGGACTGCCTCCAGTACAATGTGGTGGATACCCTCTTTGTGAACAAGGCGGGTGACTTCCTGATAAAACACCTGGGGGAAGAAAACACGCCTGAGAGCATTGAGGCCTTTGTTCAGGAAAACGACATTCTCTTTTCCGTGGCCTTCGGGCCGGTTCTGGTGGAGAACGGCGAGGCCGTCTCCCACACCTGGTACCCCATCGGGGAAGCGATGGAGGGATATTCCCGGGCGGGAATCGGTCAGATCGGGGAGCGGCACTACCTTTACATGGCTCTCAGTCACGGAAACCGCGAGGCCCGCTGGACGGTCAACCAGTTTGGTGAGCACTTTGCCTGGAAGCCTGTGCAGACTGCCTACTGCCTCGACGGCGGACAGACGGGCGAGCTGTATTTCTGCGGATCGGTTTATAACTACATAGACTTTAACAAGGAGCGCCCGGTGAGTGATATTCTCTACTTTGCCACGGCGATTCCCGAATCCCCGTCGGAGGAGGCCGG
>CAMONN010000083.1 GCA_946620645.1 uncultured Clostridia bacterium
ATTTCAGAAGACGTTTAAGCGTCCCTGCCGCCCGCCGGGTCAGGAAGAAGGAAAAGCGCTCGAAGCTGTAATAAAAGCCGAGGGAGAGGAGCAGCGTTGCGAGCAGCACCACCGGGAACGTGAAGCCATAGGCCGCCTTCAGCCCCAGCCGGCCGGAAAACCCCAGCAGACACAGCGCGCCAACGGAGCAGGTCAGAGGCCAGTGGAAGCTGTAGATTCCCCAGCTGATCTTCCCGAGGAACTGAAAGGCCCGGGAGGAGAAGATCCGGTTCAGCAGAGGAACCCGGGGAATCAGCAGCACCAGCGCCGAAAAGAAGAGCACCGGCCGTACGACCAGGGGGATAAGGTACACCGCCCGGACCAGAAGAATCATCCAAAGGGCGAAGGCCGGCGTCTTATGAATATCACCCTTTTCAGACCGGGCCAGCGCCGCCCCCGCAAGGCAGGCGGTAATGACGGGGTCCACGCTGCAGGAGAGCACCGTTACAAGCATCAGAACGGAAAAACCGGCGGACTCATGGCCGGCCGCCCGCAGCCGCTCATACACAAGCCCCAGCAGGTAGATGAGGATCGAAGCCGCGAGCATGGACCGAAGCACCCAGTAGGGCGCGTTCAGGCGGGCATCTCCCAGCAGCAGGACCGCAAAGGGTGAAAGGAGCGCGTCCTTCAGGGAAACCGGCTGTGTGTAGGCGCCCTGATACCAGGGGCTCTGGAAGAGCGTCGCGGTCTCCTGGGCGTGGAATCCCGGCAACCGGGACAGCAGGAAGATCAGCAGGCAGGAAAACAGCACCGGCAGGGCCAGGCGCAGAAAGCGGTTCACGGCCTTGAGCAGCAGGTCCTTCGGGGTGCCGATACTGCTTTGTGCGGCCAGGTACCCGCTCACCACGAAAAACAGGTAGAGCCAGTAGCCCTCATCAAAGAGAGAGTCACTGATGCGGCTCAGGGTGTCAATCAACGGGATGGACGGGAAGGACGCCCCGGCGTACTGATAGATGCCGACATAATGCCCAAGCATCACCAGCAGGCAGGCCATCCCTTTCAGGCCGTTCAGATGCCCGTACCAGCGCCGGCCGCCGGATTCAGTTTGAAGCCGGGTATTCAGCAAGGTTCCCGTCACCCCCTTTTCATAATTTCTTCGTCCGCTTTTAAATGAAGTTCGGCAGATCAGAGAACCGGCTCCGCCGCCGTCTCCCCCACCAGGTTCACTACCCAGCGCTTCCGCTTCACCATGACATAGCCCACCACGCATTTCACCAGGTTCAGCGCCTCAATCACCGCAAAGAAAGGTACAATGGGAAGCTCCGTCCGGTACGCCAGGAAAAAGGCCACCGGAATGCTGAGGAGCCACACCATACCGCTGTCAAAGATGAAGGTGATAACAGTCTTTCCGCCGGAGCGAAGGGTGAAGTAACAGGAATTGGCAAAGGCGTGAAGGGGCATCGTCAGGGCGCCGATCAGCAGAACCCGGGTGGCAATCTCCTTTACCCGGGGAATGGTGTTGTAGATTTTCGGGAAGGAAGGCGCCGTCAGCGCCATCAGGGCGCCCAGCACCACACTCAGGACCAGTGCGAAGGCAATCAGCTTCCGGTCCTCATCCACGGCGATTTCAGGCTCTCCCGCACCCAGGCGCTGGCCCACCATGATAGAGGTGGCATTGCCGGTGGAGATGAAGGCGCTGAAGAAGAGGTTGGAGATGGTCAGGTAGATATTCATGGCCGAGACCACCTCCAGGCCCCGGACAGAGTAGCACTGGTTCAGCACCGTCATACCGCCGGACCAGAGCAGCTCGTTCAGCATCAGCGGCAGACCCAGTACCAGGACCTGACGGAAGACGCGCCCCGGCACCCGTAGGCTGCGAAAGGCCCCGATAATCCAGGGGTTGCGGTCGCTGTGCCGGTGGGTCCAGAGGATTACCACCGTCATCTCCACAAAGCGGGCAATCACCGTGGCAACGGCGGCCCCCGTGACCCCCAGGGCGGGGGCACCGAACTTCCCGAAAATCAGGATGTAGTTGAAGACCAGGTTTACCAGCACCGCGATCAGCCCCGCCTTCATGGGCAGGACCGTCTCTCCGGTTTCCCGCAGAGTGCTGGAGTACATCATGGTCAGCATGAAGGGCAGCAGCTGAAGCAGCATCACGTCCAGGTAGCCCCGGGCGTAGCCCAGGGTCGCCTCCAGGTTCAGCCCGCTCTCCCCTTCATGCAGATAGAGGCGGATGAACCGGTCGCCGAAGGCCGTCAGTATTGCGCCGAAGATCAGGAAGATTCCCAGGCCGATCAGGAGCTTGACCCGGAGGGAATGGCGGATGCCCACGTTGTCGCCCTTTCCGTAGAACTGGGCAGTCAGGATGCCGGCACCCGCCAGCCCTCCCAGAGCGCAGAGGTTGTAAACAAAAATCAGCTGATTGACGATGGCAACGCCGCTCATAGGCTCGGTCCCGACCTGGCCGACCATAATATTGTCCAGGAGGGAGACAAAGTTTGTAATGACATTCTGGATCAGAATCGGCATCAGGATCACCGCCACCCGGCGGTAAAACTCCCGATCCCCGATGTATTTCTTCATGGATTATTTGCTGACCGCCGCCCGGAGAGCCTCAATCTTGTCACAGCGCTCCCAGGCAACGCCCAGATCCTCACGCCCCATGTGGCCGTAAGCGGCAAGCTGGCGGTAGATGGGTCTGCGGAGATCCAGCTCGCGGATGATGGCGCCGGGCCGGAAGTCAAAGACTTCGGAAACCGCCCTGCTCAGCACATCATCCGAAACCGTGCCGGTGCCGAAGGTTTCCACCATGATGCTGACAGGCTTCGCCACGCCGATGGCGTAGGCCAGCTGAATCTGGCAGCGTTTCGCAAGGCCTGCCGCCACCACGTTCTTCGCAGCCCAGCGGGCCGCATAGGCCGCCGAGCGGTCCACCTTGGTGGGATCCTTGCCGGAGAAAGCGCCGCCGCCGTGGGGGGCGCTGCCGCCGTAGGTGTCGACAATGATCTTCCGGCCGGTAAGGCCTGAGTCGCCCTGGGGGCCGCCAATAACAAAACGGCCGGTGGGATTGACGTAGATCTTGGTCTCTCCGTCCAGCAGCCTATCCGGGACCGTCGGCCGGATGACGAGGTTGATCATATCCCGGCGGATGCTTTCAAGAGATACCTCCGGCGCGTGCTGCGTGGAGATTACCACAGTGTCCACCCGGACTGGGACGCGATTCTCATCGTATTCCACCGTGACCTGGGTCTTGCCGTCCGGCCGGAGATAGTTCAGCATCCCGGCCTTGCGCACCTGGGTCAGACGTTTGGCCATCTTGTGGGCAAGGGAAATGGCCATCGGCATCAGCTCCGGCGTTTCATCGCAGGCGTAACCGAACATCATGCCCTGGTCGCCGGCGCCGCCCACCTCGTCATTGGTGCCGAGGGCAATGTCGCCGGACTGTTCGTCGATGTTCATGATGATGCCGCAGGTGTCACAGTCGAATCCGTACTTTGCCCTGTCATATCCGATCTCCCGGACAACTTCCCGGGCAATCTTCGGGATGTCGACATAGCAGGTGGTGCTGATCTCGCCCATGATGTGGATGAGGCCAGTGGAGGCCGTGGTTTCGCAGGCGACACGGCCGTTGGGATCCTCCGCCAGAATGGCGTCCAGCACCGCATCGGAGATCTGGTCGCAGATTTTATCCGGATGCCCTTCGGTAACCGATTCAGATGTAAAAAAATAGTGGCTCATGGTTTTCTTCCTTTCTGAAATGAGTCCGTGAAAAGCGCCCCGGACAGAATCCGGGGCGCAAAAGCATGCTCTGAAAAGCCTCATCTTTCGTCTCACCGCCGGATTTGGCACCTTGCATTACACAGGTTGCCGGGCTTCACAGGGCCGTTCCCTCCACC
>CAMONN010000084.1 GCA_946620645.1 uncultured Clostridia bacterium
TCAAGACCTTCTCCCGCAAGGGCGAGAAGATCGTCAACATGAACCTCGCCGCCATCGAGCGGGGCCTTGAAAACGTGGTGAAGATTGACGTCCCGGCCCAGTGGGCCGATCTCCCGGATGACGAGGCCGCCCGGGATGCCTCTCTCCCGAAGTTTGTCAATGACGTTCTGATCCCCATGAACACGGCCCACGGCGATGAAATCCCCGTCAGCAACCTCCTTCCTTATTCCGACGGCGTGTATCCCACGGACACCGCCCGCTATGAAAAGCGCGGCGTTGCGGATAACGTCCCTGTCTGGGATGCGAGCAAGTGCATCGGCTGCAACCGCTGCTCCCTGGTCTGCCCCCACGGGGCCATCCGTCCCTTCCTGTTCACCGAAGAGGAGGCCGCCGCGGCTCCCGAGACCTGCGTCACGAAACCTGCCGTGGGCAAGGGCTTTGAGGGCCTGCGCTACCGCATCCAGGTGGGCGTTCTGGACTGCCAGGGCTGCGGCAGCTGCGTGAATGTCTGCCCGGCGAAGGAGAAGGCCCTGAAGATGATGCCTCTGGACGAGGTCCGCGCGGAGCAGAAGAACTGGGATCACTGCCTGACGCTCTCGGAGAAAAAGAACCCCATGTCCCGCTTCTCCGCCAAGGGCAGCCAGTATGAGCAGCCCCTGTATGAGTTTAACGGCGCCTGCCCCGGCTGCGGCGAGACCCCCTATGTAAAGCTTCTGACCCAGCTCTTCGGCGACCGGATGTACGTGGCCAACGCCACCGGCTGCTCCCAGGCCTACGGCTTCTCCACCCCCAGCTTCCCCATGACGGTGAACAAGCGCGGCTTCGGTCCCGCCTTCTCCAACTCCCTGTTCGAGAACAACGCGGAGTTCGCCCTGGGCATCGGCCTTTCCGACGAGCAGCTTCGCTCCCAGCTTAAGATGCATGCGCAGAAGGTTCTTGAGACCAGCGCTGACAAACATCTTATCAATGCCCTGACCGCCTGGCTGGACGGCGGCGACAACGTGGAGAACACCGCCCAGCTCTCCGACGAAGTCCGTCTGTGCCTGCAGCACACCACCGAGGACAGCGAGGATATCCGCTTCATCCGTGAGCGTCAGGATCACCTCACCAAAAAGGCCATCTGGATGGTGGGCGGCGACGGCTGGGCCTACGACATCGGCTACGGCGGCCTGGACCACGTCATGGCCTCCGGCATGAACCTCAATGTCCTGGTTCTGGATAACGAGCTCTACGCCAACACCGGCGGACAGGCCTCCAAGGCCACGCCTATCGGCGCCTCGGTGCAGTTCGCGGCGGCCGGCAAGGGAACCGCCAAGAAGGACCTGGGTCTCATCCTCTCCAGCTACGGCTACGTCTATGTGGCGCAGGTCAACCTCGGTGCCAACCCCGAGCACACCATCAAGGCCCTGAAGGAAGCAGCCGCCTACGACGGCCCCTCCATCGTCATCGCCTACGCACCCTGCATTAACCACGGCGTCTCCAAGGGCATGTCCAAGGTGATGGACGAGGAGAAGGCGGCTACCGACTGCGGCTACTGGCCCCTGTGGCGCTACAACCCGGATCTCGAGGACGAGGGCAAGAATCCCTTCTCCCTGGATTCCGGCGAGCCCAACGGCAAGCTTCGTGAGTTCATGATGGGCGAGGTCCGCTTCGCCAGCCTGACCCGCAGCTTCCCCGAGCGTGCTGAAACCCTCTTCCAGGAGGCGGAGAAGTTCACCGCCCACCGTTACGCCAAGTATAAACACCTGGCGGGAAAGGAATAACCGTCGGCGCGTGACACTGCGCCAACGGCATTCCTGAGGGAACCTCTACTTGAAAACAGCGGCATTTGTGATATAATGCCGCTGTTTTCTTGATAAGGAGCAAACCGGATGAAGACAGAGCAGAACAGGGGATATCTTCTGATACTTGCGGCGGGAGCTCTCTGGGGAACCATCGGCTTCTTTGCGACCCTCCTCGCCAATCTGGGGATGAAGGCCGGGCCTGTGGCTTTCTTCAGGGTGCTGTCGTCCACGGTCATGCTGGCGCTGGCGCTTCTCATAAAGGGGAAGGGAATTTCACTTTTCCGCATCAGCCGCCGTGGCCTCTTTTCCTGTATGCTCATCGGCGTGGTTTCCCAGGCTTTCTATAACGTCTGCTATATGAACACCATCGAGCAGAACGGCATGGCCACTGCCGCGGTGTTCCTGTATACCTCGCCGGTCTATGTGGCCCTCCTCTCACGGCTCTTTTTCCGTGAACCTCTCACAGTAAACAAGATCCTTGCCATCGTCATGAATATCGTCGGCTGCGTCCTGACGGTAACCGGCGGGGTCTTTTCGGAGATGCGGATCTCGCCCTTCGGCCTTGTGATGGGGCTTCTGGCGGGCTTTACCTACGCCCTGCTCCCGATCCTGTCCCGGACCGGGGCGTCGGAGGAGAATCCCTATACCGCCGCCTTCTACGGGCAGCTTTTCGGCGCCCTGATGCTCTTCTTCCTGATTCGCCCTTATCAGAATCCCGGCACGGAGTTTACCTGGCAGATTATCCTCGTTCTGATCGGCTTCGGCCTGATCCCCTCGGCGCTGGCCTACATCGTCTATTACGGGGGCATGAGCAGAATCACCGAGACCTCCAAAGTCCCCGTGATCGCCTCTGTCGAGACGGTGGTTGCGGCCGTCATCGGCCTCGTGGCCTTCGGGCAGACCCTCGGCGCGGTGAAGATTCTCGGGATCGCCCTGGTGCTCTGCTCCATCGCGGTCATGAACCGGCGGTAAATCTCTGCTCTGGGCGGGTCCTCGCTGCCCTTCGCATTTCCGCCCCGGTTGATGCAGACACACGCTGTACTCCGGCCGAACCTGAAGTTTTAAATGAACCTGATGGAGTATCATTGCTGTGAAGAATAAAATGAGAAGAATCAATATCTCGATAACCGTTCTGGCGCTGCTGCTGACACTCACAGCATGCGGGAAGTCTGAATTCGGGGTAACGGAAAACACCTGGAAGCATTTGACGATTACCGCACAGAATGCTGACAAAGATGCCTCCCTTATAGGCGGCGGCTTTGATGTCGCCGACGGGGAGCAGATTGTGATTGCTGCCAATCTCTCAAAGGGCTCGGTCCGGGTGGAAATTGTCAGGCCGGCGGATCATCAGGGAACCGGCCAGATTTCCGAAACGGATGGCGAGGCGGTCATTACTGCAAATCTTGACAGTACCGAGAGCGCCTCAGGGACGGTGCCCGCCGGAATCTATCAGTTCAGAGCGACCTGTCTCGAAAAAGCCACCGGCACGATTCAAATTGATGTGGTGCCTGTTGAAAACAGCGGTCCGGCAGACAGCAGTGAACCTGCCGCAGAGGGCGAGGCCTCTGAAGCCGCGCCTGCGCCTGTCAGACAGGACGGAGAACGCTTCGATGATGTCATTATCCTCGAGGGCATGGAAGAGACGGTCCATTATGAGCATGTCAGGAATGCCGCCCTTGGATTCGAGATGGACTACGACTGCGAAAACTTCGTTCGTCAGAGCCGGGCGGATCGCGAGTGCTTTGTCTCAAACTGGGACGATCCTGCCAATCCTGAAAACTATCTGGAAGTGAGACACAGCTCCCTGAATGCTGAAGCCGCCGCCGAGGAAGTATGCGGGCTTCTTTCTGCGGAGTATGAGGTCCGCCGGGATGACGCTTTCACCCTTCAGCGGGCCGGAAAATGCATCTGTATCGATGCGGATGAAGTTAAGGGCGGCGGATATATGCCCGATCTCCTGCAAACGGTGTACATCGTTCCTGCCGGGGATGGCTGCCTGATCGCCACGGCCCACTGCTTCATCGCTGAGTCTGAGGGCTTTTTGCGGCGCTTCGGTTATATGATGAATACC
>CAMONN010000085.1 GCA_946620645.1 uncultured Clostridia bacterium
CTGATGGCGGCGAAGCGCCGGTGCCCGCTGACGATGGTGTAGCGCCCCGGCTCGCTGCCGTCCCGCACCAGGAGAGGCTGCTGCAGCCCCACCATGGCGATGTTGTCGGCCAGCTCATTGATGCCGGCGAGACTGTAGAAGTTGTCCGGATCCGGGTCGATCCTGTCTACCGGGAGATAGCTGATCTGCTGCCCGGCTCCGGTGTCCGATTCGGACACGGCGGTCTTCAGGACGCTGGTGATATCAAAGGTCATCGTCTTCACCTCCCATGTCCGCTCCGCAGTTGGGGCAGAAGTTGAAACTCGCCGATTCTGTACAATCCCAGTCGCAATGGCCACATACCGAGCAAGCATCCCGAAGAGAATAGTCTCCCTTCTCCTCAGCCTCTTCTTCGGTAATCCAGTGACCCCGCACCACAGACCGCACATCGGCGGCAGGGATGTCCAGAACAAGCCCGAAAGCGATATCCGAGAGGGTAGTCGTTGCTATCGCCCTGAGAGCGTCATCCCGTTTGATGTACTCAGCCATCGTCTTCACCTCCCAACAGCAGGTCGTGGACAAAGAGCTTGTACTCGTAGCAGCTCTTGCTCTTCGGGGAGTAGTCCAGGAGGGGTCTCTGGTCGAACGTGCTGCCGTCCATCTTGTTGCTCCGCCGGATGTGGCGGAAGCACCGGATCCCGGAGAGCCGCAGGCTGTTCCGAAGCTCCGCCTCGGCCTTCGACTGCAGCTCGTCGGGGTAGTACATCGTGGGCAGCACCCCGGCGATGCTCAGGCCGCTGTTGAGGCGCTTCATGTTCCGGATCTGCTCCATGATGTTGGCCAGGCCCCGGATGCCGAAGGCGTCCAGCTTCAGGGGGATGACCACGTCGTCCGCCGCGATCAGGGCCTCCATGGCCGCCGCGGAGAAGGCCGGCGGGCAGTCGATCAGGACTCTGTCGTATTCCTCCGCCCGTTCGCTGAGCCAGTCGGCCAGCGCCATGGGATCCGTCCCTTCCTGGTTGAAGCTCCGGATGTCGAAGGCCATCAGGCTCTCATCCGCCGGCAGCAGGTCCACGCCGCGGAGCTTGCTGGGGTATGCTCTGGCGGTCATGCCCCGCATCAGGTCGCTGATCCCGCCGAGGACCAGGTCGTCCCGCGGGCCCCGTGCCAGGAACTCCGTCAGGCTCGCCTGGCTGTCCGCGTCGATGCACAGCACCCGCAGGCCGTAGCGCCGGGCCATGATGGCCGCCGCGTTGATGGTGGTCACCGTCTTGCCGGTGCCGCCCTTCAGGTTCATAATTGCAGTTGTTCTCATGCAGTTGTTGTTCTCCTTTCGGTTTTTGGTTTCTGTTAAAACTTGAAGCACTCGTGGAGGACCCCGCTGCGCCCTCCGTCATATTCCACCCGGAACCATCTGTGCTCCCGGTGGATCTGGATCACCCGCCCGGTCACTTTCGGGTGCGGGTTCACCGGGGTGGGGATGTTGCTGCTGCTTGTCCTGTCCGTGAAGGCTTCCGGCTCGAAGGTGAAGCTGTCGCCGATCTCCGGCCCGTTGCTGTTTGGTCTCAAAATGGCAGCTCCTCCTGTCCTTCTTCAGGCAGCTCCTCCAGCTGCCCGAGCTTCTTCTTGTTGGTCCGCTGCACGGCCCTCGCCGCCCGGCCTTCGGAGCGCATCTGGTCCATGTCGTGGAGGTGGTAGGAGAAGGTCATGTGCTCCGGGTCGAAGTCCATCCGCAGCCTCGCAAGGCGTCCGTCCTTGTTCTTGGCGATCTCCAGCACCCTGGCGTTCTCCGGTGCTCCCTGCTCCTTGTCGGGGTAGAGCAGGAGGATGAAGTCCGCGTCCTGCTTCAGCTGCCGGCTCTCCCTCAGGTCGTCCTTCGTGGGCGCCTGCCGGGATCCCTTGGCCGCCGGGGTGATCTGGCTCAGGCCCACCACCGTGACGCCCAGCTGCTGCGCCATCCGGTGCAGCCCCATGGAGATCCTTGTCACGATGTCCCAGCGCTCCTGCCCCGGGGCGTCAATGAGCTGCACGTAGTCGATGAAGATCACGTCGAAGCGCCGCTGGATGGTCTTGGCCCGGATCCTCTCCAGGGTGTCGTAATTCCGCAGGATCCGGAGATAGATCCGGTCCGACCGCATCCCGGCCTCGGCGGCCCGGCGGTAGTCGTTCTCCTGCAGGGTCTTGCGCTTCGTCGTCGGGAGGGCGATGCCGGCCACCTGGGTCTCCGCCATGAGGCGGTCCTCCAGGTTTTCCTTCGGCGTCTCCAGGCTGAAGAATCCCACCCGGTGGCCCTGAGCTGCCATGTGGTAGGCAAACTGCAGGGCGAGGGCCGTCTTGCCGACGGAGCTGTCCGCCGCCAGTACGCCGAACTGACCGGGGGAGACGTAGAGCTCCCGGTCCAGGGCGTCGATGCCCCAGTTCAGGTACCGGACCGGCCGCTTGTCGTTCATGCGGTCGCAGTAGTCGCCGATCAGGTCCGCGAGGCTCAGATCCTCGCCGTCGTCGTCATCCTGCAGCAGGTTCCCGACCCGTTCCCAGGCGGCCGTGGCGTCCTTCTCGCTGCCGGCGTTCATCATGGCCAGGGCCTCGCCCTGGATGGCGGAGAGCCTCGCCGAGGACCGGCAGATGTCCAGGTAGGCCCGGAGGTTCTGGACCGTCGGCGTCTCGATCATGCAATCCCGGAGGAGCTGCTCATACTCATCGCCGGCCGCGTGCAGCACGGTCACCGCGTCGATGGGCCGGTGGGCCAGCCAGAGGTCCAGGGCCGCCTCGAAGACGTGGCGCAGCTGCGGATCGTTGAAGTGTGCGCTCCTGGCGCTCTGGAAGATCTCCCCGGCCGCGTGGTCCGGATCCACCAGCAGGGAACCGATGACGGACCTCTGGGCGCTTTCCCATGCTTTCAGATCCATTCCGGTCCCTCCTCCCGGTCAGGCTCCGGTGCGGCCTCCTTCGTGATCTCGTCCTCCCACCGCCGCTGGTTCAGGTAGGTTGCCGGGTAGGGGATCCCGATGCCTCTGGTCCATAGATCCGTTGCCATTTGCCTCCTCAGGGCCTTGCCGATTTCGGCGATTAACTCATCTGAGGGTTTGAGCCGGTCCCATGCTCTGATGGCGGCCTGTTTGCTCGTGTGGATCGGATAAAATTTCCAGAAGCCCAGGAACCGGTCCGGCTTCCAGTCCGGCTCGGCTTTGGTGAGGGCCTTCTTCGCTCGCTCGCCCCCTGGGGGGCTTGAGGGGGAATTATTGTTCTCTTTATTGTTCTTATGAACCCCGACATTTTTGTCGGGGTTACCCCGACATTTTTGTCGGGGTTCCTGTTGCTGATTGTCGGGGTTCTCCGCCAGGGGATTGATGCCGGCGTAGATCTTGCGCCGTCCGGCGCCGCCGTTGCCGTCCTGGATCTGGATCAGGCCCCGGGCCTGCAGCGCCTTCAGCAGCCGCTGCACGGTGCGGTCGGAGATATCGAAGAGGCGCTGGAAGTATTCGTTGCTGGCGTAGCAGTGGCCCCGCTGCCCGGTGAGGCTGCTGATCTCCGCGTAGAGGAGCTTGGCCTTGTCCGGCAGCTCCGGATCGTATCGCACCGCGGCCGGGAGGACTGCCCAGTAGCTCGGCTTCTGTTGTTCCTGGTCCATCCCCGCGGACCCCCTTCCACGCTTGACAGCTTTCCGTTTTTGTGATATCTTCTTA
>CAMONN010000086.1 GCA_946620645.1 uncultured Clostridia bacterium
AGGCCTCCGAGCCTGTGGCCGTGGCTCTGGAACGGGCGGGCATCGCCATCGACACACACTGCCGCAACGGCGAGTGCGGCTTCTGCCGGAGCCATCTGCTGTCGGGAGATATCTTTGTCTCCCCCATCGGCGACGGACGCCGCAGAATGGACAAGGAGATGGGCTGGTTCCACGCCTGCTCCTCCTGGCCCCTCAGCGATCTGAAGATCAAGATCCCCATTATGTAATTCAGATTATTCTATCCTCTGTTTTACCGGTCCCCGGTGGGTGTAAGCCCGCCGGGGATTTTCTTTTCAGGTCACTCTCCGGTATACGGCGCTTTCTTTGTCCAGGATTCATTCCTGTTTTCCTTGAACCTTTCCAGGAAACATGCTACAATGTACGGACACGATAATGGAACGCATCAACAAGGAGCATCTATGAAAAAAACATTACGTATTCTTCTGGTTGTGGTTCTTGTACTGCTGGTCGCCGCCCTGGGCGGCGGGCTGTACGGAGCCTACCGGGTATCCCAGCTGGACACCAACTTCCCGAAGCTCTCCGTCAACGGCATCCCGGTCGGCGGGCTGACCAAAGCCCAGACCGCCGAGGCCCTGAACGCCGCCGGCTGGGAGAAGCGGGTCACAACGCCCCTCACGGTCACCACCCCGGGCGGGGTGCAGTTTCAGGTGGATCCGCTGAAGAGCGGAGTACTGCAGACCGCGGAGGGCATTGCCGAGGCGGCCTACAGCTACGGCCGGGAAGGCAACATGATTGAGAACCTCATCCGGTATATCAAGTGCTGGCTCCGGCCCACAGAGCTGGAACACCCGGAGCAGAACGCCGACCGGGAGTATCTCTCCTCCCTGATCGCACAGAACCGGGCGGACCTGGAGGCCCGGCTGGGCGAGAGCGAATATGTCCCGGACTATGAGGGCGGGACTCTGAAGCTGATGAAAGGCTGGGGCCAGCTGCAGCTGAACGAGGAAGGCCTTACTGATGCCATCATCGCTGCCCTGCAGGCAGGTGAGACGGAACTCACCTACGACACGCTCACCTCGGAGCTCACGGCGCCGGACTTCGACGCCATTCACGCGGAGCTTCTCAAGGAGCCGAAGGACGCGCAATTCACCGACGACGGTAAATTTGACGTCATTGACGAAGTGGTGGGCTGCCGCTTCGACGTAGCGGAGGCGAAGGCCCTCTGGGAGGCCGCTGCCCCGGGCGATGAGGTGGATGTCCCCATGTCGGTGACGTGGCCCGCGGTAACGGGGCAGTCGCTTCGGGACTCCCTGTTCCGGGACCTTCTGGGCACCTGCACCACCAACTACTGGAACTCCACGGAAAACCGCATCAACAATGTCAAGCTCGCCAGCTCCAAGATTGACGGCACCATCCTGTATCCCGGCGACCTCTTCTCCTATAACGAGGTGGTGGGCGCCCGGACGGTGGAGGCCGGCTTCCTCCCCGCCCCGGCCTATGTGGACGGGGACGTAAAGGACGAGATCGGCGGCGGCGCCTGCCAGGTGTCCAGCACGCTGTACTGTGCGACGCTGTTCGCCTTCCTGGAGACGGTGGAACGCACGAACCACTATTTCCCGGTGCACTACATGCAGCTGGGCACCGACGCCACCGTCACCATCCCGGATGAGGGCGGGAATGTCATGGACCTGAAGTTCCGCAACAACCGGAACTACCCCATCAAGATTGTCGCCTATTCCACGGTGGACGAGGAGAACTACATCCGGGATCTGACCTTCGAAATCTGGGGCACGCTGGAAGAAGAAGATTTTATGCCCATCGCCTTTGACAACCGCTGGGGGTGGGAGTTCAGCAACCACTTCTGGGAGGTGGAGCCGGCAGACCCGGACCGTACCGGCTATATCATCAAACTGGAGCATGAAAGGTACTATTTCTCCGACGATATCGGCGAGGGCATGAGGACCCTGACCTACCGGAGGGTCTATACCGAGGACGGAACCATGGTCTCTGAGGAAGTACTGAATCCGGAACTTCCCAACGGGCTCCGTGCCATGGATACCTATTACGACCATAACTGAGCCGAAAGCCAGAGAAAAGCGGGAGAACGAGCATGTCCGAAAACGAAAATAAAATTGACATCCGGGTCCGAAGCCGGGGCTTTACCGGCTACTGCGGGCTGGAGTTTACGGAAGTGAGCGAGGAGCGCTGCGTCATCACCTGCCCCCTGCGCCCGGAGCTTCTGAACCCCGGCGGCATCGCCCACGGGGGACTCATCGCGACGCTGACGGACGTGGCGGCGGGCTCTATGGCACTGGCGGCCGACGGGAATACCCGGAGCATCGTGACCCAAAACTGCAACATTCACTATATGCGCCCGGGCATCGGCGAGAAACTCCGGGCGGAATCCCGGGTACTCCGGAAGGGGCGCCGGGTCTGCGTGGTGCAGGTGGACGTCTTTACCGATGAGGACGCCCTGGCCGCAACCTCGATTTACGAAATCGCCTACCTGGGCGGCTGAAACGCCGGCAGTCATCGGACCGATCCTCATGCTGTTAACCCCGCCAGACTCTTTTGATTCCAACGCCCGAACGAATCAATAAGGAAACCCCGAAAATGAAAAACGCGCACCGGTGACGAACTGTCATCGGTGCGCGCTGCATATTTAAAGCTGCAAAAGTAACAAAAATCAGATGTACTGCTTGCGCTCCAGGTGGTCGTACCACTTCTCCAGGAAGGGCTCCACCAGGGAGGTGAGCTTCATATCCAGGTTAAAGAAGTAGACGGTGAAGGTGGCCACAAAGAAGATACCGACTGCGAGGCACAGCTTCATCAGGACTTTGAGCAGAGCGCCCAGAATTTTCTTTTTCATATTACTCCGTTTCTCCTTCCTTACCACGCCTCGTCATCGGGGATGTGCTCCAGAGACGGATCCAGCGGTTCCTCACGCATGACGGTGCGCATGTACTTGTTCACCTGTTCGCGGATGGCGTTACGGGTGAACACCCGCGGGTCGCAGAGATCGTGGGAGACCCACATGACGTGGATGCCGCGCTCGCGGCCCTGCTCCTCGAACATGCCGTGCATGCCGGTGAGGGCCTTGCAGGACATATGCTCCCACATCATGACGACGTCGGCGTTCATCTTCTCGCAGAGCTCCCAGAGCTCGTCCACCAGCACCTTGTAACCGCCGTGGGTATGGTTGCGCATGATCATCTCCATATTCAGCATGGCCATGTCGCGGTAGGCCTGCTCGCGGTTCTCGGGAGTGTCTTCCTCGGCGATCATGTCGGTGTTGATGACGGAAAGCATGTCGGTCAGAGGCATGACGCCCCAGCACTGGACCATCCAGTAGAGCATGTCGATGACATACTGGGGCTGCACGCCCCAGACGATGGCCCGGTGGCGGTACTCCTTGGCGTACATGCGCTTGGCCTTGTAGCCCTTCTCAGCCAGCTGCAGAAGCTTTTTGTCGATCTTCAGGAACTGAGGATCGCGGCCGGAGTTGCCCATGTAGTTGGTGTCGTTATACAGGCTGAAGGCCGCGCCGAAGAACTGCGGATACGGGG
>CAMONN010000087.1 GCA_946620645.1 uncultured Clostridia bacterium
GCAGGGGCAGGCGGTCCAGCTGGAACGTCTCGGACCAGGGGTTGACCGACATGCGCTTTTCCACGATGGCCTGCAGCATGGGCTCGGCCCGGGTGATGACGCGCCCGTTCAGGCGGTCGATCCCCAGCTCCGTCAGCGCCGGGCAGCAGCTGACACTGGGGCCGGTCAGGATGACCTGAGCCCTGCGGCTGAGTTCCAGCAGGCGCGGCAGGGTCTTGTTGATGGCGGCGCTGCCCGTGATGATGACCACGTCGCAGTCCGGAAGGAAGAACTCCGCGGCACTGTCGGGGTAGGCGCCGGGCTTTTCTTCCCGGTCCATGATCCAGAGCTTCGCCGCCGGGGCCAGAAGCTCGGCCGTGATGTTGCTGTGGCCGATCATGTGGCCGATCATCCCGACCCGCTTCCCGGCGAGGTCCACGTCGTCCAGCGTTTTTGCCTCCGGCCGCAGAAAGGCGCAGTCCGGACGGTTATAGAACGCATTGACGGCGGCGAGGGCTTCGCTTGCTTCCTCCATGTTCCAGGAGAGAACCGCCCCGGCGGCTTCCTTCAGCGGCAGGCCGATCAGCGTGTCATACATCCTGGGGACGGTATCGCCGGTGGTATGCATGGCGACGCCGCAGCTTCCGTCGCTCAGCACGGCGGCCGTCCAGGAGACGCCGTGGACCAGTCTGCTGACCGTGCAGCGGCTGTCGATGCCCTGCAGCAGAATATCGTAATAATCAGTCGAAATCATGAACTTCTCCTGTGTGTTCAAGGGTGATCGGATCCGGTACGATACGGGATAGGATGACTTCATTATAATCTGTGCCCGGGGGGAATTCAACCGGAAAAGGAAACAAAAGGGAACAGGGATCTTGCACTTTTTCGGGGAAGCGGCTATACTTGCGAAAGATCAAAAAGGAGGAAACTGCCCTATGCCATGCACCACCGTACTGGTCGGAAAGAATGCCAGCAATGACCGCTCCACCATGATCGCCCGGACGGACGACGGTCATTTTGATGTCAAGAAGCTGATTGTGGTTGAACCGAAGGATCAGCCGAAAAAATACAAGAGTGTCCTCTCCCATCTGGAGATTGAGCTTCCGGAAGAGCCGCTGCGCTATACCGCCTGCCCGAGCGTCGACCCGAAGGACGGCATCTGGGCGGCCACCGGCATCAACGCCGCGAACGTCGGCATGACGGCCACCGAGACCATCACCTCGAACCCGCGCGTCCTGGCGGCGGACCCGCTGGTGACTTACCGGGCGGCCAAAAGCCGGAGAGAGAAAGAGATCCCCGGGGGGATCGGGGAAGAGGACATCGTCGTACTGGTGCTGCCCTATATCCGCAGCGCCCGGGAAGGCGTGCTGCGCCTGGCGGAGCTGCTGGAGCGGTACGGCACCTATGAATCCAACGGGATCGCCTTCAACGACGAAAACGAAGTCTGGTGGCTGGAGACCATCGGCGGCCACCACTGGATGGCCCGGCGGATTCCGGACGACCGCGTGGTGATCAACCCGAACCAGTTCGGGATGGACAGCTTCGACCTGGAGGATGCCTTCGGCGCCCAGGAGGCGCATCTCTGCTCGAAGGATCTGAAGGAGTTCATCCGGGACAATGATCTGGATCTGAATCAGAACGGGGCATTCAACCCCAGAGACATTTTCGGCTCCCGCCGGGACATGGACCACATCTATAACACCCCTCGGGCGTGGTTCATGGGCCGGTATCTGGCACCGTATTCCCACCGCTGGGACGGACCGGACGCGGAATTCGGACCGGAGAGCGACAACATCCCCTGGTCGCTGGTTCCGGACCGGAAAGTGGCGGTCGAGGATGTGAAGTATCTGCTCTCGGCACACTATCAGGGAACGCCCTATGACCCGTACACCGGCCGGGACAGCGGAAAGCGCGGCATCTACCGGCCCATCGGCATCAACCGGACCGGCGTTACCTCCCTCTGCCAGATCCGCAGCGGCATGCCCGACGCCATCAGGGGACTGGAGTGGATCTGCTTCGGGTCCACCACCTTCAGCGCGATGCTGCCGGTCTACCCGAATGTCCGCAGACTGCCGGATTACCTCAGCAGGGTCACGCTCGATGCCTCCACGGAGAACCTGTTCTGGAGCAGCCGGCTGATCGGGGCTCTGGCGGACAAGTGCTACGGGGCCAGCTCCCAGAACATCGAACGCTATCAGGATGCGGTTGCAATCCGGGGCAGACAGCTGGTGCGGGAGTACGACCGGAAAATGGCGGAGAGCGGTGACTTCACCCTGACAGAGGAGGCAAACAGAAAGCTCTGCGAGATGTGCCGGGAGGAGACAACGGGCACTCTGAACAAGGTCCTGCAGACCGCCAGCGAGCAGATGAAGAACGGCTTCAGCCTTGCGGACCGCTGAGAAAAAAATTCATTTTTCTGTTGACAGAACGTCCCATGTTGACTAAAATTATTTTCAGATTAGCAAGACCCTAAACCCATTATTTTTAAGGAGGACAAACATGAAAACCTGCAAGAAAATCATTGCTGTCGCACTGGTTCTGATGCTCGCCATGGCCGTGATGGCTCCTTCCGCATTTGCGGCGGACTATCCCACCAAGGGCATCTATGCGATCAACCCCTGGGGTGCCGGCGGCGGCACGGACAACTGCCTGCGTGCCTTCTGCGCCGCGCTCGAGAAGCAGCTCGGCCAGACCATCACCGTTGACAACCTGACCGGTGCCAGCGGCGTTATCGGCCACGAAGCCATCGCGGATGCGGATCCCGACGGCTACACCATCGGCATGATCACCTGGGAGCTCTCTTCCTATGTGCCCCAGGATATGTCCGAGTACACCTATGAAAACTACATCCCCATCTGCCGCGTCAACACCGACGCAGCTGCCATCACGGTCAACACCAAGTGGGCGGCGGACAACAACGTCACCGATCTGGACAGCTTTGTTGCCTACTGCAAGGATCATCCCGGTGAGGTCACCATGGGCGGTTCTTCCTCCGGCTCCGTGTGGCATGTCGGCGGCGGCTATCTGATGAATGAAGCCGGCATCGACATCAAGATGATCACCTACCAGGATGGCGCTGCTTCCGCTGCGAAGGCCGCTGCCCAGGGCGAGATCACCGGTGTCACCATCTCCGCTGCCGAGGCCCGCTCCTTCGTCGAATCCGGCGACCTGACGATGCTTGCCATCATGAGCACTGAGCGCAACCCCGTCTTCCCCGATGTCCCGACCTGCGAGGAACAGGGCTACGACAACTGCGTCTGGGGTACCTGGCGCGGAATCGCGGTGCCTCTCGGTGTCGATGACGATGTCGTCGCCGCTCTGGAGACTGCCTGCGCAGCTGCGATTGAAGATCCTGACTTTGTCGAGTTCATGGCCAACGCCGGCCAGACCATCTCCTACCTGAACGGGGAAGACTTCGCTGCATTCCTGGCTCAGGAAGAAGAGAACGTTCCTGTCGCCATGGCTTCCGTCGG
>CAMONN010000088.1 GCA_946620645.1 uncultured Clostridia bacterium
ACTTTGACGAGGTCATCGACCGCAGAAACACCAACGCCCTGAACACCGACGGCTTCCGCGGCTATATCTTCCACGCGGGGCCCGAGAAGGTCTTCCCCTTTAAGGACGAAGAGTTCGTGCGCATGTGGGTGGCGGATATGGAGTTCGCCTGCTGCCCGGCCATCGGCGAGGCCATCAAGGACCGGGTGGACAAGCGGATCTTCGGCTACACCATGATGTTTGACGACGCCTATTACAAGGCCCTGAACGCCTGGTGCGAAAGCCGCTACGGCTGGACCTTCCCCCGGAAGGAGCTTTGCTTCTCGCCGGGCATCATCCCGGGGCTCTACCAGCTGGTGGAGGACCTGATCGGCGAGGGGGAGACCTTCGTCATCACCACGCCCTCCTACGGCTACTTCCTCCACGCGGCGGAGTACAACCATGTGCCGGTGGTCTGCTCGGACCTGATCAACACCGACGGGTACTTTACCCTGGACTTTGAGGACCTGGAAAAGAAGTGCGCCGACCCCCGGGTCAAGATGCTGGTCTGGTGCAACCCCCACAACCCCACCGGCCGGGTCTGGACGGAGGAGGAGCTGAAGCGGGTGGCGGAGATCGCCGAAAAGTACGACCTGTGGGTCGTCTCCGACGAGATCCACTGCGATGTGATCCGCCGGGGCCTGCGCCACACCCCCATGGGCAAGGTGATGCCGGACTACAGGAAGCTTGTCACCTGCATGTCCGCCAGCAAGAGCTTCAACATGGCGGGGCTGATGTTCTCCAACATCATCATCCGGGATCCTGAGGAGCGGGCGCGCTTCAGGAGCCGGGACAAAATCGCCGGCATGCTGAACCCCCTTTCCATCGCGGCCCACCAGGCGGCCTATGAAAAGGGCGGCGAGTGGCTGGAGCAGCTGAAGGCGTACCTGGACGGCAATTTCCGCTACGTGGCGGACTTCCTGGCTGCCAGGCTGCCGGAGGCCGGGTTCCGGATCCCCGAGGCCACGTACCTGGCCTGGGTGGACATGTCAGGGTGCCTGCCGGGGGTGACGGACCTGCCGGGCTTCTTCGCCAACGAGGCGGGCGTCCTGCTGGAGGGGGGCAACAGCCTCTTTGTGGGGAACGCCGAGGGCTTTGTGCGGCTGAACCTGGCCATGCCCCGCAGCATCCTGGAGACCGGCATGGAGCGCATCGCCGCCTCCGTCGAAAAGTACCGGAAGAGCCTCGGCTGAGGCCTTTGGATCATCATGACAGACGCCCGGGCGCAAATTCCGCGCCCGGGCGTTTCTGTGCGGTTCAGAAGATGTCAGTCAGCGGCGGGAGCCGGACGGCGTTTTTCCACAGGTCCCACCGGGCTTGAAAGTCGCTTTCAGAGATGGCGACGCACTGTTCATCCGGCAGCATCTCCCAGGCGCCCCCCGGGCGGAAAAAGAAGACGGTCCGGCTGTTCATTTCGTCATAATCGGTGAAGACCATTTCAAGCCCCTCCAGGGCGCCGCCGTTTACCCGGCTCAGGGTGATATAGGTGTGGGACGCGCCCCCGGAGCCCTCGGAAAGCACCGTGCCGTCCGCCAGAAGATAATAGCGTGACCGCGCCTGCGAGGTCACAATGTTGACCGGGACCCCGTCCGCCAGGGTATAGAGGGCATACAGCATGTTTTCGGAGAAATCATCCGCCCCCGTGCCGGCGATGATGAGCTCGGGACTGCCGTTTCCGTCCAGGTCCGCCAGCGCGCAGCCGACGCCGGAGGAGTAGGCCGCCACCTCGGAAAGACCGTGGTCCCACAGGTACTGTCCGTCCAGGTTGCTGCCGGTGCGGTAGGCCTCGCGGTAGGCGTTGATGACTTCGCCGTAGGCGCCGGCGTCGTCCGCTTCCGCCGTCTGTGTGTTTTCATCCGGCGGCGCTTCCTCATTCTGCAGGGCATTTTCCGCCGCAGGGTCCTCGACCGCGCTGCCGGACGGCGCGGCGCCGCAGGCTGCCTGTGCGCACAGCATTGCCGCAAGCAGCAGGATGACGATGAGTTTTTTCATGGTTTTTCCTCCGGGCTCAGTTTCTGCGGGTAGCCTCGGCCATAATCTTGTGAAGCAGAAGAACTTTTTCCTTTGAGAATCTGATCATTTCGCCAGCTCCTCAAAGGCGGCCTTATGCTCCCGCAGGATGCGTTCGGCAACAAACTGTATTTTTTCATCCTCTGTCATTTCAATCTGCGGTTCCGTGTCAAGATCAATGACAAGTAGCTTTGGGCGGTTGTGTTTAAAAACAACTACCAGACATATTATTCTACCCCCTGTACTGGTTCAGAATAGTATTACTAATGACAGCAAAGTTTGAAACCGGTAACAGATACGATTTTTCCCATCCGTCATGCCCGGCTTTTCCGGTTTCAAGGCTCCTCACACAGATGTTATATCATGCCAGAACAGATGAGGTCAATGGTGTCCCGCCAAAATAACAGGCAAAACAAACCTCCCCGGATCATATCTGTTACACTGTGACCGTAAATAAAAAACAGTGTTTGAACCAATGTGACACCAATCACACGGAGAAACAAATTGGGAGGTATATCAAGATGAAGCTTCAGAAATACGTCATCCGTACCACGGCACTCGCTCTGGCACTGCTGCTGTTTTCCGCCCTCTTCCCGACGGGGGAGGCTCATGCCTGTGACAATGAGTACTGGTACGCGGCCCACACCGGCCCCTGCTACGCGGACATGTTTGGCGCCGACGAGCGGGTGACCATCCCGAATGACAACGCCTGGCTGGCCGACTACCAGGTCAAGTACGTAAAGTCTAAACTCGGTAACTGCATCATCCTTCGCTTCTGGCCGATTGAGAAGTTCACCTACGACGGCTACAACCTTCTCGACCGGGTCTGGGAGCGGGAGCAGGTGACGGAGCTGGCCCGTCAGAACGGTTTTTCCCTTGTTTCCACCGCTGACGGCCAGATCGGGTGGGTCAAATCCAACCTGATCGTCAGCTACTACCGGTGACGCGCCAGATGGGATCCGGTTCGGCATCGGAATGACTCCCCACGGGGGAGACCCCGGAACTCAGCTGTCCCGGGAAGCGGCAGGAGAGACCCCGCGCTTCCCGGGATCCCGTGAGGTCCCGTACAATATGGATCGGTATGCCTAGCAGCGAGGGCAGCGGATTGTAAACCCGTAACAGAGAAACACCGTTGGTGCGAGTCCAACCCGGTCCACCACATTTTAAGATCAACGCCGAAAAGCGGGAACAGCTTCCGTTTTTCGGCGTTGATACCTCCGGCAATACGCATTGATTTTTTGAAGGGCACCTCTGCGAAGCAGACCTGCTCTTTACCGGTTTACTCTTTTCCCTCCGGCAGGAAGAGGTCCAGGGCCCGCTGAATTTCCAGGTCCCAGAAGGCCCA
>CAMONN010000089.1 GCA_946620645.1 uncultured Clostridia bacterium
TGGGCTTCATGATTCTCGGCAGCGTCTTCCTCGCCACCACCGGCGCCGAGGCCCTTTACTCGGACATGGGCCACGTGGGCAAGGAGAACATCTACATGAGCTGGCCCTTTGTAAAGCTCTGCCTGATCCTCAACTATATGGGCCAGGGCGCCTGGATTATCCGGAACACCGCCAACGCCGCCCTCTCTCACGTGGAGGACCTGAACCCCTTCTTCCTGATGCTGCCGGAGCTTCTGCGCCCGGTGGCGGTGGTGCTGGGCGCGGTGGCGGCGGTCATCGCCTCCCAGGCCCTCATCACCGGCTCCTACACCCTGGTGTCCGAGGCCATCCTGCTGGACCTGCTGCCCCACCTGGAGATCCGCTATCCCTCGGATACCAAGGGCCAGCTGTACATCGGGACCGTGAACAGCGTTCTCTGGATCGGCTGCAGCCTGGTGGTGCTGTACTTCCGCTCCGGCGCGAGGATTGAGTCGGCCTACGGTCTCGCCATTACGGTGACGATGCTGATGACGACGCTGCTCCTGGGGGTTTACCTCTTTAACGTCCGGAAGAAGAAGGTGCTTTCCTTCATCATCCTCCTGGTTTTCGGCGGGATTGAGTCCGTCTTCTTCATCTCCTCCCTCGGCAAGTTCATGCACGGCGGCTATGTCACGGTGATCCTCACCCTGGTGCTCCTGCTGCTGGAGATCATCTGGTACCGGGGTACCCAGCTGGAGAAGCGCTACCGCACCCGGCTGAAGATCCGGGACTACGTGGAGAGCCTCAAGGCCCTGCACGATGACGAGGAGATTCCGCTCCTGGCCAACAACCTGGTCTATCTCGGCAGCGAGAAGGACTCGGAGTACATCGACCGTGACGTGCTCTACTCCATCCTGGACAAGGATACCAAGCGGGCCCAGGCCTACTGGTTTGTGAACCTCAACGTTCTGGACGATCCCCGCACCATGACCTATGAGCTGGAGACCTACGGCACCGACTGCATTTTCCGCATCCGGCTGAACCTGGGCTTCAAGTGCCCCCAGCGGGTGAACGTCTACCTGCGCCAGATCGTGCAGGATCTGCAGCAGCGCGGTGAGCTGCCCCCGCAGGAGAAGAAGTACTCCATTTACGAGCAGACCGGTGTCGGCACCTTCAAGTTCTGCTTCATCATGAAGTCCGTCACCACCAAGACCGAGCTCAGCACTCTGGACGAGTTCATCCTGAACGCCAAGTACGCCATCCGGAAGATAGCGGGCTCCCGGGTGAAGTGGTACGGGCTGGACACCTCCTCCCTTATTATGGAGAATGTCCCGCTCATCCCCGGCGGCGGCGCCAGCGTCGGCGTCATTCAGCGGGTCGAGGGGACCGGCTGGTCCAAAACCCCGGAGACCCGTGCCCAAGGTCACGATCATTCCTGAGCTCTGCAGTACAGCAATAAAACAGCGCGCACCGTTTACGCGGTGCGCGCTGTTCTTTCATTTTACGTATTTACATCAGTTCTTCAAAGCCGCCGGTGTTCTTCTTTTTCTTCGGGGGCGCCTCGCCCAGCTCAAAGTTCTTGACCATGATCCAGCAGCAGAGCAGCAGCTCCGCGGCGATGCCGAAGAAGATGACCTGCAGCCCCAGGTACCGCTCGTCCGCCAGCACCAGGATGCAGAGCATGGCGGCCAGCATGCAGCTGAAGAGGCAGCGCTTCCACTGGGGCCGGCCGAAGACATAGCCCCCCAGGCGGAAGAAGGCGAACATGGAGGCCGCCGCCGCCACCAGCTCCGGGAGAAAGTCCCAGATGACGCTGTTGATGGTGTTGAGCTTGTAGCAGATGATGATCCATGCCGCCAGGAAGAACATGGGGATGAAGCTCAGCACGCACAGGAGCCCCGCCGAGGGCGCGGGATCCCGGTTGGCGCTCCCCAGCCACAGGGGGAAGGCCAGCCCCGAGACCAGGGCCAGAGCGGCCAGCACCCGGTAGTCCGTGACGTGGGGGTCCAGATCCGTCTGCAGGAAGAGGAGCGCCGCCCCGGCGCAGACCAGAAGGCCGGAAGCAATGCGGGCGATCCGGTACCATTTCCCCTCGTTGGAGAAGGCCCGCGGGAACTCCTCCGGGAGATAGAGGAGCCCTTTTTCAAAGCGGCGCACAAGGAAAGCGTACACTCCTGCCGCCAGCACCACATAGAGCGCCACAAACCAGTGCAGGAGGCTGGGGTCCGCGAGGCCCAGCTCGTTAAAGCCCAGCTGCAGCTGCAGCCACCGCAGGAACATCCCGAAGGCGCCGCCGCCGGCCACGTAACAGCCCAGCTCCAGGGACTTCCTGCAGCTGCGGTATTCTTCCAGTATCCATTCCCGGTCCTGATTCATGTCAAATCCTCCTTTTCCCGCCGCCGGTAGGTGCAGAAGCGGTAGCGTACGCCGTCCTCCTCCTGCCAGGGGCCTGTTTCGGCCCGGACCCAGTCGGGGTCGGCCTCCAGATTCGGGAAGAAGGAGTCGGACGCGGGCTGAAGGTCGATTTCGGTGATGTGGACCGTGTCCACCCAGGGCAGCATCTGCCGGTAGACACTGGCGCCGCCGATGACGAGACAGCGGTCGTACTCCGCGGCGGCCTCACAGGCTTCCCGCTCGTTGTGGACGACCGTCGCCCCGGGAATCTCGATATCCTGCCGGGTCAGCACCAGGTTTACCCGGTTTTTCAGGGGCTGTCCCCCCGGGAAGTCCCCCAGGGTCCGGCGGCCCACCAGCACGGCGGCGCCGCTGGTGAGCTCCCGGAAGTGCTTCCGGTCCGCCTTCAGCACCACCTGCTGGGTTCCCTCGGACCCGATGCCCCAGTCGGAAAATACAGCGACTATGGCTTCCATAGGCGCGCTCTCCTCCGCCGGACTCAGACCGCCACCGGGATCTTCCCGGTGAAGTCGGAGTACTCATAGCCCTCCATCCGGAAGCTGTCCCGGGTGAAGGCGTAGAAGTCCTTCACCTCCGGGTCCAGGGTGAAGACCGGGGCGGGCTTCGGCGGGTTCTGGATGATCTCCTCAATGGCGGGGACGTGCCGGTCATAGATGTGGGCGTCGGCGATGACGTGGACAAACTCGCCCGGCTCCAGACCGGAGACCTGGGCCATCATCATGGTCAGGACGGAATACTGCACCACGTTCCAGTTGTTGGCGGCCAGCATGTCCTGGGACCGCTGGTTCAGGATGGCGTTGAGGCGGTTGCCGCTGACGTTGAAGGTCATGGAATAGGCGCAGGGGTACAGCGCCATCTCCGACAGGTCCGCAAAGGTGTAGATGTTCGTCATGATGCGGCGGGAGGCGGGGTTGTGCTTCAGGTCCCAGAGCACCTTGTCCACCTGGTCCATGTCCCCCTCGGGGTAGTGGTGCTTCACGCCCAGCTG
>CAMONN010000090.1 GCA_946620645.1 uncultured Clostridia bacterium
TACTCGGCGGCGGCTTTTTCCACCAGCTGCTCGAACTTGTCCACGGCGGCCATGTCACCGGCGGCGGCCTTATCGAAAACGGCGGCGGCTACGCGGTCGGCGTTGGTCGGGTCATCCTTAATACCGAGCTGAGCGAGACGGTCCACGTCGGAGCCCTCCGTCACCGGGGTGTCATGGATCTGGCGGGCGGATGAGGCGATGGAGCGGTTGCGCTTTGCGGCCTCCACCGAGGCCTTCTGACCTTTGCGGCCCATGTCGGCGGCGTTCTCCTTCGTGAAGCGGTGGGAGGCGCCTTTTTTGAGGTTGTCCAGTTGTTTCTGAGTCGGCAACAGGCTGCCCCCCTTGAAAACAGAAAATCCCGGAACCTTTCGATTCCGGGATCAGTGTAGCAGGGCGCTGGAAAAATCTCCTACGCGTTTTTTTCGCCTGTTTTTCGCGTTTTTTCCGCGGTGTTTAAAAAAAGTTTCTGAAATGACCTGCACCAGGGCAGAGCAGTCTGCATGATTGAAAGGGCACAAAAAAGGCGCTGTCTCAAACAGCAAAGTAAGCTGAATGAGGCAGTGCCTTTTCCTACGGTTGAAAACTTTTCTATTTTATCTTTCCCAGAAGCCGGATTATCGTCTGAAAAGCAAGCCGCAGATCCGTCATCTCCTCTTCATTCAGTGATTCGGAAAGCCGCTGATGGACCCTTTCCTCTGAGATGGCAATATGCCTCCGGATGGTTTCCCTTCCGTCAGGCGTCAGGCGGACGCGGACATGCTTCCGGCAGCTTGGATCGGTATACCGTTCCACAAGACCCTTTTCAGCGAGCGGGGAAAGAGCCCTTGTCGCCTGTTCCCGGGAGGAGGAGATATACTCCGCCACCTCGGACATGGTGAGGCTGGCATTCCTGTAGAGCGCGACAATGATCAGAAACTGCGATTTGGTGATATCCGCATGCTTTTCATAACTATTCTGCAATGCAAACCGGTAAAGCACTGAAAGTGAGGACAGAAGTGTTTCGCCCTGCTCTCCCTCTCCATAGCTGGCAGTACTCAATGAAACTGCACCCCCCTGACTACCGGGACTGATCGGTTCTGCAGATGATTATACAGTCGCGTAATGAAAAAGTCTATCAGTTTTTATCTTTTTTCACTTCCAGGAATATGCTCGGATGCTTCCGGTACGTAAGCAGGCTGACCGTTACCAGAAGAATCCCGCATACGATTGTCCCGGGAACCGTTGATCCGAGGCCGAAGGGTTCGCCGGCGATCTTCCACCCGATACTGACCACCAGGCCCCCGAGCATGCCCGCCAGGATGCCGGGTGTTGTCGCCTTCTTCCAGACCAGCGCGGCGAAGGCGGGGAGACCGGCCGCGGCAGCATAGAAGCCCCAGGAGAACACGACAACGTTATAAGCGTTTTTGAAACAGAGCGCCAGAAGAAGGGCCGCGACGGCCAGCAGCAGCGTGAAGATTCTCCCCAGCCGGAGCTCATGCTTTCCAAACACTTCCGGCCAGAGCGTTTTCCCGACGTCATGCACACAGCTCTGCACCGAAACCAGAAGGTAGCTGTCGGCCGTGGACATGATCGTCGCCAGCATCCCCGCCAGCGCAAGGCCGACAAGGCCGCTGGGCAGAACCCGGATCGCAAGCAGAGGAACCACCGCATCGAGGCTCCCGTATTCTTCAGCGACGTTCGGCCCGAGGATCTGCCAGCCCAGCAGCCCGATGGCATAGACGATCACGATCATCAAAGCATAGGCCGCTGTCCCCATCGCAGTCCCTGCGGTGGCGCTTTTCCGGTCTTTCGCAGCAAAGGCGCGCTGCCACATCTCCGCCGCCGCCAGCGTAAAGACAAGGTACGTCACAATGTCTCCAAGAATGCTGCCATTGATCACAGGCGTGGTGTGCGCGCTGTCCAGCGCCGAGAAAAAGGCGCCGAATCCGCCGACCTTGATCAAAGCCCCGGCCGGAATCATGATGTAGGCGAACAGGATCAGCACAAAGAACTGCACCAGATCGGTATATACCACGCCGAACATCCCCGAAGTGGCGGTATAGACGACAAACACCAGACAGGATATGATGGCGCAAAGGGTATAGGAAAGATTATACTTTGCAAGCACAAGCCTGAGGATCGTGGCTGTCGCCGTGACCTGGGCAGCCAGCGTGCCGATCATGGCAAAGGTGATCAGAATGCCAAGAATGATCTTGGAGAGCTTTCCGAACCGTCTCTCAAAGAGATCCGGAATTGATGTGATATTATGCTGGAAGCCCAGCGCCGAAATTTTACCCGCAATGGCAGAAAAGAGAAACATCCCGATCAGGTACGGGATTGCGGTCATCACTGCCTTGAATCCGCTGGAGTAGGCAACACCCGCCCGTCCCATCAGGCCGCCGCCACCGGCCAGCGTAGCACATACCGTCGTCAGGAGAACCAGTGTCCCAAACGACCGGCCCCCGATAAAATAGTCTCCCGCATTCTTCACGCGCTTCATCACGGTGATACCGATTACTGCCATCAGCACAAGATATGCGGCCATGATCCCCAGATCAACGGCCTGGACCTCTATCTGATTCATCGCCAAATCTCCTTTCTTTATCAACTGTTGATATTTATCAAGCGTTAAAAGCATACCATATTGATTGATAATTGTCAACTATGCAGTAATTTCATGCTTTTTTCCGCCCCCCGATGCAGAGGGCGGAAGCGGACAATGCCCTGTGAGCACTCTGAGCGCGAAGCTGTGCTGCATTGAGTGAGCAGGTGAAATTACGAAAAAAATCGTTTCCGACCATTTTGATACGGAAACGAATACCGCTTTGCCTGAAAAACTCGCTGTCTCTTAGGCTTTTATGAATGAATTGCAGATGTCTTTCGACTTTATTTGGGATCGCGTCAATTTTGATGAGGGCCTGCGGAGCCGAGATCGGCATAGACCAGACCGCGGATATACTCGGAGATGGAGACGCCCAGCTGGGCGGCACGGGCGGCGATACGTTCCTTCTCCTCTGCGGGAAAACGGACCATACAGGACCAGTAGCGGTCGCGGTTTGCTTCGTCCCACTTGCGGTTGGCTTTCCTGCGGGCATTGCTGATGGGCATAAAAACTCCCCTTTCAAGGAATGGTACTGTTATCAGTGTACAAATTGTACTGCTAACAGTGTATTCTGTCAAGCGGTGAGCAATGCCCGCTCAGCGGAGAGCAGACGGCGCCGGAGGCAGACAAATGCGTTTCCGACAGGCATATGGCTAAATAAAAAGGTGCAGGTCGTTGACGGTCATATCCTAAACTCTTCTATAGAGCTTTTAGCCATATGGTTAATCAGCCCTAAAGGGGGTTTTATGGAAAGACCTTCAACGACCTGCACCC
>CAMONN010000091.1 GCA_946620645.1 uncultured Clostridia bacterium
CCGGTTCCGGCAGAGCAGGTAGACCACTATCGCGAGCTTCACCCCGACTGTGAAGTGGACAACACTCAGTGGGAGAGCTCCGAAGGCGCCTGGCGTCTGGGCGCAAACCTGCAGGGGGAGGCGTTGGAATGGTACAAGCAGCAGCCCTATTACCGGGAGGACCGGCGTTATTACGCGCCGCGCTATGCCCTGCTGCGGGATCAGATGGGCTATGACGGGCTGCGGTACAGCTACCCCTGGAACGACCCGTATTACAAGCAGATGCAGTCCGACGGATATCCCTATCCCGGTCAGTAAGCCGAACCTCCCTGCGGACTGAGTGTTTAACGGCAGCGCCCCCGACTCCTGTCAAAAAGGAGGTCGGGGGCGCTGCCGCCGTTTCTTTATTATTCATACCCGGAGCTCAGTAGAGGCGAACAAAGGTCTCGTAATGGTCCGGTGTGTAGTATATGAGCCCGTCGCTGGAATAAACCAGCCTTTCCGCTCCCCGGGAGCGCTGGCCGAGAGTGTTGATGTCGCATTCCCACCAGATTCTTCCCTTTGCCTTCGGCAGCTGGTTTTCCCGGTTTCCAAAGCGGTCACCGCCGATGCATTTCCCCGGCAACGCATATTCCAGGCTCCCGCCGCTCCATCCGGCCTTTTCCGCTTCCTTCTTGGTGACGAAGTTTTCCGGCAGATGCCCGTAGGTGTTCAGGTACAGGGCAACATCCTCTTTGGTGGTATAGCTGCCGTCTTCCGGGATCAGCGGCTCCTCTTCCTCCGGAGCCGGGTCCTCTGTCTGGACATTCTGTTCCGGTTCCGAAACAGGAGACGGCGTCCCGGAGGCATCGCCCTCCGGCTGCGGCTGAAGCAGCAGGAGATCCCCGTCGCTGCCGGCAGGGGCAGGACTCGCTGTTGTTGTGACCGGTGCTTCGCCGTTGTTGTTCCCGGAGGGAGCAAACAGAACGATGAGCGCAAGAATCAGGATCAGAACCGGTAAAAACCGGCGTAGTTTTTTCATGGTTTCCTCCGATCCGTCTGGTGTGGTTTCAGGTGCCTGGCTGTGATTTTCGCCTGTCCGATCATATCATATTTCCCCGGCGCACGCAATCACCAACGCCAAATCCCGGACGGGCGGTTCTCCGGATTCCTCCGAGCCTTGTCAAGCTTTCGTCATTTTCCACAAAAACACAGCATTTTGCTTGTGCAACGTAAACTATGTCTTTCTTTTTGTTTTTCTTTAGTTTATAATCATCCCACAACTGTACAGGAGGTTATGTACCATATGAAACAGTATTTTGAAATCGTTGATGTCATGGCCCGCGAGATCCTCGACTCCCGCGGCAACCCCACCGTTGAAGTTGAAGTTACCCTGGACGACGGCACCATCGGCCGCGCAGCCGTACCTTCCGGCGCATCCACCGGCATGTATGAAGCCTGCGAGCTTCGCGACGGCGATAAGGGCCGTTACGGCGGCAAGGGCGTCCTGAAAGCCGTAGAGAACGTCAATGGCGAAATCGCCGAAGCTGTTGTCGGTCTGAACGCTCTGGATCAGACCGCCATCGACAAGCTCCTTCTCGAGCTCGACGGCACACCGAACAAGACCCGTCTGGGTGCCAACGCCATTCTGGGCGTGTCCCTGGCCTGCGCCAAGGCCGCTGCCGAAGCTACCGGCCAGAGCCTGTACAACTACATCGGCGGCGTCAATGCCAAGATTCTTCCGGTCCCGATGATGAACGTCCTCAACGGCGGCGCCCATGCAGACAACAGCGTCGATATCCAGGAGTTCATGATCATGCCCGTCGGTGCCCAGAGCTTCCATGAAGCCCTGCGCATGTGCGCCGAGGTCTTCCACGCGCTGAAGAAGGTTGTTCCTCCCTCCGGTGTCGGCGATGAAGGCGGCTATGCTCCGAACCTCGCCAGCGACGAGGACGCTCTGAAGGCTCTGGTTGAAGGAATTGAAAAGGCCGGCTACAAGCCCGGCGAGGACTTCATGATTGCCATGGACGCCGCCGTCTCCGACTGGTGGAACGCCGATGACAAGTGCTATCACCTGCCGAAGCGCGGCACCGTGATGACCAGCGCTGAGATGATCGACATGTGGGAAGACCTGGTCAACAAGTATCCCATCATCTCCATCGAAGACGGTCTGGGCGAGAACGACTGGGAAGGCTGGGTCGAGATGACCAAGCGCCTCGGCAGCCGCGTCCAGCTGGTCGGCGACGACCTGTTCGTCACCAACCCTGTACGCATCCGTCAGGGCATTGAGATGGGCGCTGCCAACGCTGTGCTCATCAAGGTCAACCAGATCGGCTCTCTGACCGAGACCCTGGATGCCATCCAGACCGCCAACCGTGCCGGCTACACCTGCATTGTTTCCCACCGCTCCGGTGAGACCGAGGACACCACCATTGCTGACATCGCCGTCGCCACAAACGCCGGCCAGATCAAGACCGGTGCCCCGTCCCGCACCGACCGTGTTGCCAAGTACAACCAGCTGCTGCGCATCGAGGAAGAGCTCTTCGACGTCGCCCAGTATCCCGGCAAGGACGCCTTCTTCTCCATCAAGTAAGCTCATCCATCAAAAACATTTTACGGCAGGTGACCCGCGGTCACCTGCCGTTTCTGTTATTTGAGACAGCGAAGAAGATCCTGTTATTTCCAGTGCTTCAGAAGAGAAAGATACTGATCGTACCGGCTTCTGAGCTCCTCTTCCGGAACACTTTCCGGATTCGGCATATGGGAGACCAGAAAATCTATCAGTTTTTCTTTTGATTCATAGGCAAAGGCCCCGTCAGTGTAACACCACTTGCAGTAGTCCTCATTATAGCTGCCATCCGGCTCCCGGCTTATCATGCCATCCTCGCTCAGGGGCATCCCGCAGCACTGGCAAATCAGCTGTCTCGGAGATCCGAGGAGTGTGTTGATTGACACATCAAATTCTTTCGAGAGAAGTTTCAGAGTCTCCGTGTTGGGAAGAGTTTCTCCGTTTTCCCAACGGCTGACAGCCTGCCTGGATACCATGACGTGCTCAGCAAGCTCTTCCTGCGTCATGCATTTCTTTTCCCTGAGATTTTTAAGAATATCCCGTGTCTCCATAAGGGCTCCCTCCTGTGATGATGTATTTGCTTTTATTATAATACTGATCTCGGCCGGAGAAAAGCAACTTGCTGTTGCCTGCTGGAAAGAATTACCTTTTAGTCTGCTGCACGGGCAGAGAGCCCATGCAGTTATCTATTGGGCTGTCATATCTGA
>CAMONN010000092.1 GCA_946620645.1 uncultured Clostridia bacterium
TCGTTCAGCTCCGCGATCCGGACGCCGTCCGCGTCCGCCGGGACGTGCTTTGCCACAATGTCCATCGCCACCTTGGCCAGGTACATGTTGGTGCCGATGCCGGCGGTGGCGGTGATGCGGGTCTCCCGCAGCACCTCTCTTATGAGGGACATGGCCAGCTCCCGGGCGTTCATCCGGTAGGTGCTGAGATAGTGCGTCACGTCCATGAAGCACTCGTCAATGGAGTATACGTGGATATCCTCCGGGGCGATGTATTTCTTGTAGATGGAGAAGATCTTTGTGCTGACCTCCTCGTAGTACAGCATTCTCGGCGGGGCCACGATGTACCCCAGCTCCAGCGAGGGGTCCGCCGCCAGCGCCTCCGCGTCAAAGGAGGACGAGGAGAAATGATAATTCCCGTCCCCGTCCTTCGGCAGGACTCCCAAAGCTTTCGCCTTCTGGAAGCGCTCGGCGTTAATTTCCTTCACCCGCTGCACCACCTCAAAGAGCCGGGCCCGCCCGGAGATGCCGTAGGCCTTCAGGGAAGGGGAGACCGCGAGGCAGATGGTCTTCTCCGTCCGGGAGGAGTCCGCCACCACCAGGTTCGTGGTCAGGGGGTTCAGCCCCCGGTCCGCCGCCTCCGCCGAGGCGTAGTAGGACTTGAGGTCGATGGCCACATAGGTCCGTTCCATCACGCGCTCTCCGCGCTCTGGACAAACCAGCGCCCGAAGCGGCTGGGGTGCAGCTCCGTGGGCCGCTCGTAGTAGAGATAGCGCTCCTCGCCCTGGATAACGACGGTGTAGCGGTCGTCCCGCTTCCCGGGCCAGAGGTCCTTCACCGCGTCGATGCGGAAGGTTCTCCCGTCCTTCCAGGTGATGGCCCTGGGCTGCATGTACCCGGTGGCGTCGAAATCCGAATTCACTTTCACATATGTTCTCATAACATCCTCGCTGACCTGAAGGCTGCCGCCCTCAGGGGAAGAAGTCCCGCAGAGGCATCTGCAGCCCGGTGCAGATTTTATCGATGGTTTCCAGCTTCAGCTGCCCGTTCCGTTCCTCCACGCTCTTCAGGGTGTGGTAGGAGACCTTGCAGAGTACCGAGAGCTGGTACAGGCTCAGGCCCCGCTCTGCGGCGAGCTCCTTCACCCGGTCCATGGTTTCGATCATTCCGCCCCTCCTTCCGCCGCTTTCATGCCCGCAGCACCCGTCCGAAGATCCGGAAGGGACTGTAGGGGGAGATGACAATGGGACTGTACTTCGGAGAGTTGTAGGAGAGGAGCACCGGCTGCCGCCGCATGGCGCCGTAGCTGTCGGTGTAGAGCTCCCGCACGTCCTCCTCCGGAGGCTGCTCCCCGTAGACCTTGATATACGCCTGGTTGTCGTAGCTGAAGATGCCCACTTCACCCACGTTCAGCTGGCTGCAGCGCTGCACCCACACGATCTGCCCGTCGTGGAACACCGGCTCCATGCTGTCGCCGGAAATGCGGATGCCCAGCTCCGCCCCCTTCGGGATCTCCTGAGCGGGGACGCTCACCATCTCATAGGCCTCCGTGTCGTCCAGCCAGTTGCCGGTGCCGGCGGCGGCGGGCATGTAGGCCACGGCGATTTCCCTAAACTGGATCACGGGCTTCGGCTTCTCCGCCGGCCTGTAGTTTCCGCTGCTCACGAGGTCCCTCCGGTATTCCTCCAGCTTCCGGAGGCCTTCCTGGTTCAGCTCCTGAGAGGCGTCCTCCCGGTAGCTTCCCAGGCGGTCGTCCATCCCCAGCAGGGCCGTCACCGCCAGAAACTGATAAATGTTCGGCACGGTCTCTCCCGTCTCCCATTTGTTGACGGCGGCCTTGGTGAGGTTCACGCCGCAGGCTTTCAGGCCCTCCGTGAGCTTCCCCAGGTTCCAGTTCTTCGCGTTTCTCGCCTCGGCGATCCGGGCGCCGACGGCGTTCCGCTCCCGCTCTCCGGCGGCGTTATATTTCGGATAAGTATTATATGACATGGTGGCGCCTTCCTTTCCTGTCCGGTGCTGCCTTTTTCAGTACTGGTCCGAGTTTAGCACAGGGGAAAACACTTGTCAATATAGTTATGCTCCGCAAATGCGGACTTGTGTATCGTAACACGATATGATATCCTTCAGGCAGATCGGGCGGCAAGGGCCGCAATTCAGCCAGGGAGGGGAGACCGTGCCGAGATATCTGTCAAAAGCCGAGCTGGAAAAGATCGGGGACCGGGTCTTCCGGGCCTATCTGGACCTGCCGGAGGTCCGCTCATCCGGCCGGGTCCTGCGGGTGGTGCCGGAGCTTCTGCTCTCTGCCCTGCTGGGGCTTTCCGTTGAGTACCGGCAGCTTTCCCCAGACGGGAGCGTTCTCGGCATGACCTCCTATGAGGAGGTGGGCGTGGAACTCCCCGGCACCGAGGAGGATCTGTGCTTCCTGGACGGGGAGACAGTCCTCATTGAGACCTTCCTTCTGGATCCCTCCCAGACCGGCCGGCGGAACTTCACCCTCGTTCACGAGGGCTGCCACCATGTGCTGAAGCTGCTCTTTCCCCGGGATTACGGCGCGGGCCCCTCGGCCCGGCGGGTTCTCCGCTACCGGGGCCTTTCCGACAGCTCCTCCCGGGAGGAGTGGCAGGTGGACCGCCTCACGGCCTCCATCCTGATGCCCCGGACCCTGGTGGAGCAGGCCATGTTCCTCACGGGCCAGGAGGGGAGGATCGGGATGCTGAACGCCCTCTGGCGTCCCCGGGAGTATCAGCGCTTCTGCGATATGTGTGTCCTGCTCGGCGTCTCCCGCCAGGCCCTCAGCATCCGCATGCGGGAGCTGGGCCTTCTGGGCGAGAGCTACCTCGGCCGCCCCAACGCGATTCTGGATGTGATGATGGAGGATGATGAAATTGTATGAAAGAAACAAAGGGCTGCGGGTGTCGAAAAAATGCCCGAACTGCGGCTGGCGGGTCCTGGACAAGGTTACCCCGACAACCGGCGTGATTGAACTGAAGTGCCCGAAATGCGCAAAACTGGTAATGGTTGATCTTTCCTACCGGCGCGTGCAAACCAATACCGCTTTAAGATACAGACTGGCAAGCAGCTTCTGATCCAAAGCACAAGTACCGACGTACCGAGCAACGGGTCCGTGGCCTGATACAGGCCCAACGAGTCACCAAATAGCCGGACATCGGAGTCATGGGAT
>CAMONN010000093.1 GCA_946620645.1 uncultured Clostridia bacterium
CGGCACTGTCCGTCAGAGGGAGAAATGACATGAATATCCAAACCATTATCGGCGCTGTATTTCTTCTGTGCGGGCTTGTATATGCCGCCGTCCTTGGCAGGGAGCTTGTGACCAACCGCGACGCTCTCCGCCGGGCGCCGGGAGATTTGAAGCTTCTCAGCGTGCTGGAATTTATCATTTTCTTTGTCTGCACCATCGGCGTTTCAGACTTTCTGCTGAACACACTGGCCGTCAAAAAGCTGAAACTCGCCGATGACAAGGGCCTTCCGGCCTGTCTGATTGCCTCCACCATTGTTCCCGGCAGTCTGATTGCCTTCAGCTACCTGAAGGCGGAAAACTCGGTCGATGCGCTGACCCTGGTTGTCTTTATGGCGTGCCTTGCCTGCGGCGCCCTGGCAGGGGGCCGGGCTGTTACCCGGATGGACGGAGCCACGATTAAAAAGGTCATGGGCATCGCGCTTCTGGTGTCCATGGCCGCGCTGATTGTCAAAATGATCCTGAGCGCCGGCACAACCGGCAGCCAGATCGGTTTACGGGGCGCCAGACTCGTTATTATGGGCATTGCCTGCATTGGGATCGGTTTTATCAACATGGCCGGCGTTCCCTGCAAACCCGTCGCGGCGGCGCTCCTCCTGCTGCTGGGACTCTCACCGGTGGCAACCCTGACCCTGACCCTTGTGCTGGGGGCAGTCATCCCCATGAGCGGCGGTGCCGCCATCGTCAGGGCGGGCCTCTATAACCGGAAGATGGTGCTTGCCGCCATGACCGCCGGCAGTGCGGCCGCGGTTCTTGGCGTCATGCTGGCTATCTCCCTGAACCAGCTGATCCTCAACATTCTGCTGCTGATCGTGATGCTCATTGCGGTCATCAGCATCTTCGGAAAATAAAGTAAAGCGATATGCCGCCGGACAGCAAAAGACCGCACCCTGAAAATCAGGGTGCGGTCTTATTGATTCATGCGGATATACAGCAGGAACCCGGGCAGGACCGGTCACTGAACTTTTTCCGGCTGCGGGTCGTAAGTATTCCGGGTCTCCCGGGTAAAACCATGGCACAGTGCCGCACCGGCAAAGGCAGACACACCCCCGGCCAGCAGAACAATGCGGACCGGCAGCGCATCATACAGATGCCCCCCGACGGCACTGGACAGGACATTCCCCAGGGTGACCATTCCGAAGGCCAGGGCCTGACCCTTGGCGGAGTCCTTGTGATCGATCGTCCTGTTTACATACTCCACCATAGCCGGGGTGATCATGGCAAAGGAAACCATCTGAAGCGCATTGGCCGCAAAGAGGGCCGTCATGGACGGTGCGAGGGCAAGAGCAAGCGCCTTCAGCACAAACATGGAAGACGCCAGGCGCACGGTCGCAGGGCAGCTGATGCGGCGCAGAAGACGGTCGTACAGGAACATCATCGGGATCTCCATAACCGCCGTATAGCCGCTGAGCAGGCCCATGTCCGATGTATCTCCGCCGACATTCCGCACAACATTGATCAGATAGTTGTTGACCAGATTGTGTGAAAAGAACAGCAGTGCGATCCCGGGCAGCAGACCGAAGAAACGCCCGTTCTCTCTGAAAAACTGCAGAAATGTGCTGGCACTGCTTTTCCTGACCTGCGCGGCGGGATCCTGCTGCGTGCCGCGGATACTGTAACAGAGGATCAGCAGCGCCATGGCCTGCAATCCAATAAAAAACAGAAATACCGCCGGCAGAACCCGCATTCCAAAAGACTCCAGCAGCCGGCCGAGCAGCATGGATACCGGCGCAAAAGCGATAGACCCTGTTCCGCGGGCCGCCCCGTAATTGATATGACCCAGGCGGAGCTCCAGATCCGCACTGATTTCCGTGTTCATGGGATTCAGGGTGATCTCCGTTCCGATCAGGACACAGCTGAGGAGAGAAACCACCGGACTTTTTCCGCCCAGTCGGCCGAGCGTCAGCACCAGTCCAACCTGAAGCGCCAGCAGCACCCACTGGCAGCGGTAAACCGTAATCTTTTCCGAGCGGTCAATCCAGCCCGCCAGCAGCTGGGGGAGCAGAAACCCGAGAATATAACCGAAGGCCAGAATGCGGCCAAGCTGGGTGTTGCTGTACCCGCGATCCTGCAGATAAACCGCGGCATAGCTTACAATGCCGCAGAAACCGGCCCAGTAAAAGCCCTGAACCATGGCGTATTCCAGATTGACGGTACGAAGTTTCTTCATCATCAAAGCACACCGCTTTCTCTATTTCGCGGAGCAAATTATAAGCCTACAGCGCTAAAAGTCAAGTAGATACGCCGATGAAAAAATTTGCCCGGAATTCGGCTGATTTCCCGGAAAAATCCCTTGACAAATCGCCGGGAATCGGCTATATTACTGGGGCGCTCCGAAGACAGCAGGTGGGGTTTCCCCGTAAGTCCTGCCGAGGACAACAATCATCCGATCGTACTTACGATGGTTTTTGTGCCTTTCTGTCTTTGCGGCAGAAGGGTTTTCTTTTTGAGCGTGAGTTCAAGTGTGGAGGTGAAATCACACATGCCAAACGCAAAGGTTCTCAGCGAAAAGCAGGCGATCGTCGAGGCGCTGGCCAACCGCATCAAGAACGCAGGCGCCGGTATTCTGGTGGACTATAAGGGCATCACCGTTGAAGAGGATACCGCGCTGCGCAGCGAAATGCGCAAGGATGAAGTCAACTACACGGTCGTCAAGAACACGCTGACCAGAAAGGCTCTGGACAGTCTGGGGATGGAAGGTCTTGACCACGTCCTCAACGGCACCACCTCTCTGGCAACCACAGAGGCCGATCCCATTGCCCCCTTCCGCATTGTTGCAGACTACAGCAAGAAGCTGGGCGACCGCTTCAATGTGAAGGCCGCGTTCATGGAGGGCAAGATTCTTTCCGAGCAGGAAATCGAAGAGATCTCCGCGCTGCCCGGCAAGGATGCGCTCTATGCCAAGGTTCTGGGCACGATGATCGCGCCGATTACCGGTCTCGCCGTCTGCCTCGGCCAGATCCTGGAACAGAAGGGTGGCTCTGTCGAGGCCCCCGCTGCTGAATAAGCAGAATCCACATCATTAATTGGAGGATATTACAATGAGTGAAAAAATCACTGCCATGATCGAAGAGATCAAAGGCCTTTCCGT
>CAMONN010000094.1 GCA_946620645.1 uncultured Clostridia bacterium
AGATGCGGCGTATCGTATTCCACCGAGATGCTCTCCTCAAACTGCGCCTGCTCGACCGCGAGATAGGCGCGGGTATGCTCCAGCTCCTCCGTAAAAGGGATCGGCGCTTCACTTGCAATGGCCGTGAAGTTTTTGCGCAGGTAGGTGGTGAAATCCATCGTGACCTGCCTGGCTTTCTGCGCGTCCTGATCACAGAGGTAGTAGATGCTTGTCATGGTGTTGTAGATAAAGTGCGGCCGCATCTGCAGCACCATAATGCTGGCACGCTGATGGGCAATCTCCCGCTGCCGGCGCAGGTCCTCTTCGATCTGGCTCTGCAGGATTATGATGTACATCGAAATCGCGGCAGCACAGACGCCGACATACAGAAGCACAAAAACCGAGACAAACAGATGGATGAGCAGCGCGGCCGTCAGCGGAATCAGGGAGGCGAACAGCGTATAATAGATTTTTTTTGGCATCCTGTTCCTTCTTCTGATTACGCTTTCCAGATTCAGAAGCATGATCGCAATCAGCGGAATGACCAGCAGCCGGTACAGGGGACCGCGCTGATACAGGTTCCCCGATTCGTAATTGAAAAACAGGTTTGTTGTCAGGGAGGCATTCAGCAGGACGAAGTAGATGAACCAGACAGCTGCCACGATGCGGAAAAGGGCGCTGCTTTTCCAGTCCTCCCCGCAGTGGTGAAGCAGGAGGATTGTCGTCATGGGCAGCAGAAGCGAAGCCAGCAGCGACTCGGAATACGCCGTCGCCTTTTCAACCCGCATCATGTTCGGAACTCCGTACGTGCTCAGTTCAATAACATAGGTCATCATGCACAGCACGAGAACGGAAAAAAGAACCGTGAAAAAGCGTCTGCTCCACCGGTCCATGCCGGGCAGGATGATTGCGTCCACAAGGCCCAGTACCATCACCGCAAACATCGCGCTGACAAAGAAGAATGTGATCCGGAAAAGCTGTTCGCTCATAGGCCCGCGCCTCCTGACGGAAACGGATATCGCAGGTTTTTCAGCTGCTCCCGAACCCCTTCCGCCGTAATGGGCTTGAGCATAAAGCCGCAGGCCCCGGTGCTCCACGCGTCAAGGGCGTACTCGGTATACGCGGTCAGAAACACCACATTGGTAAGGGGGTTGATCTCCAGCAGGCTGCGGCACAGCTCCAGTCCGTTTGTTTTTCCCATCTCGATATCCAGGAAGGCCAGGGCGACCCGGTTTGTTCTTGCATAGTCAAGCGCTTCCGAAGGCCGTGTAAAGCCGACGACGATCGCGTTCGGCATAACCTCTTCCAGAACCGGAAGACCCCCGGTGAGGACGATTTTGGTGTCGTCAACCATAATGACATTGGGCGCCTCGTCGCTCTTGGCCGCAGCGCTCAGCAGAGTGTCGACCCCTACGCCGAGGTATTGGGACAGGCGTGAAATCATCACGGCATCCGGCAGGCGGCTGCCGTTTTCCCACCTGGCCACCGTAGAGCGGGTGACATACATCTGTTCGGCCAGTTTCTGCTGGGAAAGCCCTCGTTCCGTTCTCAGCTTTTTCAAAGTCTCCGCAAAAAGCATGTTCATGCCGCAGCACCTCATTGTCGTTATTAATGCATAGTTTATCAGTACAAGACCATTATAGCAAGAACAAATACAAATCAGTGTGACATTCCGGAACCACTCCTTGACGATATCCTTGAAAAGCAGGAAAATGGTGAATGGAATAGTATGCAGTATTGTGCCTTATGGGGGCCTGACGGTCCCGGTATGCCGCAATGTGCTTCCGCCAGACTTCAGCATACCGTGCAATCGCAGATTGGCGAAGGTGGAATTTTGATAAGAAAAACATGAAAAAGGAAGAAATAATAACCGGACAGAAATACGGGGAGCTAACCGTGATCGCGCCGACCGGCAAGCGGGGATACAACGGGGAATACTGGGTCTGTGTCTGTTCCTGCGGGACGGTGAAGGAAATCATGGCCTTTGATCTCCGTTCCGGCCGCGTGAAATCCTGCGGTCAGGGCCAGCACAGGCACCGGGACTATACCGGGGTCCGCCGCGGGGATCTCATCGGCGTCCGGAAAACGGAGAAAACCGTGGACCACCATGGCAGTCCGCGGCCGGTATGGGAATGGCGCTGCAAGTGCGGCAGGATCGTCGAAAAGGCCGTCTTTGAGACAGCCCCGGGGAAAAGCACCTGCTGCCCCGAGTGTGCCAGGGAAAAAAAGAGGCTGACTGCGCGCCTCAACAACCTGAAAAACCGCGTGGATGGAACCAACATGACAGAGAGCCAGCTCCGCGGGGTGCTGGAAGGCCGCCTTACCAGGCGCAACCGCTCGGGGATCCGCGGCGTCTCCTGGGCAAAGAACGCGAACAAGTGGACCGCAAGAGGCTTCAAAGACGGGAAGCCGATTCATCTGGGATATTTTGAAAACATCGAAGATGCGGCAAACGCACGTCAGGAATTTCTGAATCAGAATCTGAAAGTCCCGGACGGTTTTAAGTGATTGACATGACAGAGGCAACTGTCCTTTTTGAAAGGGGACCAAAACAATATGGGCGATAAAATGAGAGAACTCCTGACGGCGAAACGCAGACGCGGCTGGTACCTGGCACTGACGCTGGTTCTGGCTGTTCTTGTCACGGCAGGAGTCGGCGGGCTGTTCCATCAGCCGGCAGTAGCAAAAACGTATCAGGTCACGGCCCTGACCTGCTCGGCCGAGGCGCCGGCGGGGCCGGGCTATGCGGGGTACTTTGTGCATAAGCATAATGAAGACTGCTTCGACGGAAACGGGAATCTGGTGTGCCCGCTGCCGGAGATCAAGGCCCATGTGCATGACGAGACCTGTTATACCACCAAGGCAGTGCAGACCTGCGGCCTCGCCGAGTCCGACGGGCATCAGCATTCCGAAGCCTGCTATACCCGGGTCCAGGGCGACCTGATCTGTGAGAAATCCACGGATCCGGTCTTGGACGAAGCGGGCAATGTTCTGGCGGAAGGCCATGTCCACACGGACGAGTGCTTTGCATGGACGGAAGAGCTCACCTGCGGCATGGAAGAGGGCGAAGGCGCCCACCATCATAACGACAGCTGCTT
>CAMONN010000095.1 GCA_946620645.1 uncultured Clostridia bacterium
GAAGTGGAAAAGGAAGAAAATCTGCTTCCTTTTCCGGAAACGGAACCTATTATATATATATTTTCCTTTCCATGGTTTTCGCCTGAAGTGGAAGGGCTGAAAGAGCCCGCCCTTCCACTTCGGGCGAAGCCGGGAACATTCCGTGATTGCGCCCCCGGCCGGGGTATGGTAAAATGCTTTCAGCAGCTTTCACTGACGGAGTAGTTGGCATGAGTGTTTAGTTCCATCTGCTGAGAGGAGCGTGTATTCAATGTACTTTCTGATTCCCCTTTGCCTGGTGCTGGCGGCGTTTATGCTGTGGTCCGAGAACCGGGAGCAGTATGTCCGCTCGGCGGTCCTGAAGGGCCTGGCCTCCCTCTGCTTTGTGGTGCTGGGGTTTCTGGCAAGCTCCGGGACCATAACGGCGAAGCTGATTGTCACCGGACTCATTTTCGGCTGTGTCGCGGACGTGATGCTGAATCTCCGCTGGGTGTTCAGGGAGAAGGGGCAGATGATTTTCCTGGTGGGGATTCTGGTGTTCCTTACCGGGCACGTGCTGTACCTGGCGGCGGTGCTGCCCATGTGCAGTTCCAAACTCCTCTGCATCCTGGCCGGGGTCGCGTTGACGGCGCTGCTGATGATGTGGATCCTGAAGCGGATCGAGGCGAAGATGGCCTTTAAAATCTTCGGCGTTTTCTACATCGGGGCCATTGTGATCCTGAACTGCGTGGCGGTGGGGAACCTGATCGCGGCGCCGTCGGCGTTCACGGGGATCTTCGCCGCCGGGGCGGCGCTGTTCCTCGTAAGCGACATTGTGCTGATCCTGAACACCTTCGGGCCCGAAAACAGGTTCAGCCTGAGGGTTACGAATATCGGGCTGTATTACGCCGGCCAGCTGCTGATCGCCCTGAGCCTGCTGTTTATCTGAAGGCGGAAGGAAGATGTCGCCCGGCAAGTGACCTCTTCTCCCGCGGACTGTGGTAGAATACGGCCGAAGTGAGAAAGCGGCCGTGAACGGGTGCGGAAAGAGAAAAGGAGGAACAGATATGATTGGTGCGATACTGGGCGATGTGGTTGGTTCCCGCTTTGAGTTCAGCAACCGGCTGAGCAAGGACTTTGAATTCCTGACGGGGGGCTGCGGCTTTACGGACGACACGGTGATGACCTGCGCCGTGGCCCTGGCGCTGATGGAGAGCCGGGAGGACTTTGCGGACCTTTCGGAGAAGGCCGTGGCCGCCATGCAGCGCATCGGCCGCCGATACCCCGACTGCGGCTACGGGGCGCGGTTTATCCACTGGATGTTCGCCGACAAGCCCGAGCCCTACAACAGCTGCGGCAACGGTTCCGCCATGCGCGTCAGCCCCGCGGGCTTCGCGGCCCGCAGCGTGGAGGAGGCCAAGCGCCTCTCCGCGGCGGTGACGCGGGTCTCCCACAACCACCCCGAGGGGATGAAGGGGGCCGAGGCCACGGCGGTGGCCATTGTCCTGGCGCGGCAGGGGAAGAGCAAGGCGGAGATCCGCGCCGCCATGGAGGAGTACTACGACCTGGGCACCACCGTGGAGGAATACCGGACCCAGTGGCAGGGCCACGGGAAGGAGATCTGCCAGGTGTCGGTGCCCCAGGCGCTGGTCTGCTTCCTGGAGGGGGAGGACTATGAGGACGTCATCCGCAACTGCATCTCCATCGGCGGGGACAGCGACACCATCGCCGCCATCGCCGGGGGCATTGCCGAGGCGTACTTCGGCGTGCCGGAGGCCCTTTCGGGGGCGCTGGGGCGGTACCTGGACAAGCGCCTGATGAAGATCGTCACGGACTTTCAGGCCTGGCTCCGGGACAGGACCCCGGAGGCCGGCTGAGGGCCCGCGGCCTTAAAAAGACAGAAACGCTCCCGGTCATGGGTGACCGGGAGCGCGTTTTTTCGCCCTGGGGGCGGGTTCACATGATGAAGTTGTCCAGATAGCGCTTGGACAGCCGGATGGACTTCAGCACGTCCTCGCGGCAGGACTCGAAGGCCTTGTCCTCCACCTCGATGACGGCGTCGCCGTTGTAGCGGATGTCGTTCAGGGCGGAGACGAAGGCGCCCCAGTCCACATCGCCCAGGCCCGGGATCTTGGGGCTCATGTAGTCCAGCGGGTAGGCGAGGACGCCGCACTGTTTGAGCTTCTCGGGGTAGAGCTTGATGTCCTTGAAGTGGATGTGGAAGAGCCTGTCCTTAAACTCGTAGACCGTCTGGATGTAGTCCAGGCCCTGCCAGACATAGTGGCTGGGGTCAAAGTTCAGGCCGAAGTTGGGGCTGGGGCAGAGCTCGAAGAGCTTGCGGAACAGCACCGGCGTGCACATCAGGTTCTGGCCGCCGGGCCACTGGTCGGCGCCGAAGAGCATGGGGCAGTTCTCGATGCCGATTTTCACGCCCTCTTCCTCCGCCAGGCGGATGATGGGGGGCCAGATCTCCTGGAACAGGGCCAGGTTTTCCTCCACGGTCTTGTGCTGGTCCCGGCCGATGAAGGTGGTGACCAGGTTCACGCCCAGCTTGGCGCTGGCCTTGATGAGGGCCTTCAGGTGGTCAATGGCGGCGGCGCGCTTGCTGAGGTCCGGGTCCATGGTGTTGGGGTAGAAGGCCAGGGAGGAGATGTGCATGCCCCGGTCGGCCACGTACTGCTTCACATATTCGGCGTAGGCGTCGTCCTCCAGGACGCGCTCGGCGTCGATGTGGCTGACGCCGGCGTAGCGGCGCTCGGCCTTGCCGGCGGGCCAGCAGGCCACCTCCAGGCACTCAAAGCCCATTTCGGCGGCGGTGTCCACGGCCTCCTCAAAGCTCCAGCCGTCCAGGATGGCCGTCAAAAGTCCAAAATGAATCATGTTTTTTCTCCTTTTCCGGTGGTCAGCGGTTCTGGGGGATGTCCACGGCGCAGCCCTTTTCGCTGCTCTCCATCGAGGCGAACACCGCCCGCATGGCGGAGAGCACGCTCTCGCCGGAGAGGTCCGGCTCGCGGTTGTTCATGAGGCAGTCCACCCACAGGTCGATGACGCCGGACTTGGTCTGGTTGTCGTTGGTCT
>CAMONN010000096.1 GCA_946620645.1 uncultured Clostridia bacterium
TCAGGCCTTTTCCTCAGCCGCAGCTGCTGCCGCAGCCTCGGCTTTTTTCTTCATGGCCTTCTGCAGCCAGTCTTTACCATCGTTAAAGCGGGATACTATAAAGGACGCCACATAGTCGCCGGCGGCATTGACCATGGTTGCAGGGGGATCCACCAGGTCGCCGATGGCCTGGGCGATGGGGAAGGCCACCGCCAGCTGCTCCGGGAAGAACAGGGAGCAGAGCACCAGCTCGCCCGTACCGCCGCCGCCGGGGATACCGGACATGGCCACCGAGGAAACCGTTGCAACCACAATGGCCAGCAGCGCATCAGTGGTGGCGAAGTCCTTACCGAACATGCCGAAGAGGAAAGCAACCTTGATAATGGCGCTCATACCGGAGCCGTCCATGTTCATGGTGGCGCCCATGGGCAGGACGATGTCCGTAACATCCTTGGAGATGCCGGTGTCCTCGGAGACCTCCATATTGGTGGGGATGGTCGCGACGGAGGAGCAGGTTCCGAAGGCCACCGCCGCCGGGCGGAACAGATGCTGGAACATAACCTTCACAGCACCCTTGCCGCCGCCGAAGCGGGCGTACAGCGGGAAGATCAGGAACATATACGCGAAGGCCACCACATAGTAGAGAATGATGGCCCGGGCATAGCTGGAGACGAAGTCGGCACCGTGGGCGGCCACCAGGGCGGCAAAGAAGCCGAAGAAGCCGATGGGCGCATAGTAGCTGATGAGCTTGATCACTTTCATGAGAACCTGGGTGATCTCATCCAGGAGACCGGCAACCTTTGTCTTCGGTCCGCCGCACATCTGCACGCCGAAGCCGAAGAAGATGCCGGCGATAATGAGCTGGAGAATGGAGCGGCGGCTCCAGAGCTCGGGGAAGTCGCTCTTCGTAAAGAAGCCGACGATCATCTCACCGGCGCTCATGGGCTCGGAAGCGCCCGGCTCAAAGGCGGGCTCGCCGGTATAGACCGGGAAAAAGCGGACGATGACATACATGATGACGGAGGCGATAATGGTGGTGCACATGAAGGTCACCACGGTGGTCCCCATGAGCTTTCCCGCGCGCTTTGCGCTCTTCATATTCGCAATGGACGAGGAGATGGAGAAGAACACCATCGGCACCACCACGCAGAACATCATGTTGATGAACAGCGTGCCGAGGGGCTCCAGAGATGCGGCGCCGGGCCAGGCAAAGCCCACAACAATACCCAGCACAATACCGATGATCATGCTGAAGAAGAACCAGTTATTCTTCAGAAAGCTTTTGGACTTCATGGGGAAACCTCCCTGTATCAGATTGTTTTTATTATACCGAAATTATATACACAGTAAATAGCGAAAACTGCTTGAAACTATGCAAAAAGTGCGGTATGATGGGGTCCGCGCCTTCGGAAAGTCCCGGGAAATGAGGTGAACCATGAACGACAGCGGCATTTTCAGCCGAAAAGGCTATCTGGACGAAGACTATCACTACTTTCATCTCAAGGACAGCTCCGGGCAGGAACACAGCTTTCACTTTCACGAGTTCAACAAGGTTGTGCTGCTGCTGTCGGGGAGGGTCGACTACATCGTGGAAAACACCACCTACCCCCTGCAGCCCTGGTCGGTGCTGCTGGTGCCCCATCACGCCATTCACAAGGCGGTGATCGATGTTTCGGAGCCTTACGAGCGGATCATCCTCTATCTCGACAGCGACTTTCTGGACCGGGTGCTCCCCAACGCCGGGCTGATGGCCTGCTTTGAGGCCGCGGACCGGAGCGGGCAGTATATCCTGCTGCCGGACGCGCGGCAGCGGGAGGAGCTCACCGCCCTGCTGCGTTCCTTCGAGGCGGCCATGGACGATACCCTCCGGGGTGCAGAGGCCATGCGGGACACCCTGATCATGCAGTTTTTCATTCTGCTGAACCGGATCCGCCCGGCCGGGGAGCCGGCCGCGGAGACCCGGTCCCCCCGGATGGACCCCAAAATCCGCGACACCCTGGCCCACATCAGTGAGAATCTCTCCGGTGACCTCTCCGTCGACACCCTGGCCGCCCGGGTTTTCCTCAGCCGGTATTACTTTATGCGGCTCTTTAAGGCCCAGACCGGGGACACCGTCCACGCCTACATCCGGCAGAAGCGCCTGCTGCACGCTGCCCGTCTCATCCGCGAGGGCATGCCGGCGGCGCAGGCCGCCTCCGCCTGCGGCTTTCACGATTATTCGGTGTTCAACAGGGCCTTTCGCTCCAGTTTCGATATCCGGCCGGCGGATCTTCAGAAGCGCCCGTAGACTTTTCCCCTGGAGGTTATTATGAATTTTCTCTTCTTCCTCAACAGTGCAGCCCTGGGCGTCGGCCTTGCCATGGACGCCTTTTCCGTCTCCATGGCCAACGGCCTCCGGGAGCCGCGGATGCCGAAGGGCCGGATGTGCCTGGTGGCGGGGATATACGCCCTCTTCCAGTATGCCATGCCGATGATCGGCTGGGTCTGCGTCCATACAATTGTGCAGCTCTTCTCCTCCCTCCAGCGCTTTGTGCCCTGGATTGCCCTGTTCCTGCTGCTGTGGATCGGGGGTAAAATGCTGGCCGAAGGCCTCCGGGAGCGGAAGGTGGTCCGCTGTCCCGGCCGGGAGGGCGGGCTCTGTCCCTCCCCCTGCCCGCGGCGGGAGGAGAACGGGGCGGTCTGTCCGAATCCGGCGGAGGAAGCGCCCTCCCGCCGGCTGACTTTCCACACGCTGATCCTGCAGGGGATCGCCACCTCCATCGACGCGCTGTCCGTGGGATTCACGATCTCGGAGTACAACCTTGCCGCCGCCGCCACCGCCGCGCTGATCATCGCCGCGGTCACCTTTGTCCTCTGCGTTATCGGCGTCGCCATCGGGAAAAAGGCCGGAACCGCCCTCTCCTGGCAGGCCTCCGTGCTGGGCGGCTGCATCCTGATAGCCATCGGGGTCAACATCTTTCTCCGGGGCGTTCTGTAAA
>CAMONN010000097.1 GCA_946620645.1 uncultured Clostridia bacterium
ATGGTGCCGGTGGTGGGACTCGAACCCACACCCTGTTGCCAGGAACGGATTTTGAGTCCGTCACGTCTACCATTCCATCACACCGGCAGAAATAGACTAACGTGGATCATAACACAATCCAAGGGAAACTGTCAAATGGTTTCTTTATCTCCGGGGCCGCTTGACAGGGCGCAGCCGTCAGAATATGATAGGCCTGAAAGCGAGGTGTCCTCTGTGCAGACAAGACTCGACAGGAAGTTCTGGACCGCCATGCTCATCTTCGGTCTGATGGGCCAGGTGGCCTGGGTTGTGGAGAACATGTATTTCAACGTGTTCATCTACAAAATGTTCCACGCATCCGCCTCGGAAATCTCCGCCATGGTCATGGCCAGCGCTGTTACCGCCGCCCTGACCACCATCCTGATGGGCGCCGCCTCGGACATGCTGGGGAAGCGGAAGGCTTTCATGTCTGTTGGCTATCTGATCTGGGGTGTCACGATCATCAGCTTCGCCTACATCCGCAATGTGACGCTGACCATCGTCATGGACTGCGTGATGACCTTTTTCGGCTCCACGGCCAATGACGCCGCCTACAACGCCTGGCTGACCGACCGGGGTGACAGCAGCAACCGCGGGAAGATTGAAGGCCTGAACTCCATGATGCCCCTGGTCTCCATCCTGATCGTCTTCGGCGGCTTCATGGGCTTTGACCTGGACAAGGCCTCCAGCTGGAAGACCATTTACTACATTATCGGAATTGCCACCGCCCTCATCGGCCTCCTGGGCTTCTTCCTGATTGAGGAGGCGCCACGGATCCGGAGATCGGAGCTGAGCTACCTGCAGACTTTGACCTACAGCTTTCTCCCCTCCACGTGGAAGCAAAACCGTTTTCTGTACGGAGTGCTGCTGTGCTTTGCGGTATTCGGCATCTCCATCCAGATCTTCATGCCCTACCTTCTCATCTACTATGAGCAGACCCTCGGCATGAAGAACTATGTGCTCATTCTGGCCCCCGCCATCATTCTGGCCGCCCTGGTAACAGCCCTGTACGGGCGGGTAATCGACCGGAAGGGCTTCGGCTTCAGTGTGTGGCCGGCGCTGGGAATGCTGGCCATTGGCTATCTGCTGCTGTACTTCTGCCGGGGCTTTGCCTTGGTCTTTATCGGGTCCCTGCTGATGATGTCGGGGTACCTCACCGGCATGGCGGTGTTCGGCGCCGAGATCCGCGACCGGATCCCCGAAAACCGGTCCGGGCAGTTCCAGGGCGTCCGGATCATCGGGCAGGTCTTTATCCCCGGTCTGATCGGGCCCGCCATCGGCGCCTTCGTTCTGAGAAACGCCGCCGAGATTACAAACAGCGACGGGACTGTCAGTTTCCTGCCGGACGCCAATATCTTCCTTGCGGCGCTGATCGTGCTGCCGGTGCTTGCGGTGCTTCTCCGCCTGCTGGAGAGGAAACCGGGGGTCCGGTAACTCCGCATTTTTCGTCCGGGTTCATTCTGAAGCTGAGAGGCTGCAACAAATTGCAGCCTCTCTCTTTATATTTGTCATTTCCCGGCTGGGCGTACATGAGGTCCAGTATACTGTAGAGCCGGGTATACGGATCCTCCGTCGGTCCCACGTTCTCCCCCAGTTCCATCAGAAGGCGGTCTTCCCCGCTGCGCTCCCACCGCGGCAGCCCGGGTCCGTTCGGGTCTCCGGTCTTGATAAAGTTTGCGAAATAATCCGAGAACAGATCCGACAGCGCCCTGTCCCCGTCGTCAAAGAGTTTGGAGTCCTCCGGAATATTATGATAGCAGTAGATCTCTTCCCCGCTGTGCCAGGGGCCGATGCTCCCGTTATCCTTGCTGAAATAGTACTCGTAGCTGGGAATCCCGTTGGAAAGCGCCTGCCCGGTCCAGCAGTAATGACCGTGGGTGAAGTAGATGACCGAATAGATGCTGTTCCAGTTCCGCCTGGCCTCGGCGTCCGTCCCGGCAGGATAGAGCGCCAGGACCTCGTCGGCATAGTCGCCGAAGAAACTGCGGACTTTCTGCTCGTAGTTCTTCAGATTGGCCTGATCAAAAAGGATAAACGGTGTCCCCTCGTCCGAGTTGAAGCCGTGGAGAATCGCTTCCTCATTGTGAACCCCACGGGCATAGGCTTCATAGGGCGTCACCGGCAGCACATATCCGTCCACCACCATGTGATGGACCCGGTCCGCGGCCGCCACCAGCTTCCCGGCGTCCAGCTGCCGGAGCTCCTCAACGCTGGACACGCCAAAGCGTTCCAGGGTTTCATTCCCGGTTTTCAGCGCCCTGTCCAGGAGGCTGAAAGAATGGGCCGGGCGCCGGGCCGTTGTGGTGGAGCTCTCACCGATGGCCCGGCGGAACAGGCCCTTCGCCAGGGGCGAGGTGCAGAGGGCGCTGACACAGGCGGAACCTGCTGACTCGCCGGCGAGGGTAACGTTCTCCGGGTCACCGCCGAAGGCGGCGATGTTCTCCTGCACCCACTGCAGGGCTTTGATCTGATCCAGAAGGCCGTAGTTCCCGGTGGTGCCGTTTTCGGACTCCGCCATCAGTTCCTCCGTAGCCAGAAACCCGAACACGCCCAGTCTGTAGCCCATGTTGACCACAAGGACGCCTTTGCGGGCGAGGCCCTCACCGCTGAAGTCCCTGTACCAGGGCTGCCCGGTCTGCAGAGAGCCGCCATGCACGTAAACCAGAACCGGGAGCTTCTCCTGCGCTCCGGCCGGCTTCCAGATGTTCAGGTAAAGTGCATCCTCGGAATTGGCGTCGCAGTAATTATCTTCCAGGGTGATGCGGTAGTCGTGATAGCCGATGATGCGCGCGAGAGAATTATAGATGGTTGAGTTCTGCGGCTGCATGGACATGGGCGCAAAATGATCCGCCTTCAGCACGCCCTCCCAGGG
>CAMONN010000098.1 GCA_946620645.1 uncultured Clostridia bacterium
CGGCGAAGCCCCAGCGCAGCGAAGCGTCCAGATTCCCGGAGGCCGGCAGGTCGTAGTTGCCCTGGATGCCCTTGGAGCGGATCATGCCGTTTACCAGCAGCTTCAGGTTGTGCTTCTTGGAAAGGGTGAATGTATTGTTCATTATCACCATACCGAAAAAGATGTTCCGGTCAAAGGGGATGTCATAGAAATCGCTGTCCTTCTCTCGTTGCCAGGCGCCGATAAGCCGGGTCTGCGCGTTCCACCAATCGCCCACGTTAAAGGGAATCGTCGCTTGGATGCCGCCCTGCTGCATGAAATCCTCGTTCAGCGAGCGGTAGGTCTGCACCAGCCGGTCCGGGTTCTGATACAGCAGCTGGATGAAATAGTCCTTGCAGTGGCTGAAATAAGCAGTAAACACGTATTTGCTCTTCAGGATGTAGGACAGCGCCGCCTGATACTCCTTCTTCGGGCGCAGCGAAGGATTGCCCACAATCTCGGTATAGGCGTTGGAATGGGTCGTGGTGCTCTGCAGGGACCAGTAGTCCGGGTAACCCTTGTCAGAGGAAAGCCCCAGCTGGACGATATGCCCGGCGGCTGGAAGCCAGGTCAGGTTCAGCGTCGGATACACGGACCAGTCGTTCCAGGCCGCGTTCTTGAAATGCTCCACCGCCAGCGAACCGTCCATCTGCCATTTCTCGGAGAAGGCCTTGCTGAATCCGGCATAAACATTCTGCGACTGCTCGTCCAGCAGGGAGCTGAAACCGCCATCACCTGCAACATGGATTTTCTGCCCGGTAGCCGGGTCGTAGTACCACTGGAAGCTCTTGTCCCGGGCCCATTCCAGATCCACGCCGTAATTCAGTTCCCAGCCACTTCCCAGACTGTGCTCCTGTCCGGCAAACACTTTCCAGCGGTCAATTGTCTGCTGGTCCTCCGTCCGGAAGTGCCAGTCCGCCCCTTCGAAGGTGCTCTTCAGCAGCTGGTTGGAGGGCTTGCTGTAGTGCGTATATTCCGCACCGACGGAAAGCCCGAAAGGCGCCATGTAATCTGCGCGGACGTTATGCAACTGCTTGTTTCTGTCTATCCGGGCGGTAGATATTTCGGTCCCTGTTGTATTTAGGTCTGTACCTGACTTGCCGAAATTCCCGTTATATACAAGGCTGACCCTGTGATTCTCTGCAAAGAAATAATCGGCTCCCCAGCGAACTTGATGCGACTTTTCACGGGTATCCACCAGCTCATTTTGTGAAATATTGTGAATACTTCCATCATTGAGCCTATGCCGCGCCTCCATTGTATTGTCATTGTGTATCTGGTTAAAACCATAACTATAAATCAAGTCCGTCGAGAACTTCCCTTTGGTATAGAGCAGGGAACCCCGTCCCTGGGCGCTGCCGGCGTACTCGTTCGCATACTTCCCGTAAATCTCGCCCTGCAGCTTGCCCCTGTCCTCGGCGTTGTGGTTCAGGACAATGTTGATGAGGGCGCCACGCACCTGGTACTTCGCCGTGGCATTGGGAATCACCTCCGCTTTGGCAATCCGGCTCACCGGTGTCGAGCGCAGCAGCGCATTCACCTGGTCGGCCGACAGCGTCGAGACTTTCCCGTCAATGACCACCGTCGCACCCCGGCCCGCTACGGAGAACCCGTCTCCCTGAGGTATCACGCCGGGGAGTTTGCCGATGGCCTCCAGTGCATTGTCGGCCGGAGTCTTCTCCAAAATTCGGGGCAGGTCATACACCAGCGCCCCCTTGTCCACCTTCACGACCGGCCTTTCCGCCGTCACCGTCGCAGATGTCAGTTCAAGATACAGGCTATCCGCCGCCGCGATGGCGAGCGAATCCGGCTCCTGCGCAGCCAGTCCTACGGCAGCGAGAGCCATGCAAAACATCAAAACTATTTTCTTCATCTTATCTGTTTTTGTCATCCTGAGGCCTCAGGCCGAAGGATCTGATTTCACGCTGCAAAATTGCTTCGAATCCCAGAGATACTATGTTAAAGCAATGTTAAGAAGTGTTAAATAGTGTTAAAATGCCCTCTGTTTCTGTAAATTCGGCTAACTTTGCACCATGAAACTTCCGTCCCGTCATATCATTATCCTGTTGATCGTATCGCTGACAGCCCTCTTCGGCTACCAGGTCTATTGGCTGTCCGGACTTTACAAATCCCGTTACCAGTCCGACGAATCACTCATCAATGTCTCTTTGCAGATGGCGGACTTCGCGGAAATCATGGAGCGGGTGAAGACACTCCGTTCAGAAGGCGACCTCCACGGAAGCGTGACCATCGCCCAAGGCTGGTCGAACGCCGGAAAACAAACCAAGGTACGGACGGACTCTGTCGTCGTAAACAATGACGGAACCCGCACCATCAAAGTAACCACCATCAAAACCGAGAAATCCGAAGACTCCATCAGCGCTTCGGCATCCTCCTATGCGGTAAGCAGCCCCGGCGAAATGTCCTCCGCTTACCAAATTGGCCTGCACCAGGGAATAGACAACATCTCCAAGCCCAATCCCGCCGTGCTGGACAGCATTCTCATGGAACGGCTTGCCTCCTACGAAGTCAATGCGCCGCACCGCTTGTTGATGCTCTCCGGAGCAGATACCCTGGCGGTCGTATCCACCCAAGGATATACACCCTCTTCCCGCGCAAAAGACTTTGACCTTTCCTATGGAGAAGAGGGTGAAGGCAAGATATACCGGCTTACCATGGAGCCACTCACGCTGGTCATTCTCCGTAAGATGGCAGGTGTCATCGCCGCCTCGCTGGTGCTTTTCCTCATCCTGGCTTTCTCCTTCTGGTTCCTGATCCATACCATGCTCAAACAGAAGAGCCTGGAAGAGATGAAGAGCGACTTCACCAACAACATCACCCACGA
>CAMONN010000099.1 GCA_946620645.1 uncultured Clostridia bacterium
CGGCAGCTGCCTGAGCCTCGGCCTCAGCCCGGGCTTCCGCCTCGCGCTCCAGCGCGGCCTTTTTTTCATCCAGCTGCAGAGCGACTTCCGCAAGATGGGCCCCCACCTCGCCGATCCGGCGCTGGTAGTCCCCGACATTCCGGGTCATGACCACCACGATGATGGGCGTAGGCGTGTAGATGATCGCCGCGCAGTGGTTATTGTTGTTGCCGTTCTGCTCCACAAAAGCGCCGTACTTCTGGGCGACGCCATACTGACTCAAGGTGGGGTCGGTATTATAGTACTCCCCCGGCTGGGCCTGCTTCAGATATTCTTCCACATGGGGGAAGGTTTCGTCCCCGCCCTCGAAGAGCGTCTTCATGACGTAGGTCATGTAGCGGGCGGTATAGTAGCTGAGATCGGAAAAATCCTCCTCAGAGAAGTAACTCTCTTCCAGAGGGGTGAAGCGGATGGTCTGGTCGGCGCATTTCCCGTTGTAGGTTCCTCCCAGATACTCCACCATAATATGGCCGCTGGTATTATTTGAAAGGATCAGCGCGGTAGATTCCAGTTTCTCAAAGGTGCCTGTACCCTGTGAGTTTGTAATAACAGTATCAGGTGAGAGCTCACCTGCGGCCTCTTTCTCCGCCATCAGCATGGAAACAGGGACCTTATAAAGACTCGCAGAATACATCCAGTCGTCCCCATGATAAAACCAGCAGTCCCCGGTGCCGGTGTAGCAGAAACCAACGGAAAACCGCTGATTCTCTCCTCCCAGCCCGTTGAGAGCCACATAGTCATCCATCCAGGTGTCCAGGGCAGCGGAATCAATGAGGCCGGCTTCCGCAGCCGCCGTCCCGGCAGTCTCCGTGCCGGCAGGGCTCGCCGTGCTTTCCCCCTCATCGGCAAGGGCCGACGGTGCGCAGCTCAACAGCAGGATCACCGCCAGAAGCAGAGAAGCTATTTTTACTTTGGATCGCGTCATAGTCTTCGCCTCATGTAAAAAAATTCACCGCGCATTATAGCACGCTTTCCAACGTCTGTCGAGTGGGCGCTTCAGGAATCGCCCCTCCGCTCCTGTAACTGTGACCGGGCCGCCTTCTGTCCGGCACCGTATTTGCGGGAGCAACTATTGATTGTTCATATATATTTTGCAATTAAATTTATATATTATTGTTGACAAATTTTGCAATCTGCCTTATAATACTCTCAGAACTGATGAAGGGACTGATTCTCTTGAAAAAGACATTATACAGTCTGATGCTGAATGACGAGGTCGTGCGGGAAGTGGATCTGCTGGCTCATCGGCTGGGTACCAACCGTTCCGCGCTCATCAACCAGATTCTGGCCGAATACGTGAATTACACCACTCCGGAACGGCGAATCAACGATGTGCTCTCCGCCATTGAGCGGCTGATCGGTCCGGGCAGCGACCTGGTGCCCTTCTTTGCACCGAATACCCGAAGCATGTCGCTGAAAAGCTCCCTGGAGTACAAGTACCGACCCACCGTAAAGTACGAGGTGGAACTGTTCCGTGGTGAGGAGGAACACATCGGAGAGCTTTCTGTGGTGTTCCGGACCCAGTCCGACGCGCTGATTGCTATCATGACGGAGTTCTTCCGCCTGTGGAAGAGCATTGAAGACGCGCATCTGGCGCCCCTCACAGGATCACGCCGCCACTATGCCCTGTATGACGGGCGCTTCACCCGCAGCATCTCCGCCCCGGACCGGGACTGCACAACGGAGCAGCTGGCCAACGCCCTCTCGGAATACATCAAGCTCTTCGACCGGCTGATGAAGGGTTACATTTCCGGCCGGCTCTCCGCCCACGAGGTGGAAGCCGCCTATTACTCCCAGATGCTGAACAGCCCGGTTCACATTTAAAGGACCGGACAGTAAAGCTTAGGATTATCGCCGCAGGCGAATTCATTAACTATGTAAAACGGATTCTCCCAAAGGAGGCTGACAATTTATGAATGCACAGAACATGACCCAGAAGAGCCTGGAGGCGCTGCAGACGGCGCAGTCCATGGCTCTGGAAAACCGCAACAACTATATCACGCCGGAGCACCTGCTCTACGCCCTGACAGACCAGGACGGGGGCCTGATCCCGTCGCTGCTGGGGAAGATGGGCGTGGACTGCGACGCAGTCCTGGCCGAGCTGGACACCGCTATCTCACAGCTCCCGAAAGTGGGCAGCACCAGTGAGGCCTATCTCTCGCCGGAGGCCAGCCGGGTGCTGACCGCCGCCGAAAAGGCCGCGAAATCCATGGGTGACAGCTATGTGTCGGTGGAGCACCTGATGATCGGGCTTTTTGCCGCACCGACAGCTGCCGTGAAGCGGATCTTTTCCGACCATGGGATTACAAAAAACGCCTTTACAGCGGAGCTCTCCAAGGTAAAGTCCTCCCCTGTTACCGGTGACAACCCGGAGAGCACCTATGACGCACTGACCAAGTACGGCACGGACCTGGTAAAGCGGGCTCGGGAAAATGAGCTGGATCCCGTAATCGGGCGGGACAACGAAATCCGTAACGTCATCCGTATCCTATCCCGTAAAACCAAGAACAACCCCGTGCTCATCGGTGAACCGGGCGTTGGGAAAACCGCCATCGCCGAAGGCCTGGCCCAGCGAATCGTAAAAGGTGACGTACCAGAAGGCCTGAAAGACAAGAGCATCTTTTCCCTGGATATGGGCGCCCTCATTGCCGGGGCCAAGTACCGCGGTGAGTTTGAGGAGCGGCTGAAGGCTGTGCTGGAGGAGATTCGCAAGAGCGAAGGGAACATCATCCTCTTCATCGATGAGCTGCACACCATCGTGGGCGCCGGCAAGACCGAGGGCAGCATGGA
>CAMONN010000100.1 GCA_946620645.1 uncultured Clostridia bacterium
TCCGCAAATGCCGTGGTCGGGAACAGGCTGAAGATCATGACCAGGGCCATGAGCAGCGCGCCGAACCGTTTCGACAAGGTAACTGTCATCTAATCATCCTCCATGTATAAGCACACAAAAAACCTCACGTTCACGCTGACGAGACGCTCTCTCCCTCCCGCGCGGTTAACGGAAGCAGCTGAGACGCGGCTTCACAGAAAGGCGGTTCCCGCCGGGGGCAGCTGAGACGCGGCCCCTCCTGCTGCAGGGGGAAATTGCGCAGTCAACGCGAATGTGTCAATACACTTTTTGTGGGGGTGTCACGACCCGTGAAAAGCCACGGAGCGCAGACTACCCCTTTTTAATATTTCGGGTCATTATAGCATTTTTTCGGGCTCAGTTCAAGTGATAGTACTTTCACACAAATCTTAAATTCCTCTTAATGTACGCGGTCATTGTATCAGGGTCGGAGTCAACGAAAGAATCAATAATCCGGTGTATTTTGCGCAAGGGAATGTGAAAAGCTTTTCCTTGCATAATTTACGGTCCTGGGGTAAGATGAGCACGAAAAATACCGGTATGTCGGGAGGGATCACTTATGAAGCAAAACCGCAAAACAACGGTCTATCTGGTGCTCATCGGACTGGTGCTGCTGCTGACGGCTGGCCTCGTGATCTGGCACGGCAGCCGGGCTGAAACGGACGCCCCCATGGTGACGCCCCGCCCCGCGGGGGACGCCGTGGTGCGGAAGGAAGTGGAGAAGATCGTCACCGTGGAGAAGGAGGTCACCGCCGAGGTCCTGCAGGACGGGCTCCGGGACGTGGGCCTGCTGGTGACGGAGGAATACTACTTCACGGAGGTGGTAAGCTTCTCCAGCATCAAGAAGCTCTTTAAAAAGCTGGAGCTGGGCATTACGGAGTCCAGCTACCTCGCGGCCTATGACGGCGTGGTGACGGCGGGGGTGGACTTCACCGGAATCACCGTCACAAAGGATGAGGAGCAGCACGTGATTGAGGTGCGGCTGCCGGAGGCGAAGATCCTGAACGTGGACATCGACCCGGAGAGCTTCGTCCTCTACGCCGAGAAATCCGGCCTCGGCAATCCCCTCTCCGCGGCGGACTTCAACCAGTCGCTGGTGGAGCTGGAGACCACCGCCAGGGAAAAGGCGGTGTCCAGAGGGGTCCTGGACCGGGCGGAGGAAAACGCCCGGACCATCATTAAAAACTTTGTCTCAGGGCTCGCGGACCCGGCTGAATACTCCGTGCGCGTGGTCAGCGCCTGAGCGGGAGGGAGAAACAACATGGAACAGTCTCTGAAGAAAATCCTCATTGCGGTGCTGCTGCTTCTCCTGGCGGTGGTGTCGTTCCTGTTCATTGCGGACAAGGCCTCCGCGCCGGAGACCCACACAGCCACCGTCGCCTCCATTGACGAGAAGACCGACACGGTGCTGAAGCTCACGGCCACCTCGACCCTGGCCTCGGCGGCGGTGTCCGCCATCCCGGGGGACACGGCGACGCCCATTGCGGAGAAGCTGGCGGACTTCACGGAGTACTTTCTGCTGATCCTGTGCGTGCTGTATTCCGAAAAATACCTGATGACCATCGTGGGGGTGGGGGCCTTCAAGGTCCTTGTCCCTGTCGCGTGCCTGCTGCTGGCGGTAAGCCTCTTCCGCTGGGGCCCGGTGCTCCGGCGCCTTGCGGTGAAGATCGGGGTCATCGCGCTGGCGGTCTACTTTGTGGTCCCCCTGAGCGTCCGGGTTTCGGACATGATCTATGTGGCCTACCGGGATAACATCGACAGCACCATCAGCTCCGCCGAGGCCCTCTCCGACGAGACCGCGGGCCTGCGGGACGCCGCCGAAGACAAGAACATCATCAACTCCATTCTCAGCCGCATCTCCGAGACGGCGGACAGCCTCACCGACAAGGCCGCCAACATCCTCAACCGCTTTGTGGAAACCCTGGCGGTGATGATTGTGACCAGCTGCATCATCCCGCTGCTGGTGCTGCTGTTCTTCCTGTGGCTGGTGAAGCTGCTGACGGGGGTGGACGTCTCCGCCTCCATTCCCCGGCCCCGGACCGGGCACCACGCTCCCGGCGTCGGGCCGACCCCGGGACTGTAATTAATATAAATAGTAAGGCCGGGCTTCTGAAGCTGAAGCCCGGCCTGAAGATCATAAAAAAGCCGCCGGCCATTTGGCCGGCGACTGGTTGGGTTTTCGTAACCGATCAGGCGTTTTCCTGCTGATGACTGCGGAAGACCGCCTCCCGGCGCTTATACAGGGCGAAGTAGAGGAGCATCCCCAGCACGCCGCAGGAGAGGACCTCGCCGATGCCCACCGTGAGCATCATCAGGGGGATGGGCCCCGGGATGCCGTAGGCGTACCGCAGCACAAAGGGCACGATCAGGGTGTTGGCAATGATAGGCGGCACCGGCGCCAGCAGAGGGTGGGCGCTGCGGAGCTTCCGGGTGCCAAGCGCCCCCAGGAGGGTGGCAAGGCTGCCGAAGACCACGTCCAGGATGTGGTTCCCGCCCATGAGGTTTGCGAGGATGCAGCCGATGAAGAGCCCCGGCACCGCCGAAGGCGTAAAGGCCGGCAGAATGGTCAGGGCCTCGGAAATGCGGACCTGAACGGCGCCGCTGGCCAGGTCAAAGGCGTTAATGAACAGCGTCAGCACCACGTAGGCGGCCGCGATCATCGCGCCCTCGGCAATATATGCCGCGTTTCTGTTTTTCATATTCTGTTGTCTCCTTAGTTTTGTTTTACGTGAGGATGGTTTCGAACTCACGAATTGAAATTGCGGCTCATCATACCACTGCGGTGATGAGAAATCAAGGGGAATT
>CAMONN010000101.1 GCA_946620645.1 uncultured Clostridia bacterium
CTCATGTCTGAGGCCTCGGTGCTCATGGCGGCAACGATGGGACCGAGCTTCCGTCCGCCGAGGTAAAAATCGGAACTGTTGCTGGTCCCTTTGGAATGACGGTATCCGATCAGGATCATCCCAACGAGATAACAGATGATTGCGAGAATAATAAAAATGCCGGAAGAATTCATAATACCTGCCTCTTTTCTATCCTTTGTTCCAGTGGAACAAGAGTGATTATAAAGGAAAACACAAAAGTCGCAAGAGAGAGAAGGGGGAGTTTGGGTTGAAAATTCAGTTTTTTGGACTATAATAGAAAAAGATTTAATTCATTTCATGTTTAAATGAAAATCTTTCATGTAATCAGAGAATGGGTTGCCGATTTAGACTGGAGGACGGATATGAACCTGCTGAAATTTGAGATTTTTGCGGAGACGGTGAAACAGAAAAGTCTGACCCTTGCGGCGCGCCAGCTGGGCTGTACCCAGTCGGCGGTCAGCCACAGCATTGACAGTCTGGAGAAAGAACTGGGCTTTCCGCTTCTCAAGCGCGGGAGAGCGGGTGTCAGCCTTACTGCGGAGGGAGAGGTCCTGATGCCGGCCGTTCGCACTCTTCTGGGAAGCGCCGAACAGCTGAACCAGACGGCTGCCGCCATCCGGGGCCTGGATACCGGCCGGGTGCGCATCGGCGCCTTTACATCCGTTGCGGTTCACTGGCTGCCGGGGGTTCTGAAGGAGTTTCAGGCGGAGTATCCGAAGGTGGAGCTGACGCTCCTGAACGGAGACTATCACGACGTGGAGCAGTGGCTCAGTGACGGCAGTGTTGACATCGGCTTTGTGACGGTCCCCTGTGAGGTGGATTGCGAGTGTATTCCGTTGATGGAAGACCGGCTGCTGGCGATTCTCCCGCCGGACAGCCGGTTTGCGAGTTACCCGAAGTTCCCTCTGACGGAATGCGAAACGGAGCCCTTCATCAGCCTGCTGAAGAGCTCCGACCACGACGCCCGCCGGGCACTGGAGGCGGCGGGCGTGGAACCGAATGTGCGGTTTTACACCAAGGACGACTATGCGATCATCGCCATGGTGGAGCAGGGCCTCGGCATGAGCATCATGCCGGAGCTGCTGCTGAAAGGGCGAAAGGATAACCTGCTGACCCTGCCCCTGATCCCGGAGGCGAAGCGCACCATCGGCATTGCCGTTGCGGCGGGAGAGAAGGCAGGCCCGGCCACACGCCGGTTTGCTGACTGCGTGGTGCGCTATGTGGAGGAGCAGCTGCAGACGGGGCAGAGCTGAGCCCCGTCTGCCGAAGAAGGGCTCAGTCTTTCGCCGGCGCTGTTTCGGCCGCGGCGATTTTGGCGAGTTCCTCTTCCTCCAGCACGCGGTAGGCCACCTTCCCGACCAGGGTCTTCGGCAGCTCGTCCCGGAACTCAATGTCATACGGCATGGCATACCGGGCAATATTCTGACGGCAGTAGGACAGGAGTTCCTCTTTGGTTTCCTCTGTCTGGGGCGTTCCGGGAACCAGCTTCACAAAGGCCTTGACCTTCTGCATCCGGTAGGGATCCGGAACTCCGATGACGCAGCTCATCTGAACCTTGTCGTGAGCGTCCAGGATGTTTTCCAGCTGACCGGGGTAGACATTGTAGCCGGAGGAGATGATCATGCGCTTGGCGCGGCCCCGGAAGTAGATGAAGCCCTCTTCGTCCTGGGTGCCGAGGTCTCCGGTGTAAACCCAGGTCAGCCCGTCGGCGTGCTTCCGCAGGGTCTGGGCGGTTTCCTCCGGATGATTCATATATTCGGCCATCACCGTGGGACCGGCAAGGAGAATCTCACCCTCTTCGCCGTAGGGAAGTTCCCTGTCGGTGCCCGGTTCTACAATTTTGATGTAGGTATCGGGGAAGGGGATGCCGATGCTGCCTTCCTTGTGTTTGTTGGGCGGCGTCAGGCAGCAGGCGGTAACGGTTTCGGTAGTGCCGTAGCCTTCCCGAACCTGAACGACCGCATTGTGCTCATACAGGAACTTGTCAAATTTTTTCTTCAGTTCAATCGACAGGCTGTCGCCGCCGGAAAAGACGCCCTTCAGGCAGCTGAGGTCGGCGCCTTCCATGCTGGGAAGCCTCAGAAGCGCTTCATACAGCGTGGGGACACCGGCGATGAAGTTGCAGCGGTATTTCACCAGATCCTTGGCATAGCTTTTTGCCGTAAAGCGGGGAACCAGAAGGCAGCGCCCGCCCTGCGCCAGCATGGAGTGAATGCACACGCCCAGACCGAATCCGTGAAACAGCGGCATTGCGGACAGCATTTTATCGCCGGGCCGGAACATGGGGTTCGTGGCGATAATCTGCTGGGAGAGGGCGTTGAAGTTTTTGTTTGTCAGGACTATCCCTTTGGTGGTCCCGGTGGTTCCGCCGGAGTAGAGAATGACGGCCGGGTCATCGGACTTGCGGCTGACCTTATACTGATAAAAGCAGTGCTGTGAAAGACGCATAAACTCCTTCCAGCGGATGACAGGGGCGTCTTTCGGGATTTTTTTGATTTTGCGGCCTTCCGTCAGCATGTAGCCGGCCCGCACAGGCCGGGACAGGGCGTCCTTGACCGAGGCAATGATGATGTTCACAACCTTGGTGTTGGCGCGGATATGCTCAAATTTGTGGTAGAACTGATCCAGCGTAATCGCTGTGACCGATTCCGATTCATTCAGGTAAAACTCGATTTCCTTCTCGGCGGAGAGTGGATGAATCATATTGGCGATGGCGCCCACCAGGTTGACGGCGTAGAACATGTAAATGGCCTGGGGGCAGTTGGGCATGGCGATGGTGACCT
>CAMONN010000102.1 GCA_946620645.1 uncultured Clostridia bacterium
TCTTGTCCAGGGCCTCGCCCCCGTAGGAGCAGAAGGCCGTGGGGATGCAGAGGGTTTTATCCTTGATGAAGGCGTAGGAAGTCGGGTCCCAGGCGGTGTAGCCCCGGGCCTCAAAGGTGGCCCGGAGGCCGCCGGAGGGGAAGCTGGAGGCGTCCGGCTCACCGGTAATGAGGTTGCTGCCGGAGAACTCCATGATGACGTGGCTGTCCGGCGCGGGGGTAATAAAGCTGTCGTGCTTTTCGGCGGTAATGTTGGTGAGGGGCTGGAACCAGTGGGTAAAGTGGGTGGCGCCGTTTTCCACGGCCCACTCGCACATGGCGTCCGCCACGGCGTTGGCCAGGGACAGGTCCAGCTTCTTTCCCTTGTTCATGGTGTTGCGCAGGCTGCGGTAGACCTCGGCCGAAAGCCGGGCCCGCATCACCTTATCGTCGAATACCATGCATCCGAACAGCTCCGGAATCTTGCTCATGTCCATCTCCCTCTCTGTCATTGCGAACCGGCCCGCCCTGCCGGGCCGGCAATCAATCCGTATTATGGGGGTATCTTACTCGTAAACCGGCGGTCCGTCAAGCAATTCCCGGGGGTTTACTGAAAAAAATACGGCAAAATATGCTTGCGAAAACCTCCATTCCGGGTTATTCTCTCTTTACTGCTGCGATGCAGTGCGCCCGGCATGGAGTCCCTGCCAGAAGCCGGGCTTGAAAGGAGCCGACTGAAGGATGAATGTGAAGAATGAACGCACCCGGCAAGTTCTTGCCGCTATGGAACAGGCGGAACGCCAGGCTGCGAAGCTGATACTCCAGGCCCACGGCGTTCTCGCTGAGACAAAAACCGGAAAACGCGACGTGGTAACCGAATATGACCGGAAAGTGCAGCAGCTGCTGATGAGCCTTCTCCGGGAGGCGGTGCCGGAGGCGCACTTTTTCTGCGAAGAAATGGACGAGCGCGACCGCCTGGACGCGGAGCACCTTTTTATCATTGACCCCATCGACGGCACCATGAACTTTGTGCACGGCTTCCATCACAGCTGCATTTCCGTGGCCTATGCCCAACGCGGCACTGTATGCGCCGGTGCGGTATACAACCCTTACGTGGATGAGATGTTCACCGCCCTCCGGGGCTGCGGCGCCCGGCTGAACGGAAGGCCACTTTCGGTCACGACAGCGCCTCTCAGTGAAAGCGTGATCTGTTTCGGAAGCGCCCCCTACAACCCGGAGCTTTCTGACAGAACCTTTTCCCTGGCGCGGGCCGCCTTTGATGCAAGCCTCGACGTGCGCCGGGAAGGCTCAGCAGCCCTGGACCTCTGCACCGTGGCCGCGGGCCGGGCCGGACTCTATTTTGAGCTTCGCGTCAGCCTCTGGGACTACGCGGCCGGGGCCCTGATTGCGGAAGAAGCCGGCGGCCGCTGCTGCACGCTGGAGGGCGGCCCCCTGCCGGCCGACGGCAGCCGCACCACCATTCTGGCGGGATCCCCCGCAAATGTGGAGGCCTTCCTGCAGCTGGCAAAGTCCCTTTGAAAAACAGTCCCTCAAAGATTATTCGCGCGAAAAATACCAACCTATGTGGTATTATTCGCGCGAATAAAACTATACAGCTATTCAGATGACGGTTTTCGGTCCCGTTCTCAGCCCTGGCGGTCCAGGAAGGCGCAGGCGGCGAGGGCCGCGACGGCGCCGTCGGAGACGGCGGTGGTAAGCTGATGAATGCCTTTGGCCCGGCAGTCCCCCGCCACGAAAAGGCCCTCGGTCCGGGTGCGGCAGTCCTCGCCGGAGGCGGCGTAGCCCCGGGCGTCCAGGTCCATGAAGTCCGCGAAGGCGCCGTTATCCGGCTCATGGCCGATGGCCACAAAGAGGCCGGAAACCGGAAGCTCCCGGCTCTCCCCCTCCTGCTCCACGGTGATGCCGGTGAGGGAATCCTCCCCCAGGAGGGCGGTGATGCGGGCGTTCAGGACAAACTCCACGTTCTCCTTCTCCCGCAGGGCCTCCACCAGCTTCTCCTCCCCGCGGAAGCTGTCCCGCCGGTGCACCAGGTAGACCCGGTCGCAGATCTCGCTCAGGAGCATGGCATCCTGCAGGGCGCTGTTGCCGCCGCCGTTTACGGCGACAGCCTCTCCCTTGAAGAAGGCGCCGTCACACACGGCGCAGTAGCCCACGCCGCTGCCCACCAGCTCCTCCTCCCGGTCGACGCCCAGCATGCGGGGCTTCGCGCCGGTGGCGAGAATGACCGTGCGGCCTTCATACTCCGCGCCGAAGAGGCAGCGGACGCGCCAGCCGGCCTCGGTCTTCTCCAGGGCGCTGACTTCCTCAATCTCCACCTCGGCCCCCTGCTCCATGGCCTGCTCGGCCATGCGGTTGCCCAGCTCCGCGCCGCTGACGGAGAGGACGGAGGGGAAGTTCTCCACCTTCGGGGACCAGGTGATCTGCCCGCCCAGGGCGTCCTTCTCCAGGACCAGGACGCGTTTTCCTGCCCGGCGGGCGTATACCGCGGCGGTGAGGCCCGCGGGACCCCCGCCGATAATGATGATGTCATATAATACCATTTTTGTTCCCTCACATTCTCTGAAAACCGTCATAATGAGGAACCAGCCCGCAGACTGGTGACGGAATCATCCGAACCCTCTGCGGAGGGAACGGATTGCCACACCAGTGTGCGCACTGGTTCGCAATGACAGGTTCTTACATCGTATTGGCCTTTTCTGCCAATCTTTTCTTAGGCGCTCTTGCTCAGGAAGCCCTTGATGGCGCCGGCGCCGGCGAGCTTCGTGCC
>CAMONN010000103.1 GCA_946620645.1 uncultured Clostridia bacterium
TTACAGCAGGGTGATCGCCAGCATGGTCATATCGTCAAACTGTTCGGCCTCGCCGACAAACTCGTCCACTGAGGTCCGGATCGCCTCCAGCAGCTGCACCGGGCCGTCTTCCAGATTGCGGTTCATCACTTCCAGCAGGCGGTCGGTGCCGTACATCTGCTGTTCGGTGTTGGTGGCCTCGGGCACGCCGTCGGTGTACAGGTAGAGGGTGGCGCCCTTCTCCAGGGTAAGCTCGTAATCCCTGTAATGCACGCCGTCCATGCCGCCCAGCACAAAGCCGTGGCGGTCCTTGAGAAGCTCGTAATTCCCCGCGGCGGTCCGGAGCACCGGGTATTCGTGGCCGGCGTTGGCGGCAATGATCTTCCCGGTGGAGATTTCCAGCACCCCGAACCAGGCGGTGACGAACATCTCCTCGTCGTTGTTCTGGCAGATGGTGGCGTTGGTCTTCTCCAGCACCTCTGCGGGAGAGGAATTCATCTGGGCGAAGTTCTTGATCAGAATCTTGGACATCATCATGAAGAGCGCCGCGGGAACTCCCTTGCCCGAGACGTCGGCCATCACGATGCCGAGATGGTCCTGGTCAATGAGGAAGAAGTCATAGAAGTCGCCGCCGACCTCCTTCGCCGGGTCCATGGTGGCGTAGATGTCAAACTCCGGCCGGTCCGGGAAGGCGGGGTAGATGTTCGGCAGCATGTCCGCCTGAATCTTCCGGGCCAGCTCCAGCTCTGTGCCGATGCGCTCCTTCTCCCGGGTGATGCGGGTGATATCCTCAATATATTTCCTGGTCTTTTTCGACAGGTCGTCAAAGGACTCCGCCAGCACCTCAATCTCGTCCCCGGTCCGGTAGCTGTCCTTCATCTCAAACAGCTTGCCCGTTTCGGCGCTGTTGATGATGTTGCGGGTCATGTCCTCGATGGGCCTTACGATCCTGCCCGCCAGCCACAGCGCCGCGGCGACTCCCGCCAGCATGATCAGGACGGAGACCAGAATCTCTCCCCGCTGCAGCCGGGTGCTTTCCTTTTGAAAGGCCGCGCTGGCTTCGCTGTTGATGCGGTCAAACTCCTCCAGCATCCGCACGGTTCCCTGTTCCGTCAGTTCCTTGTCCACGGCGGTGATCACCGCCCAGCCGATATGGGGCAGCGGCTCTCCCAGGAGATAGTAGTCCTTGCCCCGGATGGTAACCTCCGCCAGCCCCGTGGGTCCGGCGAGGGCTTTATCCACGAAGGCCGTGAGTTCCGGATTCTTATCTGTACGGAGGCTGGTCATCTCGCCTTCGCTCTCATAATCCATGAGGCCCGAATCGTTGGGAGCCAGGACCACCTGCCCGGCCTGGTTCACCAGGTATGAGGCCCCGCCGGCAGCGGACTGCTTCACATAATCGCTCATGTTGCTCAGGACCAGGTCCATCCCCACCACGGCCACGGTTTCACCGTCCACGATGACCGGAGCCGAGCAGGTGATCCCGTAGGCGCCGGTGAAGGCGTCCTGCACCATGCCGGTAAAGAATACCTTGCCGGATTCCGCGGCGCCGACGTACCAGGGTCTCTTCGTCACCGGGAAGGGGATGAGTTCTCCGTTTTCATCGAACCGGTTGCGCGTATGGGTGTCTACCCCCAGATGGGTGCCGTCCGAGAGCCCGATGTAGCAGCCGTCAATTTTCTCGGAGTTCCCGTCCATGGCAACCATAACATCCGTCATGTTCGCGGCGATGCCCAAAAGCCGGGAGTTCTCGTAATCCACGCCCTCGTCATGTAGCACCCAGGCGCCGAGCGTGCCGTCCTTCTCCGGGTCAGGAAGCTGAAAGGCCGCCGACGGCACGGATTCCGCGTTCCGGAAAAGCCCTTCCGCCACAGTCTGAAGGAGCTTCAGGTTGTTGACGATCTCCTCAAAATCCTGGTCGGCGATGGTCGCCCGCAGCGAGGTCACCCGGGTCATGCTCTCTTCCAGGGTCCGGTGCATGGTCATTTCCGAGGTCTGGCGGATGGCCTCCGTCTGAGCCTCGCGGGTCTCGCCCACCACCTGAGCCAGGTCCCGGTTCTGGATCATGCCGGCGATGGAAAACACACCGGCGAGTATCAGCAGCAGCACCAGCACCAGGTTAAACAGTTTCTGCTGCAGACCGCCGAGGGTAAACCCGTTTGCCAGTTTCTTCAAATCGATCTCTCCTCTTCTTCACACATCCGCTCCGGGGATGCTGATCCGCGCTTTACAGCCGCCCGCACTTTTTCATACAGTTTAATTATTATAACACAGTCGGGGAAAAATTTCCACAGGTTCATAACAGGTCCCTGCCGCTTCTTCCGCTGCATTGCCGCGTCCCGCCGCAGATGATATGCGCGTTGCGGGTTTAAAGCTCCCGGGAATTGGGATTCTCTTTGAACAGCCCGTTGTTTTTCCACGGCGTATCCTGTATAATAATTTGTCTGACACACCTCATCGGGAAGGAAGGTTCCGGTCATGATCGAGAAAAAAATCGTGAGCACCGGCATCAGGGGCCTGGACCAGGCCATTGACAGCCTGCGCTCCAGCGACACGGTGACCTGGCAGATCGAGAACATCGGGGACTACATGTTTGTGGCGACCCAGTTTGTGGTGGACGAGGCCCTGACCGGGCGGCCCATGATCTACCTGCGCTTCGGCGACCATGACGAGCTCATCCCCACGGAGGTCCTGC
>CAMONN010000104.1 GCA_946620645.1 uncultured Clostridia bacterium
CATGTGCTGGCTGATGCGGACAGGGCGGTAGTCACTTTCGCTGACGGGACGGAGTATGAAGGGCTGCTGGTGGGGGCAGACTCCATCAGCGATGTGGCGTTGCTGAAAATTGACGCAACCGGCCTCCCGGCGGCGGAATTCGGAGAAAGCAGTGAGCTTCGGGTAGGGGACCGCGTCGCCGCCATCGGAAATCCCCTGGGTGAGGATTTCCGAAACACCCTGACTGACGGAATTATCTCCGCCATCGAACGGGGTATGTCGTATCAGGGCCACAGCATGACCCTCCTGCAGACCAACACCGCCATCAACGAGGGCAATTCCGGCGGGGCCCTGTTCAATCTGCAGGGCCAGGTGATCGGCATCACCAACATGAAGATGATGTCCAGCTTCTCCAGTATTGAGGGAATCGGCTTTGCAATTCCGTCTGCCACGGTCTGCACGGTGGTGAACGCCCTTGTGCGGGACGGCGAAGTAAAGGGCCGCCCCTCCATCGGGATTACAGTAGGCGCCATTCCCAAAACCGCGAAGGATGCATACAGCCTGCCGGACGGCCTCTATGTTACGGATGTCAGCGAGGGTTCGGACGCCAAGACGAAAGGTGTACAGGCCGGGGATGTCATTACAGCCGTGAACGGGACCCCTGTCACCACCACCGCAGAAATCAGCGACATTAAGAACGCCCTGGAGGTCGGGGATACGATGATTCTGACCATCTGGCGCGACGGTGAAACGCTGGAGATCCCGGTGCTGCTGGTAGATACGAACGACATTTATAACTGATGAACATTACGGTTGTCCGGAGCCGGCGGAGAACGGTTTCCCTCCAGGTAAAGCCGGACGGCAGGATTGAAGTGCGCGCCCCGCTGCGGATGCCCGATGTCGAAATACGGCGCTTTGCCGAGAGTCACCGGGACTGGATTGAGAAACGACTGAGACAGCTGGCTGAGGCAAAGGCGCGGCAGGAGTCGGTCGAACCCCTCTCAGAGAAAGAACTGAAGCAGCTTACGAAGACTGCCAGAGCTGATTTGACTCAGCGCTGTGCGCTCTGGGCTCCCCATGTCGGGGTCACTTACGGCCGTATCAGCATCCGGCACCAGAAGGGGCGCTGGGGCAGCTGCTCCGCCAAGGGGAATCTGAATTTTAACTGCCTGCTGATGCTCTCGCCGGAATGGGTCAGAGATTACGTTGTGGTGCATGAGCTCTGCCACCGCAGACACATGAACCATTCGCCGGCCTTCTGGGCGACGGTGGAGGCGGTCTACCCCCGGTGGCGGGAGGCCAGAGACTGGCTGAAACGCAATGGCGAGGCTCTGATGCTCCGGAACCCGGGAGCCTGAAGCAGTCATCGAAGCGTGGCTCACTGCTCCTCAGCAGGAGAAAACAGGAAACGGAGGGATAACCATGAAATTTAAAATGGTACATGAGAACTACAACGTGCAGGACCTGCAGCGCTCTTTGGATTTTTATGCGAAGGCCGTGGACCTGCATGAGGTCCGCCGCAAAACCGCTGAAGACGGATCCTTTGTGATTGTTTATCTGTCCAATGCTGAGGCGGATTTTGAACTGGAGCTGACCTGGCTGCGGGATCACCCGGAAAAGTACGATATCGGAGAAGAAGAGTTCCATCTGGCCTTCAAGGTGGATGATTTTGATGCGGCCCACGCGCTGCATGAGAAGATGGGCTGCATCTGCTTTGAGAATCATTCCATGGGCATCTACTTCATTCAGGATCCGGACGGGTACTGGCTGGAGATCATCCCGCTGCACCGTTGAGTGCAGGCCTGGGAGTACCGGCAAAACAAATCCCGCTGACAGAGCGACTGCTCTGCCGGCGGGATTATGATTTTCAGGGGATTTGTTATCCCCGGGGGATGAACTGATCCAGCCAGAAGGCGACTGCCCGCTCTATCCAGCCTTCCGCGGCGGTTCCGGTACCGGGGCCTACCCCATGCCCAACGCCGGGGAAGATTTCACAGGCCACCGGAACACCGTTTCTTTGCAGTGCGGCTGCCATGCGGAGGGTGTTTTCGGGCGGAACAGACAGGTCTGCATCCCCGCACCAGAGATAGGTAGGGGGATAGTTCCGGGTGACCTGTTCGTCAATGCTGAAGAGACGTGCCTGCTGAGCTGTGACGGAATTCCGCCCAAGCAGGTTGTCGCGGGTTTCCCCGTGGGTACAGGCCGGGTCCATGGTGATGACCGGATACATCAGCACCACGGCTGACGGCAGGGGAAGGCCGTAGTGCGATGCGCCCAACGCCTCGGTTCCAAAGCCGGCGGCCAGATGCCCTCCGGCCGATGCACCCCAGAGAGAATAGTGCTCCGCGTCAATGCAGTACTCCTCCGACCGTGCCAGTACTTCCCGAATCCCCCTTGCCAGGTCCTCCTGGGGGGCGGGGTAGAGGCCGGCCTTTCCAACCCGGTAGTACACAATAAAGGCACTGATTCCCAGCTCATTGAGTTTTCGTGCAACGGGGACACCTTCAATAAAACTCGCGACCGTCCGATATGCGCCGCCCGGGCAGATGACCGCCGCCGGGTGGCGTTTTCCATCCCGGAGGACGAATCGGTCATCCAGCCCGAAGCCGGGGACTCTGGTCTGGTCTTTTAAGGCCTGTTCACGGTCATAATCCGGCAGCTGCCCTTCCAT
>CAMONN010000105.1 GCA_946620645.1 uncultured Clostridia bacterium
GGGAAGCCTTCTTCTTCCGCTTCCTTGGCCATGCGCTCATACATGTCGGTCCACTCAAAGTTCTCTCCTTCGGCGGCATGCAGAAGGTTCTCCTCGGTGCTGCCCAGTTCGCCCAGTTCCTTGAACCAGAGCTTGGCATGCTCTTTTTCATTGTCCGCCGTTTTCAGAAAGAGTGAGGCAATCTGCTCATATCCGGCCTTTTTGGCGACGGATGCGAAGTAAGTGTATTTGTTTCTCGCCTGGCTCTCACCGGCAAACGCTTCCCACAGGTTCTTTTCGGTTTTGGTTCCGGCATATTTGTTCGCCATGTATTGTATCCTCCTTGTAATGGATTCTGCGCCCCATCATAGCAGATTCCCCGGTTTTGTCAATCAGATTGTTCCCCCTCGGAAGAAAACCGTTGTGAAAAGCCTTTAATTATGATATGATCTGTGCTGTATGAAGCACCGGCTGCAGAGAGGAGGGGATCGGTGTGGCGCGCAGGATGGAATCAAAAGTATACTATCGCTTCGCCAGCGCACTGGGCCTGGTCCTGATTGCAACCGGGATGTTTTTCTTCATCTGGTTCCGCTTTGTCAGCGTCCACAATCAGACCATGCATCTCACGGGTCTCGGCAACCTGGGTATGGCCGCCGGGATTTACGCTCTGCTTTACATTCTGCTTGGCCGGCAGTTCCGGGCCTTTACCATCGGGGATGAGCGGAAGGCCAGCATTGTGGCGGCCCAGATTGTATCCCTGCTGCTGACGGATTTTTCGGAAATCTTCATCTCCCTTGCCATTATCGGCGAGTTCCGCCTGTTCTGGCTGCTCGCCTGGCGCTATGCGCTGCTGTGGGTTGTCCAGTCCCTCGTCATCGGGCTGCTCACCGTGTGGCTGGTGGACAGCTACCGCAGGGTTTTCCCGCCCTATGAACTGCTTGAAGTCTTCGGAGATGTGGAAAACGACGTGCACCGCAAGATCGACGATGTGTTTTATAAATTTCACATCCGGGACCGTGTCCACTATTCAAAGCCCGATCTTCTGGAACGTCTGCGGGACTATGACGGAATTCTGATCAACGATATCCCCGCCACGGAAAAGAACGATATTATCAAACGCTGCTTCGAGCTGGACAAACGGGTATACTTTGTTCCAAAAATTTCAGATATTCTGGTCAAATCCTCCCGAAGCGTAAACCTCATGGACACGCCCCTTTACCTCTGCCGGAATAACGGCATTACAACCGTCGAGCTGGCCCTGAAGCGCGCTTTTGACCTGATTCTCAGCATTCTGGCCCTGCTTCTTCTCTCCCCGCTGTTTATCATAACGGCCTGTGCGATAAAGCTGGATGACGGCGGCCCGGTCTTTTACCGGCAGAAACGCTGCACCCTCGGCGGACGGCCCTTTATGATTCTCAAGTTCCGCTCCATGATCGTAAACGCCGAAGCGGACGGACGGAGTCACCCTGCGGGAGAGCATGATGACCGCATCACCCGGGTCGGCCGGATCATCCGGGCCGCGCGGATTGACGAGCTGCCCCAGCTCATTAATATCATGAAGGGCGATATGAGCATCGTCGGTCCCCGTCCGGAACGCATTGAGCATGTTCGGATCTATTCGGAAGAAATCCCGGAATTTTCATACCGCAACAAGGTCAAGGGCGGCCTCACCGGTTACGCGCAGGTCTACGGCAAATACAACACCTCGGCTCTGGACAAGCTGAAGCTCGATCTTGTTTACATCACCAACTTCAGCCTGGTTCTGGATTTTCAGATCATTATGGAGACCCTGAAGATTCTCTTCAGCAGGGAGAGCACCGAGGGCTTTACCCCTTCCAAGTCCGCGGAACTCCACGATTACCCGGAAAGCGGAAAACCTGATAATTAATGACTAAATAAAACAGACCGCAGAGGCCGGATGATCCGGCCTCTGCGTAATTCATAAAGCCTCAATGCCGGCGGTGGGGTCCTCCGGCAGAGGGTCTGCGCTCAGTTTTTCCCTGATCAACTCAACAACTGATAAATCCGCCGGCAGCCATGCCACACTGTCCAGGCTGTCCAGGTCAAGCCACCGGGCCGCCTCATGCTCCTTCAGCACAGGTGTTCCTTCGACAATCGCGCACCAGTAGCACTGCATACTGAGATGGAACGCCGGATAATCATACTCAACCGTCGTAAGGTACTCGCCTACGGAAATTTCCGTGTCGAGCTCTTCCCTTATCTCACGGACAAGGGCCTGCCGGGGCGTTTCGCCCTGCTCAATCTTTCCTCCGGGAAACTCCCAGCCGTCCTTATGCTCGCCATAACCGCGCTGCGTGGCAAAGATTCTGCCGCCGTCGCGGATAACAGCCGCCACCACCTGCAGTGTCATCATATGTTCTCCCCGGTAATGTGTTCGATTTCATATGCAAAAACCGCTGCCCGGTTGAGCAGCGGTTTTTGTGTTGGCGTTGACCTATTTTCCCGGCCCGTCGCCAGGCAAGTATCGTCGGCACTGGTGAGCTTAACTTCTGTGTTCGGAATGGGAACAGGTGGACCCTCACCGTTAAAAACACCAACTGATTCAGGGATACACCCTGAAGACTGAACAGAGAAGGAAGGAAGTAAGGTACAACCTGCATA
>CAMONN010000106.1 GCA_946620645.1 uncultured Clostridia bacterium
GTGTTCTCATGCGTTTCCTCCTTCGTTTGTTCCGATGTCGGGATGGATCCGAGCACCTCGAGGAAGGCGGACTTCCTTCCGTCGAGGTAGGCCTTGCGCTGCATTCCCTCCAGGCCCTCGATGTGCATGGCCGCCTCCCGGAACAGTGCGGAATAGTTCCGGGCGTGGGCGGCCTCGGCGGCCTCGGCGGCTTCCTGCAGCCGCAGCGTCAGGCTCTCCCTCCGGTCCAGCTCGTCCGCTGCCTCCGTCAGCAGCTGGAAGATCTCGTCGCCCATGCTGAAGGGGTAGGGGATCCGGGACGCTGCATAGCGCAGCCTTTTGCTCAGATCGCTCATGGTCTTGTCTCCTGTGATTAGATGGCGCAGCAGAGCATGGCGTTCATCATGCTGCGCTGCCGGTGCTTCAGGGTCTCCAAATCGGTGAAAAAGCCGCCGGTGGAGTAGTCCCACTCAATGGTGCCGTCCTCATAGCGCACCAGGCCGTGGGCGGTGCATTTCCAGCCGCTGACCACGTTCACCATGGTGGCGCTGCGGTCCCAGCTGTCGGTGCAGAGGAACCGGCCGCCGCCGGCGTTTTCGTAGGTCTCCCCGGGGACTGCCTCGAAGCGCTGAGGGTTTTGTCTCTTTTTGGTTGTCATTGTTCTCGTGCTCTCCTTTTCTGTTCTGTAGTGTTCTCCGGTGTTCTTCCGGCCTTGCAGTGGCCGGAGGCTCCGGTGCCTGAGCCGCTTTGGCTCAGGCAATTAATAAAATAAAGCCAGATCGGCTCAATGTCAAGGGGTCAAAATGCAGATTGAGCCGATTTGGTACAAGTGCTTAAAATTTTAGCTCGTTTATTGTATAATTTTTACATCACATTTTTATAGGGGGCACCACCATGAACCGTATAAGAGACCTTCGGACTGCAGCCGGGTGGACTCAGGCGGACCTCGGGCGAGCGCTTGGCTGTGTTGGTCAAACTGTTTCAAAGCTCGAGAATGAAGCCAGGCAGTTGGACCCCGCTATGATTAATTGTCTTTGTGATCTGTTCGGCTGCACTGCGGACTATCTCCTCGGCAGGTCCCAGGTGCTGCAGCCGGCCCTGACGGATCAGCAGCTTCGGCTGCTGCAGGCCTATGAGGCAGCAGACGCCCGGGACCGGGAATACATCGACCACCTTCTCCGGCTGGATGAACCGGCTGAAGAAAAGAAGGCCGTTTGATCCGGTTCCCGGGTTTGTTTTTATGATCTGCAATAATACGAAGTGCACCCGGGCCATCCCGGAGGACGCCGTCTTCTGTCCGTACTGCGGCCGGAAGCAGGAACGCCCGAAGAGAAAAACAAAAAGCCGGGGCAATGGCCTCGGCTCGGTTTACAAGCTCAGCAGTGGAAAGTGGGCCGCCGTCAAGACGGTGGGGTGGGTGCTGGATCCGCTGCCTCCGGATGCTCCGCCGGACGCGGTGCCCAGGAAGCGCCGGCGCACGGTCTCCCGCCAGTTTTCCACCCGGAAGGACGCCCTCGCTGCGCTGCCGTTCCTGACGGCTGCGGACCGGCGGCCGAAGCAGGGGACCGCCACCCAGAGGAAGAAGACGGCCGTCACCCTGAAGGAATTATACGACCAGTGGGAGCCCACCCACCAGAAAAGCCGCAGCACCATGAACTGTTACCGGTCCGGCTTCCGCCTCTTCGCTCCGCTGTGGAATGTCGCCATGGAGGATCTGGACGTGGACGACCTGCAGGACTGTCTGGACGATTCCGATGCCGGCCGCCGCACCAGGGAAAACGCCCGGGCCGCCCTGGGCCTGGTGTACAAGTACGGGATCCCCCGGGACGCCGTGCCGAAGGACCGGAACCTCGCCCAGTTTCTCCGGATCACGGACCCGGGTGAGAGCAGCAAAAAGCCCGGCCTCTCTCTGGCCGAGCTGGATCTGGTGCGGGCAGCTGCCGAGGGCGGGGACGTGGTGGCCCGGATCGTCCTCTGTCACTGTTATCTGGGCTTCCGGCCCACGGCCCTGCTGCAGCTCACCGCCGCCGATTATAACGAGACCCGGGGCTGCTTCGTGGGCGGAATCAAAACCGAAGCAGGGAAGGGGCGCACCGTCACCGTCTCGCCTAAAATCGCGCAGCACGTCGCTGTCCTGCGCGATCTGGCGGGGGATGGGTATATCTTCGGCCGGGCCGGCGCCGCGTTAAGCCTGAGCGATTACAGGGCGCTCTTCTATGAGCTCCTGGAGCGTCTGAAGATCCGGAACCCGGTGGACGAGCAGGGGAGGCACCGCCTGACGCCGCACTCCTGCCGGCATACCTTCGCCACCCTCCTGAAGCGCACCCGGGGCGCCGATGCTGACAAGCTGGCCCTGATCGGGCATACCTCCACGGAGCAGCTGCGGGAGTATCAGGACGTCCCCCTGGAGGATCTCCGGGCCATCACGGACCAGCTCTGATATACTTAAGTATATACTTACGTGGCCGACACTTTCGACCGGGTTTTCAACAGCCACGACTGCGCTATTGCAGACCGGAAGCCCGCCCGGCCAGCGTTTTCCTGGAAATCGTGGCGAATGGCATTCAAGAGGTCAGCGGTTCGATCCCGCTTATCTCCACCAGGACGATT
>CAMONN010000107.1 GCA_946620645.1 uncultured Clostridia bacterium
CTTGCAGAAGAAAAGAAATGCGCGGTGGGCGCTTTCAATACGCCCAATCTGGAGTGCATCAACGCGGTAATCGCCGCAGCGGAAAGGCTGAACGTCCCTGTGATCATCGCCCATGCGCAGCTGCACGAGGCGTTCTCGCCCTTGTCCGGGATCGGCCCTGTGATGGTGCAGGCGGCGAAGACGGCCAGGGTGCCGGTGTGTGTCCATCTGGATCACGGCGAGACCCTGGACTATATGCGGCGGGCGCTGGAGATCGGCTTCACCGGCGTGATGTATGACGGCAGCACCCTGCCCTATGAGGAGAACCTGGCCAACACGAAGAAGGCTGTGGCGATGGCGAAAGAATTCAACTGCGGCGTGGAAGCGGAGCTGGGCGCCCTGCCCTCCCGGGAGGGCGGCGCGGCGAACGCCGCCGGCCCGGTCTACACCGATCCCGACCAGGCTGTCCGCTTCTGCCGGGAGACCGGCATCGACGCCCTGGCCCCCAGCTTCGGCACGGCCCACGGCATCTATAAGTCCAAGCCGGTCCTGGATCTGGAACGTGTGAAGGTCATTGCTGAAAAGACCGGCCTGCCCCTGGTGATGCACGGCGGCTCCGGTGTGAGCCCCGGGGACTACCGGGCCGGCATCGCCAGCGGCCTGCGGAAGATCAACTACTACAGCTACATGTCCAAGGCGGGCGCCGGCGCCGTCAGGGAGCTGCTGGCAAAGGAGGAGGGCGTGCTCTTCTTCCACGATCTGGCTTTGGCCGCTGAAAGGGCCATGAGTGCAGATGTCGAAAATGCCATGCGCGTCTTCGCCGGGATCTGACCGAATTAAACAGGAAAACGACGTACCGCGGCCTGACCGGATTGCGGTACGTCGTTTTTGCAGACGGCAGGGGAGGACAATCCTGAAGACTGCGCCCCTGAACGCTTGAAATTCCCCCAGCCTAGGGTTACAATGTGGCTGTCAGATTTCAACAAAAACTCACGGAGGAGGTTTCCGAATGGAAAGCCAGATCAGCGGAAGAAAACCCAACTACGGTTTCCTGAGCAGAGTCATGTACGGCATGGGCGAGTTCTTTGGGGGAGGATGCTTTGTCATCATCAACTCCTTCTTCGCCGTGTTCCTTACCAAGGCCCTGGGCATGCCCCCCGCGCTGGCGGGCACCATTCCCATGGTCGGTAAGATCTGGGACGCCATCACCGACCCCATCATGGGCAACATCACCGACCGCACCCGGTCCCGGTTCGGGCCCAAGCGCTTTTACATTCTCATCGGCAGTTTTCTCTCGGCCATTACCTTTGTGCTCATGTGGATGAAGATTCCCACGAACTCCGTGACGGTTATGTACATTTTCTACATCGTCATGTACTGCCTCTTCAGCACCGGCTTCACCGTGCTGTGCGTCCCCTACAGCGGGCTGCTTCCGGATATGATGGACGATTACACCATGCGGGCGAAGTTTTCCAACATGCGCATGGTCTGGTCCACCCTGGGTGCCATGGTCTGCGGTTTGGTCCCGACCTTCATGATCCGGGACAACCGGGACCCGGCGGCCTACATGCGCTGCGCACTGCTGTTCGGCGTGCTGTTTTTCATTACCTCCATCACGGTCTTTTTCGGCACCTGGGAGAAGCAGAAGGAGCCCGTCCGCAGCTCCCTGAAGGAGAGCTTCCCTCAGGCCGCCAGCGTCTTCCGCAACCGCTCATACCTGCTGTTCCTGGGGCTGTACCTGTTCGGCCAGATGGGCATGGACTTCGTCTCGGGCATGGCGGTGTACTATGTGGATGACGTGCTCAACGCCTACGGCAACGGCTACTTCACCTATATCATGGCGGCACTGATGATCTCGCAGCTTGTCGGGATGGCGGTCTTCGGCCCGGTCATGAGCCGCTCCTCGAAAAAGATGGCCATCCTTATCGGCGGTCCGATCCGCCTGGCCGGCATTCTGGGGCTGCTGGCCTTCTCCCATGAGGGCGCCCCGCTGATTCCCATCCTTGCTCTCACGGCGCTGGTGGGCTTCGGCAACGCCGGCTCCCTGACCGGAATTTTCGCGGTAATGGCGGATATGACCGATGTGGACGAGCTCATCACCTCCATCCGCCGCCCCGGCATCGTTTCCAGCATGGCGACCTTCGTGCGCAAGATTTCCTCCGGCTTTTCCGCCGCGGCCATCGGCTTCCTGCTGGCGGCGGTGGGCTATGACGAGGTGCTGGCCAGCTCCGGCGCCCGGCAGGCTGCCGCCACCCAGAGGGGCATCGGCCTGATCTTCATTCTGGCACCGGCGATTCTGACGGTCCTGCTGATCGTAGTGGACCTGTTCTTCCCCATCACCGGGAAGGAGTTTCGCCTCGTACAGGAAGAAATCGCCCGCCGGAAGGGGAGCGAACCCGGCGAGGCGACTCAGGAAGAGCGGGAGACCCTTGAAAAGATCACAGGCTTTGACTATGACCGGCTCTGGAATGTGGAAAACGCGGGGCTGAAGAAACATTAACCGAACACACGTCCGCCGGAAAG